>CAYQYB010000172.1:0-5898 GCA_964421535.1 uncultured Verrucomicrobiota bacterium | reverse complement strand
CGAAGCGGCCCTTCTCGTAGTCCTTGCTCTGGCCGTCGTCTTCATACAGAACGAAGTCCGATTTCTCGAACGGGCTCGGATAGTAATCGAAATGGATTTCCTTCGGAGCCGCCGTGCCGAGGTTGGCGCCGACCTTCTGGCACGGGATGATCGCGCCTTCGCGCACATACGTCGGAATGCGCTCGAGCGGAATATCGATATGCCCGTCGCGCATGCCGTGATAGAGCTCGTCCGTCTCCAGTCCGATCCAGTTTCCGTTCGGGAAGTACGCCCGCTTGCGAAAGACCTTCGAATGCTTGTCGACCGGCCCCTCGGCGGGGATCACAAGCAGGTCGCGTCCGAGCGTGTACTGGTGCTTCCTCCAGAGCGCGCCGCCATCGTTGTCGTTGTACTCGAGATACAGGGGGCGGACGATGGGCATGCCGGTTTCGTGAGCCTCGCGGGCCAGCGAGTAGAAGTACGGCGCAAGCGAGTATCGGATGCGCGTCTGTTTGCGGAACAGTTTCTTCGCCGTCGCGCTGTACTTCCACGGCTCGCGATCCCCGTGATCGCTGTGCGTGCGGAACACCGGGCTCATCGCGCCGAACTGCGACCAGCGAATGAAGAGTTCCTCGTCGACCTTGCGGCCGAAGAACCCTCCGATGTCGTGAGACCAGTAAACCGCGCCGAGGTTGCCCGACCGGGCGGTGAACTCGATCTGATGCTGAAGCATGTGCCACTCGGACGGAGTGTCGCCGGAGAACTGCACCGGGTAGCGGTGCGATCCGACGCCGCCCCAACGCGCGAGCACCATGCCGCGCTTGTGCGTCTTCTTTTCGGTGAGATCGAAGTAAATCCGATTCGCCCACAGCTGGCTGTCCGTGCCGGCGAACGGAGGCTTGACCCAGCCGTCGATCCACCAGAAATCCATGCCGTCGTCGAACAGCGGCCCGAGCAGGACATCGCACCACGCCTTCACGGCAGGCTTGCGAGACCAGTCGCACGCCCACTGGCCCTGGTGCGGCAGCGCGCCGAGACGCTTCCCGATTTCCGGGATGTGGCTGTCTTCAGCGGGCAGCGCGTCGTATTGATCGTAGCCCGGGTGATCGTTCAAGGACGTCTGGACTCCGAGGTCGTGCAGGGTCTTCATCGCCTTGCGCGGATTCGGGAAATACTTCCTGTTCCAGTCGTACCCGCCCCACCCTCCGCGCCAATCGGTATCAATGATCATGACGTCGATCGGAATGTCCTCCTTGCGGTACCGTTTCACGAGGCCGATGACTTCCTTGTCCGTGTACGCATACCAGCGCGAGTACCAGAAGCCGAACGTCCAGCGCGGGACCATGGGGACGGGGCCGAAGACCGTCACGAAATCCTTCAGGGCGCCCTTGTAGTCGTTCGCGTAGGCAAAGAAGTACCCGTCAAACTGCACCGCGTGACCTCGGCATTCAGGCCAGTCGTATCGGGAGTTCCAGTACACCTTCTGATCGTCGCCCACAAAATGGCCGCCGTCCGTGCTGAGAATTCCTTCGACGGGATAGTGCTGGGGCCCGCCGCACCACTTCCACTGGTCGAGCGAGCGTGTGACCGTGCCGAGATTGCCGCCGTCGCGCTTGCCCGGCGTCCAGACCATCCGCTGGCCGTTGCTGTTCTTGTGGATGATCTTGAGGTTTTCGGGCGAGAACACCTGCCCGTTGTCCGTGTAATGAAGCTCGAACTTCGGGGTCCTGATCGTCAGCGACTTCCCTTTCCGGAGAACATCAGCACGCACGGCGCGAGCCGCCGTCTTGCCGACGAGAAGAGACGGCCCTGCGGGAAATTTCCCGCCGTACGAGAACTCCATGCGGACGCAGCCATCGGTGTAGACAGTGAAGCGCGCGTTTCCAAGGACGATCGGTGTTTTGTGGCGAGACATGATAATCCCCTTCAGTTCTGCTAAAACGTTTCAACTACTGGCCGCGAGACTAGAAAACCTGATGGCAATATCAAGACGATTCTTGACGTTGAAGTATAACTCATTAGTAATTAAGGGCTAACAGCATCACACAGGCGTCTCCGCGGTCGTTGCCGTGCTATTCTGGATTGGGTTCTCCTGTGAGTCTTCTGAACGATAAACGATTCGTCCTTTTCGCGTACGCCCTCTCCGGGGCGTGCAGTCTCGTCTATCAGCTGGTCTGGTACCATTACTTCGTCGACCACTTCGGCGCGACGGGGACGACGTATCTCGTCGTGCTTTGCACATTCATCGGAGGCCTTGGACTGGGTGCCATCTCATCAAATCGATTCACTACACGCCTGACCCATATCACAAGACTGACGGGCCTTCGGCTGTACGGACTGATCGAATTGATCATTGCCGCTCTCGTCGTCCTGTTGATCGGATCCACCCGCGTTTCGCTTGTTCACTGGGCCGGTGTTTTCCCTTATACGCAAGTCGTGTCCGGACCTCTTACTCTGCACGTACCCGATCTGACATACCAGGCCCTCAAGCTTGGCCAGGCCCTGCTGGCTGTCGGACTGCCCTGCTTCTTCATGGGGCTGACATATCCATTCATCTGCTCGCTCTTCATGGAAGAGGAACGCTTCCCAAGTCAACTCTATGCCCTCAATACGCTCGGGGCCTGCCTCGCGATCCTGCTCGCGGAGTTCATTGGCTTCCCGCGCATCGGGTATTTCTCCGTGATGGTCATTGCGCTGGCGGCCAATCTTTTGATTGCCCTGCTTTTCCTCGTGTCGCCGCGATCGGAGCGACCGGCGCTGATCCGGCCGTCACAGACACAGGGCGGCAGGCGAATTTCGGACTACCCCGCGGTGCTCAGCGGATTCCTGTGTGGCGGGCTTGAGGCGCTTGTCTTTGTCCTCATCAAACTCACCTACAGCGGGGTCAAGTGCACTTTCGCCATGCTGTCCTTTCACGCCATTGCCGGCATTTGGGTGGCCTCCTCGGTGGTCCATCGGTGGAAGCCGGGACCGCGGTGGCTTGTCGTGGCCTGCTGGCTTGCGTTGGCATGGTGCGTGGGGCTTTGGTTCGCGGAGCCGGACCTTGGCTATGCGTTTGTGATGTGGTGGGCCGGGCATTTCGCGGGAATGCCCCTCTATACAAAGGGAGCCGTCGTCACCTTCCTGTACACCGCGCTCTATATTTTCCTTCCGTATGCGTGCCTCTCTTTGCTGCTGCCGGCCCTGTGCGACCAGAAGCAGGCGAGCGGCGAGGACCTGTCCCGGACGTATGGCCTGAACACGCTCGCCTTTCTGTCGGGCGTTCTCGTCTTCGGCTGGCTTCTTCAGTACGTGCACACGTTTTACGCCGCGCGCATCTTCCTCCTGATGGCATCGGCGGGATGCATCCTCCTGTCCGTCGAGCCGTGGGGCCGGCCGTTGACGGTTCGCGCGCTCGCCGTTCCGGCACTCGTGCTGACGCTGGGCTTCCCGCTCACGCCCTCTTCCCTCAACATGCGGTTGGTCGTGAACGCGCGGCCTGACATCCTGCCCCTGGCATTCGAGAGCACGCCTCAGCACCTCTTCTGGGTAAACCCCTCTGAGGATGGGACCGGCCAGGCGCTGATGTTCGATGGGCACTCCATGTCGGGTATTTCAGGCGGGGCCCAGCGCTACATGAGGCTGATGGCTCACTTCCCCCTTCTCCTGCACCCGCAGCCCAGGCATGCCCTCCTGATCTGCTATGGTGTAGGAAGCACGGCTGACGCAATCCGGGAGCATTCCTCCATCGAGCGCGTCGACGTCCTCGATCTCAACCCGTCTGTCTTTCGCTTGAGCCGGGAATTCCGGCGCACAAACCACAACGTGCTCGCCGATCCCAGGATGCAGCTGGTCGTGGACGATGGCCGCCAATTCCTGAAGTTGACCACGAACCAGTATGACCTGGTCACGCTCGAGCCGCCGCCCCCTCTCACGCACGGCGTGTCCCGACTCTATTCTCGCGAGTTTTACCAGGATGTTCAGCAAAGGCTCGCGCCGGGAGGCTTTGTCACTCAATGGCTGCCCGAGGAGTGGCTGACTCAGAAGTCGGTGGACCTTATCGTCAGCACATTCATCGATTCGTTCCCCGAGGCGTTCTGTTTCGTCGGGAACGGCCGCAACCTGATCCTTGTCGGGTCCAACCGGCCGATCACGCTGGAACATCTAGAGAGTCGCTTTCGCCAGGAGGAGCTTGTTCGGAAGGATCTGCTGAGGTTTGCCCTCGGTGACGCAACCCTCCTGGTGGCAGGCGTGATCGACACGCCTGAAACACTTCGTCGCAAGTGGGGTAACGCGCCCCTGATCCAGGATGGATTCGTGAGCCTGGACAACATCCTGCTCTCCCCGGTGCAGTACTTCGGGCCGCTGCAGGACTTCTCGCGCTTCAAAGGCAATCTGCGTCTCGAGACGCATGCCGTCCGTTCGTGGATTTCCGCGCAGTCTCCAGCCCTGCTCCGCGCGTATGACCGGTACTGGGAATTGGTGAGGCGACAAAAAGCCAAAGCCGTCATGCCGGCCTGCTACACAGGAATTCCTGAAGCCTCAGAAGGTCCCTGAGAGGATTTCTAGCTCGTGCCCGCCAGCTGTCCGAACTTCAGATGATCGCCGTCGGCCGTGACTTCGATAACCTCGGACTTGATGATGTTGCCCTTGAGAAGCTCCTCGGCGAGCGGGTCCTCCAGGAAACGCTCCACCGCCCGCCGGAGAGGACGGGCTCCGTACAACGGATCGAAGCCTTTGGTGAGCAGGAATTCCCGGGCGGAATCCGCGAGATGAATTTCGATGTTCTTCGTGGAGAGCCGCTCCCGGATTTTCTTTACTTCGAGCTCAAGGATCCTGATCACGTCGTCGCGGTTCAGCTGCCGGAAGACAATGACCTCGTCCAACCGGTTCAGCAGCTCGGGCCTGAAGACCTTCTTGGCCTCCTCGAGCATCTGGCGCTTCAGCGTGTCGTAATCGGCCAACGCGTCGCCCTTGCCGAATCCGAGCCCTCCGCCCTTGCGGACGAAATCGGAGCCCAGGTTCGACGTCATGATGACGATGGTGTTGCGGAAATCGACCGAGCGCCCGAGGCTGTCGGTCAGCTTCCCTTCCTCCAGGATCTGCAGGAGGATGTGCATGACCTCGGGGTGCGCCTTCTCGATCTCATCGAAAAGAACGACCGAGTACGGACGCCGCCGCACTCTCTCCGTGAGCTGTCCGCCTTCCTCGTAGCCGACGTATCCCGGCGGCGAGCCCACGAGGCGGGAGACCGCGAACTTCTCCATGTACTCGGACATGTCGATCTGGATCAGCGCCTCCGCGTTGTCGAACATGAACTCGGCCAGCGCCTTGGCCAGCAGGGTCTTCCCGACGCCGGTCGGACCGAGGAAAATGAACGAGCCGATCGGCCGCTTCGGATCCTTCAGGTCCGCGCGGGAACGCCGCAGGGACTTCGAGATCGCCGCCACCGCCTCCCTCTGCCCGATGACGCGGTCTTCGATATCCTTCTCCATGTGAAGGAGCCGGGCCATCTCGACTTCCTCCATCTTGGTGAGCGGAACCCCGGTCCACTTCGAGACGATCACCATGATGTCTTCCGCCGTCACGGCGACGACCGCCTCGTCGCGCGACTTTCGCCACGTCTCCATCTTCTTTTCCATCTCTTCGCGCGCGATCCGCTCCTGGTCGCGGAACGCCGCCGCCTCTTCGAAATGCTGGGCGCGGATGGACTCCTCTTTCTGCTTCCGGATCTCCTCGATCTTCTTCTCCTGGTCCTTGATCTCGGGCGGGCGCGTCATGGCCGAGATGCGCGCGCGTGCGCCGGCTTCATCCATGAGGTCGATCGCCTTGTCGGGCAGGAACCGGTCGGTCACGTACCGCGATGAAAGCATCGCTGCCTCCGCGACGGCGTCGTCGGTAATGCGCGCATGATGGTGCTCCTCGTACCGGGGACGCAGG
>CAYQYB010000171.1:0-5919 GCA_964421535.1 uncultured Verrucomicrobiota bacterium | reverse complement strand
GTCCTTCATGAGGAACGCGATCTGGTTGATCGGGTCCTCGCTCCATGTGCTCTTTCCAGGGATACGGAACCACGAATCGCGGACAATGTCGTAAAAGCTCCGCATTTCCTTCGCGGCACCGCGGAAGGCTTTCGAAAAGAACTCGTCGCGGAGCTTTTCGATGTCCTGATCCGGATCCCACATGAGCTTGTTGGCGACCCAGAAATCCATCGCCGAAACGTATTCCGCGCCGTTCTTTTGGATCCATTCCGTGCCGGTGCGGGAGCACCCGAGCGGAAGCATGATCTTGAGGTCCTTCTGGATCACATACGAGACGGGACGCGGATAGTGCGCGCCGCACCCCCAGTATTCGTAGACCGAGAAGTTCGGACAGAGCTTTGACCAGCCGGTGAGCTGAGACCATTCCTTCTTGTTCGAAGGATCGTTGAACGGTTTGCGCGTGTCCTTGCCGATCGAACAGTAATTCACCACCACGTTCTTCTCCAGCGGGAACGGCGGCGGCTCGCAGGTGAACATGTAGGCGATCGTGTTCAGCATGAAGCCGGGATGCGTCTTCGCGAGCTCCCGCGCCACGTTGTTGAACCAGCGGTAGTAGAGCGCGCTCTTGAAGAGCTCGGGGTTGTCCTCCTTCTTGAGAAGCGTTCCGTCCGGTAGCGGAATCGGCGCGAGACACGTCGGGCAGCAGCATTCCTGGTTGGCGTCTTCGATGCCGAGACCCGCGTAACCGCACTCTTTTTTCTGTTCGATGCGCTCTCTGGCAAAGCATCGCGCCATCTCCTCCGCCGCGCCGGGCGCGGTGTAGCAGATCGTCGCATCGTAGCCCTGCTTCCGGCGGATGCCGTCCACCATGCAAAAGTATTCGGGATGTTTCTCATGGAGCTTGTCCCACGGAAGATACCGCCAAAGGTTGTGTCCGCCCCAGTCGCCATCGTCGAAACCGAATGCGGCGCGGCGCGCGGAATCACCCTTCGCCGCGTCACTCTTGAGGCGAAGGCAGTAGTGCTCGGTCCGCGGATCGTTATAGTAGTAGCCGTTGTTGATGGACCAGCTTCGGTCGTTCAGCGCGGGAATCAGCCGGTAATCGCATACCTTCGGCTCGATCTTCTCGACGGGCGTGAAGATGCGGTCCACGTCTTTCGCGTATGACGGCCAGATGATATCCGTGTTCTTCTCGAAGAAGTCGTAGACCGCGAACGAGTTGCCGCACGGACTCGCTCCGAAGAGGTAGATCACGCCGCCACGGGTGCGGACCGCGAAGCCCTGCGTTCCCTCCAGCGCCCGGATGTCCTCGGGGAAGAACTTTTCGCCGAAGGAGCGCCCGATGCAGACGTCATAGGCCGGCTCTTCCTTGCCGGTGATCTCCCTGTGCCAGTATTTAAATTCGCCCGCGGCGAACGCCTCGTTAATCGTCGGCTTCTCCGGAACGATCACGCTTGCCTGGCCTACGAGCGCGCAGGCGCAGACAATCAGGCACTCAGACACTCTAAAAACCAGTCGCTTTTTCATTTCGCCCCTTCCTTCGTGAACGCCATGTGGTGAATCTCGGCGTTATCCGCGTAGACGCGAAGGACGTGGATTTCCGGAGGGACGACGAAGTCGAACGACCCTTCGGTCATCCGTTTCCCGATGAAGAAGGTCTTGGAGAGCGTGCCGTCCTGGCAATCGTCGCGCTTAGCCGTCGACGTGTAGGTCATAAAGACGACGCGACCCGCGCCTTTCGTAAGGGACGACTTCATCTTATATTCGCATCGGATCTTCTCGCCGGGCTCGACCGGGATCCAGTTGCTGCGTAGATTGCCGTTGCCCGCGTCACCGCCGGCTACGAGCATGTACGTGCCCGGATTCTCCGGATCCTCCGCGATCCGACGGTTCCGACCGACGCTCCAGCCGGCAAAGCCGCGCGGTCCCATCGAGAAGTCAGGATTGACGTTCCGCGTCGGCGGATTTTCGATCTTTTCGAGCTTCGCGTTCTCAACGACAAGGCTCTCGTTCGTGTTCGGCTGGTTGAAGACGATCTCGATCTTCACGGTATTGGGCGGCGTGATGAACTCATCCTGGTACTTTTCCAGTTTCGAACTGATGACGAGCGTGTAGAAGGAACTCACGTTCGGCGCTTCCGTGACCCGCTTCCGCCGCGGCGAGCGCCTCGCTCATCAGCCGCGTAGCCTCGGCGATGCCCCCGTAGTCGAGCCAGCGCGTGACGTTCTCCTGATAGCAGGTGAGCGCGAAGCCCGACGCCTCGCAGCGGTCGTGGATGAAGTCGAGGTAGCGCTTCAGCGCGGCGCCGGCCTGCTCGCCGTAGTAGCCGCTCAGAAAGGTGTCGACCAGCTGTCGGTCGTCCAAGGCCGGGTTCCAGAGCAGGTGGGAGATGAGCCAGTAGCGCAGGCGCACGAAATCGCCTGCGGCGCAGAGCGCGTCGCCCTGCTCGAAAAGCCCGGTCGCACCGTTCTTCACGAAGAACCGGATGTTCGGGCCCAGCACGCGCAGGTTCGGATGCGGCAGCATGTAGGAGCTGAAGTCGGTCACATAGTCCCAGCCGAACAGGTTGCTGCCCGCGACGCGGCTCCACGCTTCGACGTCCTTCGCAAACGCGCGGTTGTCTTTGGCGTCGCTGTCCAGCGGCTGCGCGAAGGAACACTCGATGGAGCAGAGCCGGATCAGCACGTTGGGGCGCGGCCGGACCTGAGTCGGTGCCTGACGCGTGTACTGGTAGGCGAACGTCTCCACGAAGATCTTCGGGAATTCCTTTTCGATGTCCTCGGCCACGCGGTTGACGAAGCGGAGCAGCGGGCCGGAGGCCGTGCCGATCCCGCCCTCCTCTTTTTCGACCTCCAGGCAGGCCGCGCAGGTGCAGCGCCCGGCCGTGTCGTTCTGGCTCACTTGGATGATATCCGCGCCCGGATCCTCATGCAGCAGGGCGAGCGCGTTTTTCGTCAGCTCCCGGCGCATCTTTTCGTTGGTCAGGCAGAGCTGGGCGTTCTTGTGCGTGCGCGTGCCCTTGATTTCGCTGAACCACTCGGGGTGGTCCTTGAAGTATTTGTCCGGCGGGATCAGCTCGTAGAACGAGTGGTAGGCAGAGTTGCGGCCTTTGAAATGGATGAGCCGGTGGTTGCCGCCGTAGGCCTCGGGGATCATTTCCAAGGGCGCGAGCATGTAGCGCGTGCGCGAGCTGAAGTTACCCTTCAGGCGCGTCTTGAAAAGAGCGTGGAAGGAGTCCAAGTAGTACGCCTCGCGGAAGCGCAGCGGCGGAGAAAAGCGGACGTCGAGCTCGGGAAGCGGCAGCGTCGGCTTGCGTGGGATGAAGGTTTCCTGCGAGGTCCACCAGCGGACACCCACGGTGTCCTCCAGGTACGTGTAGACCGCGTAGAGCGCGCCGCGCTGCGGGTGCCCCGTCAGGACGAGGTCGTCCCCGACCGTCTTCAGCAGGATGCTGTCTTCCTCCGCCGCGGCCGGATCGAAGTCCGGCGCCAGCTTGCGGGCGGCGGCCGTGTCGCCCACCAGCAGGCGCGGCCCGCTCTTAGGGGTTTCCTCAGAAACAATGGGAAGCGCGGCGCCGGTCACCTTCTCGAGATGCTGCCGCAGCTCCTGCGCGGCGGTACGCTCGACGGGGCGGGCGGCGGCGGGGATGACGATCTGCGCGGCGGCCTGCCCGTCGCGGGCCAGAAAGATTTCATGGGTGTTCATTCCGTCGGCAGCACCTGCCGCGAGCAGCCCCGCGCACCATAGGCCAGACGCCTTCCATTCGAAAAACCTCACGCCCTTCCCCTTTCCGAACTGCTGTTCTCCGTCACATACGTTTCCTATTAAGAACCCAGTATAAACCAGTGGGCATAGCGAGAACACCGCCAAATGCGCACCAAGCGATCCGGCATTTTGCGCAACGGCACTCGCGATTCGGCTCGAAGGGGCGAGGCGTCCGCCTCAAGCGGGTCAGGCGGCTGGCGACCGAAACCGACTACCCGATCCGCGAGATCACGGACCGGAGCGGGTTCCAGACGGACGACCACCTGCGCCGCATGTTCAAGCGGGCGCATGGCGTGAGCCTGCAGGAGTACCGAAAGCTCACCGCGGCGTCGCCGTCTTCTCGGGAAGCTGGGTGTTGACCGTCCCCGTGTCCTCGTACGTTTTGACCGGCACATCCCAGCCGACCTGGCGCAGGTGCTGGGCGAAAACGAGGTCCTCGTGGCCGCCCGTGGGCAGAACACCCCACGTCGCGTGGGCCGCGCGGAAGTAGATCTGCATCATGCTGCCGCCGTAGAGATGATGCCAAGCGGTGCAGAGCATGCCGTCGAGCTTCTCGCCCTGCACGGCCTTGCTGAGCCCGCGATAACCTTCCAACTTCTCCCACGGGCAGGCCAGCACGGAAAAACCCTTCCCCTTGAAATACTTCAGCGTGGGCCAGGCGTTCTCTTTGTTCGGCGCGCCGTAATACCAGTCGCAGATTACGATGTCGCGCGGCAGCGCGTCCAGCATGACCTCGGCCTGATTGGAGCCGTTGGCGCGAAACCCCTTCCAACGCGGGTCGCCGGCCTGCAGGAGCATGTCGTGCCAGATCATCATCTTGCAACTCCGTGCCGCCAGCACGCCGTGGATGTGCGTCAGGAACCTCTGAAAAACCGCCGCATAATCCGCGCGCCGGCACGCCGCGCAGGTGCCCATGTCTCCTGCCTCATCACACCCTGCATGGAAATAAGGCGGGCGGCCAAAAGCCTCATGCAGCTCCACTACGACGTCCTCGATCAGCTTGGCTGTCTCCGGGTTGCTTAAGCACCACGTCCAGCCGAGCGGCTCGAACAAAGGCTGGAGTTCGGGATGCAGGTCCAGAACCACGTGTTTGTCGGAACTGCTGCGTGAGCCGGACGCGTGGCCGAAGAGGTTGAACTGCGGAATGAGCGTCACGCCCAGGCCGTCCGCGATCTCGACAAAGCGGCGGATCTCGGCTTTGGTCATCGTGCTGCCGGGCCAAGCCAGCTCCGGGTGCTTCTCCGAGACGAAGGTGCCCCACGGCTCAAGCACCACCCGGTTCATTTTGTAGTAGGCCGCCAAGCGGATGAAGCGCTCGATCTGCAACGGCGTGTTTTCCGGGAACCAGCAGATGTGGAAGCCGCGGAAGGCCATGGCCGGCGCGTCGTCGATCATCAGCTCCGGCACGAAGTACGCCTTCACTTCGCGCGTGCCTCGCACCGGCTCCGCGATCTGCCGCAGCGTGCGCATCGCGTTGCGCGCGCCGCCGAGGTCAGCGGCCTCGATCGACAGTGTCCCCTGCGCCGCTGCGAGGCGGTACGCGTCCGCCACTTGCGGCGCGCGCGACGCGTCACCGAGCGCCAGCTTGGGCGAAAAGCCGAACCACGCTTTGAAAAGTCGGCCGACCTCTTGCGCGGCGGCCGAGCCCTCCTTCGCGCAGGCGAGCGAAACGCTCAGGCTCGGGTCGAGCACCACATCCGGCCCGTCGGCCAGCGAGACCGACTGCGGCGCGGGCACCAGGCGGGACTTGACGATACGCGCCTCTTTCTCGTTCAGCGGCGCAGCCTGCAACAGGCCCGCCAGGCAACATACGACTTCAAACGTGATCAGCCTTTTCATCACTCTCTCCCTGATTGAAACCCCTTGTCGCAAATTATTGCTACTCCCATTTTCCGGCCTGCCCGTCCGGCTCTCGGTACAATTCCGGGCACGTGCCCTCTGCGATGCCCGCCGACTCCTCTTCCTCCGGCCTGCGCAGCGTCCACTGCCCGCGAGGGGAAACCGGCGTCGGAAAACCGGACTGCTGGATCGCGCGCCGCTTCTCCAGGCTGTCCATGCAGCCGCGGATGCACCCCTGCGCCCCGCAGATCGCGAAGTATCCGACGTGTCCGAGGATCTGGTGGTAGTAGTCCACGATGTGGCCGTGCGGGAACTCCTCGGAGGCCACCCACGTGC
>CAYQYB010000170.1:0-5935 GCA_964421535.1 uncultured Verrucomicrobiota bacterium | reverse complement strand
GGGTGTCAGAATCTTCTCCCTCTCCCCTTGGGAGAGGGTCGGGGTGAGGGATTTTTCCAACCCTTGGAAAAAACGCCCTGAATTTTTCCAATGTTCGGAAAATTCAGTCCACCGGCGGCGGTTGCGAGGTCTGTTCCGGAGCCGCAGGCGCGGCAGGCTGCTCCGCGGGCACTTCTTCCTTCAAATCCTCTTCTGCGGCGGTTTCCTTGCCGGCCATCTTGCGGCGCCCGATGAACTCGCGCGCGAGCTGGCGGTACGCCGCCGCGCCGGTGCAGTGCTTGTCGTACTGGATGATCGGCTTGCCGTAGCTGGGCGCCTCGCCGAGCCGGATGCTGCGCGGGATCAGCGTTTCGTAGACCTTGTCGCCGAAGTGCGACACGACCTCCTGGACGACCTGCTGGGAGAGATTCGTCCGCATGTCGTACATCGTCATCACGATGCCCTCGATCTGCAGCGCCGGGTTCGCGCCGGTGTCGTGGAGCTGCTGCACCAGCCGCGTGATCACGCTGAGCCCCTCGAGCGCGTAGTACTCGCACTGGAGCGGGATGAGGATCGACTGCGCGGCGACGAGCGCGTTCATGGTCAGGATGCCGAGCGAGGGCGGGCAATCCACGAAGATGTAATCGTAGCGGTCGCTCGATGCGACGGGCGTGACGGCTTCCGTGAAGCGGTGCAGGTAGCGGTCGGCGCGCGCGACGTCGATTTCGGAGCCGGCGAGGTCGAGCTCGGAGGGCACGATGTCGAGCTTCTCGAGCGGGGTCGGCTTGATGAGCTGTTCGAGCTGGCCGTCGCCGAGGAGGACCTGGTAGATGCTCTGGCCCTCCTTCTTCTCGATGCCGAGCCCGCTGGTGGCGTTGGCCTGCGGGTCGAGGTCGATGAGCAGGATCTTTTTCCGTCGCTCGGCGAGGCAGGCGGCGAGGTTGATCGCGGTGGTCGTTTTCCCGACGCCGCCTTTCTGGTTCGCGAACGCGATGATCGCTGTGCTCATTCGTGGCCGGTAGAATAGTCGGGATGTGGGCGTCCGCTCAAGCCCGGATTACTTTCGCGCGTTCCATCCCAGGTTGCGGCCCAGCAGCTGGAACAGGGCCTCGTTGTGCGGCTCGAAATACTTCTGCAGCGCCTCGTAGACGGCGTCGGGGACGTCGGGGGAGCGCGGCGGAGTTTCCTGCGGCGCGACCTTGCGCGGGAGAAATCCGGCGTTGATCTCGAGAAATGAAAAGATGACATGCAGGGCTTTTTCGGGATCGGCGAAGTACTCCTCGCTGCTCATCACCATCAGCTGCCGCCGCTCGAAAAGGTCGAAGTAGCGCTTCAGCTGCTCCGCGTACACGCCGCGCGTCTTGTAGCTCTTCTGGTGGTGGACCTCGCTGAAGTAGAACTCGTCCTTTTGCATCTTCTCCAGCTCCGGCTGCAGCCGCCTCTCCTCCAGGAGCAGGGCCTCTTCGATGGGCCGGTCCTCCTGGCCGAGATGCACCTCGCGGAAATAGTGGGACACCGCGCGGTCGACCGGGTTGCGCAGGAGCGCGATCAGCTTCACGTCCGGAACGACCTGCTTGATGCGCGCCGCGGCGCGCGGATGAAAAAGGTAGTAGGGGGTCGCTTCGCCGGTGACGCGGTCGCTGCCGAGCTTGCGGCGCGTGGGGAAGTGAAGCCGGTACCAGTTGACGCCGTTCCGGAAGTTCCGGTCGAAGAAGCGGATCTCCTTCTCCGTCCCCGGCCGGATCTGCGGGTGCTGGATCATCCATTTGTACAGCGTCGTCGTGCCCGACCGCTGGGCGCCGACGATGATGAACTGCGGCAGCACGTGGCGCGGCCCCGCCAGGCCGTAGTAGAGACGTTTCAAGATGAATGGACGATTGCTCATGGCGACGGCCTTCGGTCGATTACTTGTCCGGCGCGGCCGGGGCGGACGGCGAGGACGGGCCGCCCAGCTCCTTGATCGTTCCGTCGATCTGCTCGAACCGGCCCTGGATCTTGCCGAACCGCTTCTCCGCTTCCTGGTACTTTGACTGCGAATTCGCGAGGTGCTGGCCGACGAGCCGGAACGAGTCCTCGAACCGCTCGAACTCCTTGCCGAGGCTCGCGAGCTGGTTGAGCATCTCCCGCGCGCTTTCCTCGACGCGGAGGCCCTTGAGCCCGAGCAGGATGGTCTGGAGGTACGCGTAGAAGCTGTTGGGCGAAACGGGGATCACGCGCTTGCTGAGCGCGTAGTTGAACAGGGTCAGCTCGCCGCCGAACTCCTCGTCCTTGATGATGGTCTCGTAGTAGACGTTCTCGGCGGGGATGTACATCAGCGCGAAATCGAACGTGCCCTCGTCGGCGCAGATATATTTCGAGGCGATCGCGTCGATGTGGGTCTTCACATCCTTGATGAAGACCTTTTTGACCGTGCGCCGCTCGTCATCGCCCGCGGCCTGGACGATGCGCCTGAAGTTCTCGAGCGGGAACTTGGCGTCCACCGAAACCATGCCCGCCTTGAGGAGGATGACGGCGTCGACGGTTTCGCCGCTGCGGAAGGAGTACTGCAGGCGGTAGTGGTCCGCCGGCATGATCTGCGAGAGCAGGTCGCCGAGGAACAGCTCGCTGAGGTTGCCGCGCAGCTTGGGCGCGCGCAGGATGTCCTGCAGGCTCGAGATGTCCTTGCCCAGCTCGATCATGCGGCGCGACGACGCGTCCAGCTGGCCCAGCTGCTGGCTGACGCCCTGGATCACGCGCGCGGCGTTGTCGAGGCGCTCGTCCATCGACTTGCGCGAGGTGTCAATCGCCTGCGCGACCTGCGCGCCCAACGCGTTCACCTGGTTCTGGAGCAGGACCAGCGACTGGTCATCCCGCGGCCGCGACAGCGTCTTCGCGAGCCACCACGTCGAGAGCGCGACAGCCGCCACCAGCACAACGCCGACTATGATTGTCTCGGTCATCTTCCCGCCTGCAACCTGGAACTTGGAACCCGGAACTTGAAACTCATCTGACCAGCATCACCGGCACTTTGGACTTGGTGATGATCTGCGCGGTCGTGCTGCCGACGATCATTTCGCGGATCCGGCTGTGGCCGTACGCGCCGACCACGATCAGGTCGCAGCGTTCGTCGCGCGCGTTTTCGAGAATGGCCGTCGCGGGCTTGCCCGTGACGACCAGGTTCAGCGCGTTCACGCCGTGCGCCTTGACCAGGTCCACCGCGTCCTTCGAAATCCCGTGCGCGCGCTTCTGGTCGTCGTTTTCGGCCACGGTCAGAAGCACCAGTTCCGCCTTCAGTGCCTGCGCGAGCTCGGTGGCCTCGTGCAGGGCCTGGCTGGCGTGGGCGCTGCCGTCGTAGGCGGCGAGGATCCTGGAAATCGGCCGGAACGTGTCGGGCGTGATCATGCACGGCTTGACCGAGTGGCGCACGACGCGCTCGACGATCGAGCCGCTCATTTCGCCGATCCACTCGGCGTGTTCGCCCTTCTGGCCCATGACAAGAAGCTCGGCGCGCGCCTCCTCCTCGAGGATGATCCGCGGCGGGTGGCCCATCTTGACCCACGTCTCGATCTTCACCCCGGCCGATTCGCAGCGGCTGTTCAGCGCCTGGATGACGGTCTGGCCCTTCTCCTCCATGAGTTCCCGGAACTGCTGCAGCTGGCTGCCGTAGGGCTGGGCGCCGACCCAGCCCGAGATGTCGGCCATCAGCGGCCCCTCGAGCATCCGCGAATCGAGCACGTGCAGTCCGAGCAGGCGCGCGCCAAGCTGTTGGGTCAACGCAATGGCGTACTCGCAGGCCACGTCGCCGTGGGGGGACCCGTCCGTGCAGACGAGAATGCTTTTGATCATGAGATCATCCTTTCCGCTGGGCTTGCAACCAGACCCATGATGCTTTGTCCCGTACAATTTGTCGAGAATGAGTCACACCCACCCCGGCTTCGCCACCCCTCCCAAGGGAGGGGATCATCCAAAAGAAGTCCCCTCCTCTGGAGGGGTGCCCGACTTGTCCGCCGGAGCCTTCGCGGAGGCGGAAGGGCGGGGTGGGTTGGCGAAACGGAATGGAAACTCCATCTTCTGCCGCACTTGCACCAAGCCGTCTGTGGTTGCTATCTTACAGCCCATGGCAGTCAAAAAAGAAACCGCCCGCACCGGCTGGAGAGACGTGTGGGGCATTGTTCTCGTCGGTTTGTGCGCGCTCGTTCTCCTGAGCCTGGTTTCCTACCGGCCGGAAGACATCCCGCTGGTTCAATCGCCGCCGAACTCGCCCGCCGTGAACTTCATCGGCCCGGTGGGTGCGTGGATCGCCTACGTGATCTTCATGGGTCTGGGCGTTGTCGGATATACGGTGTCCGCCATCCTCGGGATCACCGGCCTTCTCCTGGTCTTCAAGCGGGAGGGGCGCGTCTGGCCGAAGGTCCTGTGGATGCTGGCGATCCTGATCTCGCTCCTGTGCCTGGTCGAACTCAACGCGTCGGCGTGGTCCGGCTGGACGGACCGGTTTGAGATCGGCAGCCCCGGCGGAGCCCTCGGCACGCTGATCGGGCAGGATTTCTTCATCCGGTTCCTCGGCACGATGGGCACCGGCATCATTGCCACGGTCGTCCTGTTCGCGGGGATCATTTTCTTGGTCGAGGTGCATCCCATCACCCTGTTCCGAAGCGTGGGGGTGATCGTGGGCGTGCTGTACAAGAAGTTCGACGCGTTTCTCGCCGAGCGCCGCGACCAGAAGGACCAGATCGAGCACGAGCAGCGCGAACTCGCGAAGCGCCGCCGCCGTCTCGAGGAAGTGATGAAGGAGCAGGAGGCCGCGAAGCAGAAGGAAACGCGCCGCAAGCCCGCCATCGGTCCCGCCGTGGTCATCAAGCCGGAAGAGGTCGAGCCGCCCGCCCCCGGGGAGGCCGATGAGCCGGAGGAAATCATTCCGCCTCCGCCGCCGAAGCGCGAGCGCCCGAAGCCGGTCAAGATGGACGAGCCCGTGTCGGCCGCGCCGGCCATGGCCAGCTCCGCGGGATCCCAGTACAAGCTGCCGTCGATGGAACTGATCGATCCCCTGCCGCCGGAGAAGGACCGCGAGATCAAGGGCGACTTCCAGGCGAGCGCGACGGTCCTCAAGGAGACGCTCACCGAGTTCGGCATCGACGCGGACATCACGAACGTCGAGCGCGGGCCGGTGGTCACGCGCTACGAGCTTCTGCCCGCGCCCGGCGTGCGCGTCGAAAGGATCGCCGCGCTGAGCAACAACATCGGCCTGGCGATGAAAGCCGAAAGCGTGCGCATCCAGGCCCCGATTCCCGGGAAGGGCGTCGTCGGCATCGAGGTGCCGAACTCGAAGACCACGCTGGTCTGCCTTCGCGAGGTCCTCGAAAGCGACGCGTGGCTGGCCGGAAAGGCCGCTTTGCCGCTCGTGCTGGGCAAGGACGTCGGCGGTCGGGTGATCGTGGCCGACCTCGCGGAAATGCCCCACATGCTGATCGCCGGCGCGACCGGCTCCGGCAAGACCGTCTGCATGAACTCCGTGCTCGCCGGCCTGCTGATGTCGCGCACGCCGGACCAGATGCGGCTGATGCTGATCGATCCGAAGATCGTCGAATTCGCGGCCTACAACCACCTTCCGCACCTGGTCGTGCCGGTCATCACGGACCCGAAGAAGGTCGCCATCGGCCTGCGGTGGGCGATCACGGAGATGGAGAAGCGTTACAAGCTGTTCGCCCGCGTCGGTGTCCGGAACATTTCCGCCTTCAACAGCCGCCCGATCGTGAAGCAGGCGGAGCTGTTCGCCGGCGCCGAAGGCGGCGAGGAACAGCCGGAAGAGCTGACTCCCGACCGGCTGCCGTACATCGTCATCGTCGTGGACGAGCTGGCCGACCTGATGCTCGTGGCGCAGGCGGACATCGAGAACGGCATCGCCCGGCTGGCCCAGCTTTCGCGCGCGGTCGGTATCCACATGATCCTCGCCACGCAGCGGCCTTCCGTGAACGTC
>CAYQYB010000169.1:0-5989 GCA_964421535.1 uncultured Verrucomicrobiota bacterium | reverse complement strand
CGGATCGGACGGATCCCATCCCCTCTTGCCCGAAATGCGGCAAAGCCATGACGCTGCGCACCGCCAAAAAGGGCAAAAGCACAGGAAAGCAATTCTGGGGCCGCACAGGATATCCCGAGTGCAAGGGCCTCGTGGATTTCTGAGGCCGCCCGCCCTCTCAAACCTGCGAATTTATCCCGATTGAGATACTTTCATCTCTGATTCCAGCGCCCATTAATTTTTTTTAACCTTTTTTTGCATAACAACTTACGCAAGAAAAGCACACCGGATCAAAAATTCGTTCTGCTCGGGAATACGTGTCTTTCTTCGCGCTCGATCATCCCAGACCGGGACGCAACTAGGTGTTAACCCGCTACGAATTACCCCGGCCCGCAGGGCTTCCGCTTGGAACGCGGCTTGCTTGGAGAGTAACCCGCGAACGCAAGGAGGCTTCGATGACGAGGAAGATGTGGATGTGGGCGTTGGTGTGGGTGACGGTCGGGACGTTGAGTGCGTGGAGCGGGCCTTACAGCCGGGTGGCGGTTTCCAGCGGGACGGAATACCTCTCCAAGGTCATGGACCAGTACCATGAGGTCTTCTACGTTTACGACGATTTCCTTTCGGCGGGCAATCATTTTGCCGAGCGCGGCCAGATGTGCAATGAGGGCGACGAGGACTCCGTGCCTGCCATGGACGAGGCTTGGACGAACGACCCTCATTCCGGCCTCAGTTGCATCCGCTGCGAGTTCAAGTCGCGCAAATCGAACTGGGGCGGCTGGTTCTTCCTGAACGGCGCTCTGCCGGCGAAGGCGAAAAACTCCCAGCTGAACTGGGGCGAGGTTCCGGGCGCCGGGCACAACTTGAAGGGCGCAACGCGGCTGACGTTCTGGGCGCGGGGCGAAAAGGGCGGCGAGAAGGTCCGCTTCTTCAGCCTCGGGATCGGCCGCAATCCCAACAGCGGCGCGCCGAACGCCCCCCACCCCGACTCCGCGCGCCAGGTTTCGTCGCCGTACGTCACCTTGTCCACGGAATGGAAACAATACTCCTTCAAGCTCCAGGGGTTGGACATGACGAACGTTCTCCTCGGGTTCGCCTGGCAGACCAAGTCCACGATCAACCGCCAGAAAGACGTCGTCTTCTACCTCGACGACATCGCGTTCGACAAGCCGCGCCTGGAGGACCCGCGCCTTCTCGTCAGCTACGAGACGAAAAACTCCGGCGACGAGTTCGATCTCATGCTTCGCAATGTCGCGTTCACCTACGATAACGCGGTCGCGCTGATGGCCTTCATCGCGAACGGCGAGACGAAGAGGGCCCGCCTCCTCGCCGACGCCCTCGTCTACGCTCAGGAGCACGACCGCTGGTACAGCGACGGCCGCCTGCGCAACGCGTACCAGGGCGGCGACCTGGCCCTTCCGCCCGGCTGGCTGCCCAACGGGAAAAAAGGCAGCGCACGCCTGCCCGGCTGGTGGGATAAGGACCGCAGCCAGTGGCTGGAGGATCCCACGATGGCCGGCACCTCGGCAGGCAACATGGCGTGGGCCGGCCTCGCGCTGCTCGCCTGCCACGAAACGACGGGCGGCGAGAAGTACCTCTATGCCGCGCAGAAGATCGCCCGCTGGCTGGAGAAGAACTGCCGCGACGGCCGGGGCGCCGGCGGCTACACGGCGGGATTCGAAGGCTGGGAGCCGGCCGCCGAGAAACTGACGTACAAGTCCACGGAGCACAACATCGACCTCTACGCCCTGTTCAAGCGCCTGTATCGCCTCACGGGCAACGCCGAATGGAAAGAACGCGCCGAGCACGCGCGGAAGTTCGTCCAGTCGATGTGGGATGCGCAGGAACACAAGTTCTGGAGCGGAACCGGCGGCGACGGGATCACCGTCTTCCGCGACGTGGTGCCCGTGGACGTCCAGGCGTGGGCCCTGCTCGCCCTGAAGGAAGACAGCGTGCCCTACTGGAAGGGCCTCACCTATGCCGACGCCATGCACCGCGTGGGCCGGGGCTACGATTTCAACCAGGACAGCGACGGCATCTGGTTCGAGGGGACCGCGCAGATGGCGCTCGCGTTCATGGTCAAAGGCGAGCCCGGCCGGCGGAACTCGATCGTCCACTTCCTGAAGTCGACGCAGGACGAGTCGGGCGGCGTCATGGCGGCCGACCGCGACGCCCTTTCGACCGGCTTCTATCAGCAGGACGGGACGCCGTGGCTCTACTACAAGCGCCTGCATGTTGCCGCGACCTCGTGGCTCGTTCTGGCCGAGCGTTCGGCCAACCCCTTCTGGCTTGGCAGCAGGCAGGACAGCTCGCTGGCGATGGCGGACCAGGATTAGGAGGCACGCAGTATGTTCAACACGTCGTTCACGGAAATGAGTTCCAGGTTGCCGCCCGGCGCCCTGATCACGCTGACGTGGGAACCTCTCGGCGCCCAGCGGTCCGCGTCGCTCGGCCCGAACATCACGATCGTCCTCAAACCGAGAGCGGCCGCGATGTGCGAAACTCCCGAGTCATTGCCGACAAACGCACGGCAGAACGAGAGGACGGATGCCAGTTCGACCAGCGTGCATCCGGTCAGCTCAATCACGCCGGGAGCCTTCTTGCGGATCAGTTCGGCCGCCGCGGCATCGGCCTCGCCGAAGATCATAAAGTACTTCTGACCGGATTCATTCAGTCGATCCGCAAGCTTCACAAAGTTTTCCGCCGGCCAGTTCTTTTTCGGGCTTCCGCTCCCCGGATGGATTGCGATCACGTCGCCGGATAGCCCGCGCGCCTCCAGCCACTGCCTGCCCCGGGGATCCTTCAGGGCCAGCCGCGGCACGGGCTTCTCGCCGTAGATCGCCAGCGTTTCCAGCGGCTTCATGAAGTGGTCGACCGCGTGGCCCTGCTCCACAAGCGGCGAGCCGTAGATGACCTGCTTCACACCCGCGGCCTTCAAGTTGGAACGCACGGAGCCGTCGGGATCGTGCAGGTAGGAAATCACGAGGTCGAAGGAACGAAGATGCGCCGCCTGCTCCTCGGAGAACGCGGGCCGCCACGCGAAAAGCCGCGCGGCCTCGGCGCGGTCCAGCGAATCGACGTGGTCCACCAAACCGGAGGCAAGCGCGAGGTTTGCGATGTGCGGGTAGCCGATCAGCTCGATGTACGCGCCCGGCCACCGGTCGCGCAAAGCCTGGATCGCCGGGAGCGTAAGAACAAGGTCCCCGATCGCTCCACCGCGCAGAATCAGGAAGCGTGCTTGCCTGGACATTGGCATCAGGCCGTCATGACGGACGACGGCGTTTCCGGGCACTGTACGAAGGGCCCTTCTCGCGAACCGCCCGGGGGTTCCTTGGCGGTCGGCCATGCATTCGGATGGCCTCCAATTGCGCCACCATCTCGCGATCTCGGGGACGGTCCATGGCCTGTTTGGCCGTGATCAAAGCATCGAGGGTCAAAACACGGGCCGGACCGAATGGCAAACGAATCTCAACGCTCCGGCGCAGCGCGTCATCGTAATTCCCGACCGCCATGACTTCGCCAAGGCAATCCAATTGTCCGTAGTCCGTATCCAAGTAGAGGTTCTTCAGCCGCCCGCAATTCGTCGGGGTCAGTTCCAGGGCCACGCGCTGCCGCGTCATCCGGTGGACCGGGTGCAGATCGGAGATTGAATCCTGCAGCCGTAGCAGGTTCTCCGGGGTGAAGCGACAGCAGATGTCGACATCCTGGGTCAGCATGGAAACACCATGCGCAACACCGGCGAAACCACCGACAACGACAAACTCCACGTGATGGCGTACGAGTCGTTCAATCAGAGACTCAAGCCCGGGCATGACGTTTCTCCATGGCAGATCGAAGCAAGCGGGCCGCTTCCAAAGCCCGGCTGTGACGCAGAATCCGTTCCCAGGGAGACCGCTGAAGATTGGCATGGATCAATGAGACATCAAACCCGCAGCGCCGTGCCATCTTTGCCGATGTCCGCGTCCTCAAAGGCTTCATGACGTTCATTCTACGCAGTCACACCGGTGACCCAAGCCAAAACTCGCAGAGGGGAAAAGTACTCGCAGACAGGTCAATACACCTTCAACCCGAGGAACAGGATGCATGCGCCGAAAAGGATCCGGATCGAGCCGCCGACGATGCAGCGGAGGTCGGTCTTCGTCCCCCACGCCGCCGCCTGCCGCAGCCGGAACGGGCTCAGGACGAACGTGATGCCGGCGATGACCCAGACGTACGCGATGACAATCATCACAAGCCGCCACGGCGTCTCGAGCCAGCGCGCGGAGTTCATCACCGGATTGGCCAGCAGGAGCAGAAGCCCGCCGAGCGCGCGCGGCGCGAGCAGTTCGTCCATGAAGAACACCATGGCGAAGAACGACACGGGCGCGGCCACGTAGAGAAGCGGCTTCAGCGGCTCAAACCGGCCCAGCGACGCGTGAAAGACGATCCACGAAACCCACATCACGGCGATCGCCGTCAGGATCCACGCCGCCGGCATGTTGCGGGAGAAACCGGTCGCCATGCGGCGAAAAAAGGCCGGCGCAAATACCGCGGGCAGGTTCATGACGATGATGAAACAGCCGAGCGCAATAGCTATGGTTGAAAGAGGAAGCATGTTGGGGGAGCATCCTAAACGAAGAGACTTCTGTGTCAATCAATGACGAATGACTAATGACGAATGTCGAAGGAATGACGAAGGCCTAATGGACGCATTCGTTATTCGAGCTTATTCATTCGTCATTGCCTCGAATACGAGGCCGCTCCATTCCCCGTTCCCGTCCCGCACGATCTCGCGCGCGCCCAGGTCGAGGAACGCGTCGGCGACCATGTCGGTCTCCTGCTCGCGGATGCCGCTGAGGATAAGGTGCTTCTTTGCCGCGCGCACCAGGGAGGGCGCCGCCCCGGCCAGCAGGGCGCCGTAAAGATTCGCGCAGACCATGTCGAACCGGCCCGCGACCGGCGCGTCGGCCGTGATGTCCGAGGCGATCCAGCGGATTCGCTTCGATATCCCGTTCAGCCGGGCATTGGCCCGCGCATGATCAAGCGCCTGCTCATCGTTGTCGGTGGCGACCGCTCGCTTCGCGCCGAGGCGCACCGCGGCGATGGCAAGGATGCCGCTGCCCGTGCCGACGTCGAGAACCGAGGCGGGCGGCCGCGGCCGCGAGAAAGAGTCGATCATCTCGAGGCAGAACCGCGTCGTGAAATGATCGCCGGTCCCGAAGCTCAGGCCGGGATTGATGACGATGTTCACGCGCCCGCGCTTTGGCTGCCGGCTCCACGCCGGGCACACGCGAAGCCGCTCCCCGAAATCGCGGGCCTTGAAATGATGCTTCCAGAACGAGCGCCAGTCGCGCGGCGCGTACCCGCGAACCGAGACGGCCAGAACATCCTTCGCGGAAGCCAGCGAGCGCGAGGCCAGGTGCGCCTCGACGAAGGTCGGGAAATAGACCTCAAGCCAGACCTCGGTCTCCCCGGGGCGGGCAAGCTCCACCGGCTCCAACCTCCACATTTCCCGGATGCGCTCCGCCAGCGCATCGGCCGCGCGCGGCCGGACCTGGAGGCTCAGGACGGTCTGCGGCAACGGCTTCTTCGGAAGCGGCTTTCTCATGATCAATCGAAAAACGGGAACAACTCCTTGGGCAGGTTGACCGGCCACCAATTCGGCTCCTTGAGCGTTCCGCTGAGGTTGAACTCGAGGAGCTTCGTAACCGGGAACGTCACGGCGCGGAGCACGGAGGCAACGATGCCGGCACGCAGGAGCTGGACCTGCACGTCGACGTTCAGCTGTTCGTTGAAGTAGTAATCGCCCTGACCGCTCACGCTCAACACCGAGCCTTCCAGGAACGCGTTTCTCGTATGGACCCGGCAATCCGCAATCGTGAAATCGGCCGTAAAATCCGTCTGCGACGCGAACCCGAGGCCCGGATAGATGCGCGACAGCAGCTGCGACAACCCGCCGAACAGCGGCATCTGGAAAAGATGGCCGCGGCGGGTGGAGATATGGCCCGATCCGGTCACCGTGCTGCATTTCCCC
>CAYQYB010000168.1:0-6010 GCA_964421535.1 uncultured Verrucomicrobiota bacterium | reverse complement strand
TGTCCAGGCCCAGCGCGCTGAGGCTCGGCGCCAGCGACGTCTTGTCCAGGATACGCATGACGATCTTCTCGCCGTGGACGGTTGGAAGAATGCTCACGCGGACGTCGGCCTCCTTGCCGACCGCGCGGATCTTGAAGCGGCCGTCCTGCGGGATGCGCCGCTCGGCGATGTTCAGATTGGACATGATCTTGATGCGCGAGATGATCGCCGACTGGCGCGACTTCGGGGGGCTGGGACTCTCGTAGAGCAATCCGTCGATGCGGTAGCGGAGACGGATCATCTTCTCCATGGGTTCGATATGGATATCGCTCGCCTTCTTCCGGATGGCCTCGATCATGATCGAGTTCACGATCCTGATGACCGGCGCGTCGCCCGCGCTCTCCAGCATTTCCTCGAGGCTGGCCTCTTCCTTCTGCTCCAGCCCGACCTCCACATCGCCTTCGGACGCGTCGCGGATGACTTCCTCCAGCCCCTGCCCCGTGTCCTTCATGAACCGGGCCAGAAGGTCGGTCACTTCCTTCTCCGGGACCACCACGGGCACGATGTCCATGTTGGTCAGGGCGTGAATCTCCTCGAGGCCGATGACGTCGAAGGGGTCGCCCAGCGCGACCGTCAGCATGCGTCCCGACCGCGTGACCGGCACCATGAGATGCTTCTGCAGGTTCTCGCGGGGGATCAGATCGAGGAGGTCGGGGCTCGGCGAAAAATGCGACAGCGTCATCGGCGGCATCTTGAGATACTCCGCGATGGCCAGCGTCATCTCGGCGCCGGAAACGAGGCTCTTCTCCACCAGGAACTTCTCGAGCCGGGTGCCCGCGGCCGTCGCGTCGGCGCGAGCGTTCTCCAACGCCTCCTCCTTGATGGCACGGCGCTTCAGGAGGATTTCTACGACTCGCTCACTCAGTGTTGTCGTTTCCATACTTGCGCCCCATCCATGGTTGCAGGCCCGCTGTTTCTATTCAGCAAAATGAGTGCCATTTCGCTGTACACACGGCAAACGGCTGGAACACAGCCAATAGAATACCCGGAAACCGCCCGGAGTATATCGAATTTGAGAATGTGCAAGCTTCCGGACATGGCGCCGGGCACCGCCGCTCCATGTCCTCGACCAACTCGATCCGCGTCCATGTGGCCGCCTGCTTGCGAGTCATCGGTGTTCCCTTATATCACGGCAACGCCTATAATGGCAACCGGCACGGAACCTGCACACAGTGAAGAAGCGTATGGCGGACCGGGGGCGGGCTGATATAATGTCACGGTAACCGAACAACGGAGGCCGGCGGGAATCCATGGAAAACAACCAGCTGAAAAAGAATGCCAGCGAGCGTGAAGTCCGTGATGCCATCGACGCCTTCGAACAGATCCTCGAGGCCATACCCAACGACCGCATGGCGCTCGAAACCCTCATCGACGCCTACGAGCAGATCAGCGACCGGAAGAAAGCCCTCGAGTACGTCATCCGCCTCGCCGAGGTGATCGAGGAAGACCGCGACACCGAAGCGGCGCCCAAGCTCATCGAGAGGCTCCGCGCGCTCGGCCCCAACGACGCCGCCGCGAAACAGATTCGCGACAACCTGCTGAAGATGATCACGCCGGCCCGCAAGGAAGCCGAGGCCGGCCCGGCGCGCAAGTCGCCGATCGCCAAGCGAAAAGTCATCGATGTGACCGCCGAAATGGCGCTCGCGTGGAACCTCGTGCAGGCCGGCGAACTCACCCAGGAGGACTACTCCAACGTCGTACACGACCTCACGGAGAACTCCTCCAAGAACGTCGAGGTCCCCGTGACGGTCCTCCACGTTCTCCACGACCGCACGTTCAAGAACATCGACAAGGTGCTGACGTTCCTGTCGTCGCAGAGCGGCCTGCCCATCATCAATCTCTCGAACTTCGAAATTCAGAAGGACACGTACAAGCTTCTGCCCGAGGATTTCATGATGCACCGCGGGGCCATCGTCTTCGAACTGATGGGCCGCGACGCGCTGGTCGCCATTCTGAACCCGTACGACACGGAACTGCGCAAGGACGTGGAGAGCCTGACGGGCAAGGCGTGCCACTTCTACATGGTTTCCGCCGAGAGCTACGACAACTGCCTGGGCGGCATCCGCGCCGCCCTGAAGGCGGAAATGGCTGAGATGGAGAAGGAAAAAGAGAAGTAGCCCGCCGGCCTAAAGCGTGGTCTGCCCCACTCGGACATACTGCGTCTGGCCCCTGAATTCGAACCAGACACCCGTCTTGTCCACCACCTGCACCTTGACTCCGCGTATCCCGTCGCCGCACTCCACGAGATTGCCGTCAATGATCGCCGCCCCCGGCTGAGCGGCCGAACGGGGCGCCATCACGCCGACGACCTTGAGCGTGGGCCACGATGACTGCGACACCACCTGCCGGGAAACCGGAACGACGCTGATATCCGACGAGGCCGCCTTCTTCTCCGCGACACCTTCCTTGACGACCCCGGTCGGGATCGAGAACACCACCGGAGCCACCGTGGCCGGCGTCGGGACTTCCGCCTTCGCCGGCGCCGTCTCCGGCACAGGCGGCGTGACGGCGGGGTTCGGAGCCGCTGCAGGAGCAGCGGCCGGAGTCGCCGCCACCGGCTCGGGCTGAGCAACGGCAGGGGCTGGAGCCGCCGGCTGCGCCGGCACCGGCTCAACCACCGCGCCGACGGTCGGCGCCGGAGCACTTTCCTTCGTGAGCGATCGGGCCGAATACAGAAGGCCCACCGTCACCAGGGCAACGACGGTGCTGACCGAAAGGGATATGACGAGAATCGGCCATGTCCGGCTTGTCTTCTCTTTGGGCTGCGGAAGAGAAACACGTTTCGGCGGCGCGTCGACCCGTCCCGCCGGAGTCCCGCGGGAACTCGGAGGAACGATCGGAATGGCTTTCGGAGGAATGCCCGAATTCTCGTCGTCCTTGCGCTTGAGCGCTTCTTGAATCAGACTCATTCCACAGCCTCCATATCAGCCAGCGCCTTTCGAACTTCCGGCGCGCCGATTATGAGCTTGCCCGCGACATATCCCGCCATCATCACGCGGTCGCAAACGCTGTTGATCACACGCGGTATGCCCTTCGCATAGCTGTATACCAGTTTCACCGCCTCGTGGTCAAAACCGACCTGCGGTTTTGCGCCGGCCACCTTCAGACGATGTCCGATGTACTGCCCGGTCTCCTCCTCCGTCAGCGGCTGGAGGTTGCACCGGACCATGATCCTCTGCTTGAGTTGACGTAACTCAGGCCGATCCAATCGTTTACGAAGTTCAGGCTGGCCGGCCAGCACGATCTGCATGAGCTTGTGCTGGTCGGTTTCAAGGTTCGACAGCAGGCGAACCTGCTCCATCACCTCGGGCGTCAGATCCTGCGCCTCGTCGATAATCACGGCAACGTTGTTTCCTTCCTTCATCTGGCCCAGCAGGAACGCGTTGAGCTGTTCAATGTACGACAGCCGGTCGCGTCCCACGACGTGCAGACCAAAGTCGTTCAGGATCGCCCGCAGGAGCTGCGTTCCGGACACGGTCGGGTTCAGCACGAGCGCGGTATGAATCTTCTTCGAAAGGTTCGCGAGCACCGCGCGGCACAACGTGGTCTTCCCCGACCCCACTTCGCCGGTCAGCTCGATGAACCCCTTCCGGTTTTCAATTCCGTACAGAAGATGGTCGAACGCTTCCCGGTGCTGGGCCGAGAAGAAAAGGAAGCGCGGGTCCGGCGTGATGTTGAACGGGAGTTCCTTCAGCCCGAAGTATTCCAGATACATAAATCGCTCTTCAAACTAAGACATCCACTCAGTGGACTTCTTCATGATCGTGATCGTGAGCATGGTCGTGATCGTGGTCATGCGCATCCTCATGCTCCCCTTCATGCTCGTGCCCCGGCCCCTCCCGCACGCACACATGACGCTGTGCGAAAAGCTTCTGCCAGATCTCCCGGTCCTTCTGGCTCAGGTCCTCTCCCCTTTCCAGGGCAGCAATCCGCTGTTCCAGGGACCTGTTGTCCGGCATCGTCGAGTACGCCTTCCTGAACAGCCGGAGCGCGTCGTCCCGGTTGCCCTGAAGCTCGAACAGGAACGCACGGTAGCTGAGCATTTGCGCCAGGTCCAGCCGCGCCTGCTGATCTTCCGGGCACTGGCTGCTGGGCCAGAGCTTGATCGCCGTATCGAGCAGCAACGCGGCCTTCTCATCGGAGCCCGTGCCAAAAAGCATTTTGGCGCGCGCATTGATCACGCGGTAGTCCTTCGGATTGTTCCACTGCGCCTCGCGCAGGACCACGTCCGCAATATCGGGCCGCTCGATCGATTCCTGCAGCCAGTACGCGGTGGTCAGGTAGGCGTCCACGTTCTTCGGGTCCATCTTCGTCGCAAACCGCAGCCAAGGCATGATCTCCGAAACCTCGACCCCCTCCGGGTGTACGTGGACGGACGGCTCGATCTCGTCCGCCAGGGCCTGGAAGTAGTCGTTGCTGAACGCCTTCGGACGCACGTGCGTGACGCCCTTGTGGAAGTAGTCGTCCGCTTCATCGAAGAAGCTGTTGCCGAACGCGATTCGGCTGGCGCCCAACAGGCGCTCGGCAACGGACGTGTCGCTCGAAAGGACGTTGAGAGGATGGAGCGTCAGCTGGGCGGCCATGGAAAAGGCGACACCCCACAGGAGGACGAGAACCGCCACGGGCAGCAGCCGCGAGACGGGTCGGCCGCCGTTCATCCCGCACCGCCTCTCTGGAAACGCTTCCTGCGGTAGCTGAGCCAGGCCAGCAGAAGCAGGACCGCGGTCCAGATCACGCCGTACACGAACACTTGCAGCACCACTCCCCACGGAGCGGGACCCCAGTCGTGCACCACCCGCTGCCGCAGGTCAAAAAGCTCCAAGTGAGGAAACCCATAGTAGAGCGCAAGGAGCGCGTTGAGAGCGAATCCCTTCTCTCCCACCACCAGTTCGGGAACCCTCGGAGTAATCATGAACGCGGCTCCAATGAACAGATACGCCATGGCCGCCGCGGCCCCATAGGTCATCCGGGTCGAAAGCGCCAGCGCAATCGCGCTCACGCAGCTCAAGGCCGTGAGGTGCAACAGCAGCGCCTGCAGCATGCAGCCCCGGTCGAACGTCCCGCCCCTCAGAATCACCATGGAGAAAATCACAACGTAGAACAGCACCGTCGCCGCCGCCGGCGCCGTCCAGGTTCCCAGCCACTTGCCAAGGATCAACTCGATCCTCGTGATGGGTTTGGCCAGCAGGGGATAAATCGTCCCCTTCGATTCTTCCTGCGGCAAATGCCGCGCAGCCATGCTGACGGAAAGAACCACGGAGAAGACCCACGCGAAGAGCAGGCCCACATCCGCCACGTATCGGACCACCGCACCCAACCCGAAAATATTCATGGCCATCAGAACGAACAGCAGCGCCAAAAGCAGGATCAGCAGGACGTACAGGTCCTTGCGCCGGATCATCTCCAGCCACACAGCCCACGCGATGGTCAGGATCCGGGTCATGCCGCGCCCCCCCTCCCCGCTCCCGCCTGAACAACGCGTAGAAAATACTGCTCAAGACTTTCACCCGGACGCACCAGTTCGGACGCCTTGCCCTTGGCCATCACGCGCCCGCTCACCATGAGCGCGATCTGGTCGCAGACCAACTCCACTTCGGACAACTCGTGGGATGAAAAGAAGACCGTTTTCCCCCGGGTGCGAAGATCCGCGATGATCCTTCGCACCTCCATGCGCCCGAGCGGATCCAACCCGCCCGTCGGCTCGTCGAGAATCACCAGGTCGGGATCGTTCACAAGCGCCTGGGCCAGCCCGATGCGCTGAAGCATGCCGCGCGAGTAGGTCGCGATCCTCCGGTCGGCCGCGCCGACGAGATCCACGTGTTCCAGAAGCTCGTTCACGCGGCGGCGGAGCCCGTCCCCCTGCATGCCGAAAAGGCGCCCGGCCATGTGCAGCAGTTCGCGCCCCGTGAGGAAGACGTAGGTCTCGGCCCGCTCCGGAAGATAGCCTATGCGGCGGCGCGCGATGGAACGG
>CAYQYB010000167.1:0-6034 GCA_964421535.1 uncultured Verrucomicrobiota bacterium | reverse complement strand
GCCACCAGCGCATGACCTCGATGCAGTTCACCCGCGACCCGTCGCTGCTCTACACGTTGAGCGCGGACGAGGTGATGAAGAGCACCAACGGAGGAAAGCGGTGGACGCGAATCACGCCCACCTACGACTCCTACTACGGAGTGTTCGCGGACTTCGCCAACACAAACCGCCTCCTGTGCGCGAACAGCTCGAGGGTCTACTTTTCGACCAACGCGGGGCTCAGCTTCTCGCCCGTCTACACGAACACCGGCATGCACGTCGCCGGCGCGTTCTTCAACGGCTCGCGCATCTTCGTGGGAACGCGGTACGGCCTGCTGGTGTCCACGAACGACGGCCGCACGTTCGCCCTCTCTTCCGTCACGGGCATTCCGTCCACCGAGGGCATGATCTCCTTCGCCGGAGCGCGGCAGGGCGGATCGAACCGATTCATGTGCGTGACATGGAACCGGAGCTCCATCTATTCCGGCATTCTCGGCTACGAGCTCGACTCGTACCGCGGGGTGTACCGGCTGGACGAAGGGGCCTCCTCCTGGGTCCGGATCACCAACGGGCTGGGAAGCCATCTGATCTCGTTCGTCGGCATGGCCTCCAACAACGCGTCGGTCGCGTACGCCGCGGGCACGACGGCCGGCGCCGAGTACCCCGCCATATTCAAGACGGTCAACGGCGGCGCCACCTGGACTGCGGTTTTCCAGATCAACAACAACAAGAACATCTTCACGGGCTGGCGCGGACACACGACCGACCCGGACGCGTGGCAGCAGTGGTGGTGGGGAACCCACCCGCTCGGGTTCACCGTGTGCGCCTCCGACGCGAACCGCGCCATGCTGACCGACCTCGGGTTCGTCCACCTGACGACGAACGGCGGCGTCACCTGGAGCCAGGGCTACGTGCATCCCCAGGACCAGAACCCGACCAACACGCCGTCGCTCGCCGGCAAGGACTATCACACCGCGGGCCTTGAGAACACCGCGTGCTGGTCCGTGGAGTGGGCCAACACCAACCTGATCATCGGCAGCTACACGGATATCCACGGAACGCACAGCGACGACGGCGGCATCACCTGGACCTTCCCCACCGGCCTCGTTCTGAACACGATGTACGAGTCGGTCAAACACCCGACCAACGGAAAAATCTACGCGGCCGTCTCCTCCGTCCACAACATCTACGCGACGGACGAGTACACGATGGACGACCTCCTGGACAGCGGCAACGGATCCGTCATGGTTTCCAAGGACGGCGGGGACAGCTGGACCTCCCTGCCCGGCCTGAGCTACCCGATCATCGCCCTGGCGATCGACCCGAACAACCCGAACAGGATATACGCCAGCGCCGTGAACAGCTCGGCCGGCGGCATCTACGTCTCGCAGAACTACCAGTCGGGCGCGGGGACGACATGGACGAAGCTCGCCAGCCCGCCGCGGACGCAGGGGCACCCGTACAACATCCGCATCCTGAAGGACGGGACCTTGGTCTGCACGTACTCGGGCCGGCTGAACGGCGGAGACTTCACCGACAGCTCCGGCGTGTTCGTCAGCACCAACAACGGCGCGTCGTGGAGCGACCGGTCCGACGCCGGCATGCGCTACTTCACCAAGGACGTCGTCATCGATCCGGCGGACACGAACCAGAACACCTGGTTCGCGGGCGTGTGGCGGATCGAGTACAGCTCGCTGGGGCAGCCGGGGCTGTACCGAACCACCAACCGGGGCCTGACGTGGACGCGGATCATCACCAACCTGGAGTGCGTCGGCTCGTGCACGATCAACCCGGCCAACTGGAACGAGATGTACGTGACGACCAAGAACGAGGGGCTGTGGTACTCCGGCAACGCGCGCTCCGCCAACCCGATCTTCGTCGCCGCGACCAACTACCCGTTCAAGCATCCGACGCGCGTCTTCTTCAACCCCTACGACCACAACGAAGTCTGGGTCGCCAGCTACGGCGCGGGCGTCATGGTGGGCCGAATCACCGAACCCAAGCCGTGGATCGAAACCATCCCGGATCCGATCGGCGTGCAGACGCAGATCGTGGTTTATGCCGAGGCCGGCCAGCGCGTGGTGGTGATGGCGTCCAGCGATATGAAGACGTGGGCCAGCCTTGCAACGAACACGGTCCTCGACTACAGCGTCTCGTTCACGGATCCGCACGCCGCGAACAACTCGCGCCGGTTCTACATGGCGAAGATCGAACCGTAAAACCCGCCCGCGCTATGGCGTTGACGTGTCCCGAATGCGATACAGCCTGAATTCCGCGTTCGAGTACACGGGGTCGAAACGGGCGCCATCCCGCTCCACGAGAAGCCGCAGCGGAGGATCGTCAACGGGACCCAGCGCCACATGCGTGGCGCCGATCCGGCCGAAGTAGTTCCACAGGTCCATGTCGTCCTTGGGACGATGGCCCGCCGCGGCGCGCCGGCCCGTGCAGAGGATCAGCGCCCGCGGCTTGGCAAAGACAAACACGTCCTCCCCGCGGGTCTGCTCCGAAACGAACCCGAAAAAGGCCCGCGCGTTTTCCGTGTGGATGCCGTCGCCCGGCGACCTGAAATCCTGGGTCGAATACTCGCCGGCGTACGACACCAGCACGGCCGCCATGAGCACGCCGAACAGCTTCCGCGCCGGCGCCTCGCGAATCTTTTCGAGCCCCCGGAAACTGTAGAAGAGCAACAGAGGGATCACGGGGATGAAGAAACGAAAGCCCTGCTCAGACGGCCAGACGAGGATCACGCCGACATACAAGGGCAGGAACACCTCCAGCACGGTCACGCGCTCCCTGACCCGTGAAAGATAGCCCGGGACAGCCAGCCCGCAGAACACCAGGCACAGCAACACCGCCGCCACCCGGCTGTAGCCATTCGCCCAGAAGTGCGCAACCGATGCGGCGTAGATCAGGTTGTGGAGGATCACGCTCGGCGACCAACCCGCGAACTGGTCGAAATAGCTCGAGTCACGCCCCTCCAGCGCTCCCTGCAGGATCACCCATGCGCCGCACATCAGCGTGACGGAAACCGAGAGCCGCGAAACCCGTCTGCGGGTTACGACGTCGGCCGCCACAAGAGAGGGAATCAGAAGGTACCCCAGCGTTCTCGAACCGCAGGCCAGGCAGCAGGCCAGCCCCGCGAGAAGAGTGCCGTGCAGCTGGGCGCGGCCGGACTTCTCAGCCTCGCCCGCCATCCGCATCCCGAGAAAAGACAGAAAAAGAAACAGCAGGAAAGGAAAGTCCGAACAGATGCGGTCCTTGAAATCCCAGAAAAACGGGTTCAGCCCCAGCATCGCCACCAGCGCAACCGTGTGGCGGAACCGGAGGTCTTTTCTGAAGAGCAGGAAAATCACGAACAGAGCGGCAAGAAAAGCGAGGATCGTTTCAACCTTCATCACCTCCAGGTTCATGCCGCACCACCGGATGACGGGCGCCAGCATCATGGGGTACACGGGAGGGTACGTCTTGGGAGACAGGGCCGGATTCGACGGGTTGTAGATGTAGCCGGTTTGGGCGTAGGGCACGCCCTCGACGATGTTCCGGGCGTGAAGAATGTAGAGCGCGAAATCGTCGCCCCAGTAGTGGCCGGGCCTGATCGTCAGGATGTAGAACACCCCGATCAACGCGACGAGCACGGCGGCAACGGCCATTTTCGCACGGTCCGAAAGCATGGCTCATGCTCTCCAACGCACAGAGGGGAGTCAAGCGCGCGCGATGTAGGGAAAGCCTACCCGGCCTCCTCCCGATAGCGTTTCATCAGGGACAGGACTTCTTCGCGGATTTCGAAAAGCTCCTTGTGGAAGGCCGTCATCCATTCCGGTTCGATCAGGCCCTTCGCCTCGACCTTGCCCGTGAACGCGATCGCCTCGTGAAGGTAGTTCAGCGCGCGCTTGAGCGCGGCAACAATAAAACCTCCGTCGTTGTCCTCGTCGTACGCGAGATGGTTGAGCGCACCCGCGAGCTTCGCGCCGGCAATCTGACACTGGAAGATCATGTCGTGAAGATCCTTGTCGCCGTCCTCCCCCAGCAGGCCGCGTCTCTCGGCGCGGCCCCAGAGGTCCATCGCGGCTTTGCGCGCGCGCAGGCACAGAGGGTGCTCGGCGTGCCCGTGCTCGTTACGGACCCAGTCTTTCCCCTCCGTCAGCGGATTCGGCTCCAGGTCCGGCACATCCCCGAACGGATCCCCGCCGTCCAGCTCTTTCAGCGCGCCCTTGTCTTCCGCGTCCAGCATCTCCTCGACCCACGTCCAGCCCATTTCGCGCGCGATGATGCGGTCCCGGTCGGGATCATCCATGTACTCGTCGAGCAGCTTGGAGTACTTGTCCGTGCGGACATCGGACTCCTTCATGAACTTCTCCCACTGGAACTCGTCCATCGGCGCTTCGCCCGCCGGATCGGGATCGCCGGCGGTCGCCTCGTCCATCCGCTGGACCACGTCGTCGATCCAGCCGCAGATGGCCTTCTGGTTCTCGGCGCGTTGCCCGCGCTCGCCCTCCTCGTCCAGCGTCCACGCCTGCTCGCCCAGCTCGATCTTGAACTTCGTGCTCTCCACCACGACGCGCCCGTTGCCTTCCGAGTACCATTCGACATACAGGGAGTGCGTCAGCGGATAGCGCTCGCCCTTGTTCTGCCCCGGCTCGGCCATCAGCTCTGGAATGTCCTCCAGGGGAATGTCGCGGACCTTCCGCGATGCGGTGATGTCGCCCACCTTCCCCTCCTGGACCGCTTGGAGATCCGTCCTGTCGCCGGGCTGGGGATCGGGATTCGTGAACGCGAAATGGAAGCCGGCCAGGTCGCGCCAGCAGTTGCCGGTGAGCTTGAGCAGAACGGGCTCCTCCCGGCCGAGAAACCAGACCCGGCCCGTGACCACGCCGCGCACGCGGTTGTCGATCTCGCCCTTTACAATGCTTTTTGCGATGCGCCAAGCCATGGAAATCACGCCCACGAAGAAACCATGAACCGCCCGGGAAGTGGTTAGTTTACGTCACGACGTTTGAGAATATCCGCCCGGGGCGGCGGCTGCCCGCGCGTCCGGCCGCTCAAGTTCCGGTTCAGCGTCTTCAGCAGCTGCTGGTAGCTGCGCTCGGTCTGGGACAGCTTGCGCTCCACATCCTCGAGCCGGCTGCGAGGGACCGTGTCTCCGCCCTGCGGCTCGGTCGATTGGCGGGCTTTAAGCTGTTCGAGCTCCGCGGCCGTGCGCGCGTGCATTTTCTTCCACTTCTCGACTTCCTGCACCAGCGTATTGTGCTCGTCCGAGCTGCTCTTCTGTCCGCGGATCTGGCTCTTGAGATCGGCCTCGCGGGCGGCCGCGGCGGCCTGCTCGTCCTTGTACAGCTTCTTCCACTTCTCCGCCTCGTCGCGCAGCTCCTTGAGATCGGCCTGCGGCGCGGCGGGCTGGGGAACGATGATCTTCTGCTTTGCGGTCAGGGTCTTCACCTCGTCGCGCAGCTTGTTCTCGACGCCGGAAGCCCTCTTCAGGTCCTTCTCCAGCTGCTCGATTTTCTGCCGGGCTTCCCCAAGCTGCTCCGCCAAGGTGCTGATCGTCTGCATCTCGCCGGCGCCCCCGCCTGCCATCGCATCCAGGAGTGCTTCGAAAGCGACCTTCACATCGCCGGACTTCATGTTCTTGATCTTTGCCTGCGAGGAGACCGTCCCATCCCGGATCAGTTCGCGCAACGCGAGGATGTGTACGGGCCCGTAGACCATGCCATCGCGCAGTTCCACCTTCCAAACCATGCCCAGTTCGTCGACATCCCGCGCCCGCCGCCAGCTCTTCTGATCCTCGGAAACCATGTCGTCCGGTGCCACTCGCCCGTCTGTGGCCCAGAGCTGGAGGGTTGGCAGGTCAACCGGCCCGTAGACTTCCCCGTCGCTTCGCTTCAAATAGCTGTTCATGCGTTCCAACCCCTTGCCATGCCAATTTAGGGCGATATTTTTGCAGAAATCCGACCGCCAAACAAGCTCATACGGCGGCAGGCCGCAGGCTGGACGCGCGGCGCAGATGTCCTAGCGACCAGATGATGAGACCAGTGTAGAGCGAAAACAGGGTAACACT
>CAYQYB010000166.1:0-6038 GCA_964421535.1 uncultured Verrucomicrobiota bacterium | reverse complement strand
GGCGTTCTCGTTCACCATTGATGGCAAGAACTCGGCCGATGTGCTGAAAGCGTGGACGTTCACTCGCCAGGGCGAGCGGATCGACCAGGCACGCACGCGGCACATGCTTACGTGGCGCGATCCGCAGACGAATGTGGTCGTTCGAATGGTTGCGGTGGCGTACCACGACTTTCCCACGGTCGAGTGGACGGTCTATCTGCGCAACGAAGGGCAGACGAACTCGCCGATGATCGAGAACCTGCGGGCGGCAGACCTGCGGCTCGAAGGCGACGGCAAGAGCGAGTTCGTGTTGCACCACCAGAGGGGCAGCCCGTGCCTGCCGGCCGATTACGAGCCTTTCCAGACCGTGCTCGAATCCCATGCGGTGAAGCGGATCACCGCGGCGGGGGGGCGACCCACCAACAGCGACCTGCCGTACTTCAACCTGATGTGGGGAGATCGCGGACTCATCGTGGTGGTCGGCTGGCCGGGGCAATGGGCGGCGGAATTTGCCCGCGATGATGCGAGAGGGCTGCGGATCAGGGCCGGGCAGGAATTGACTCACTTCGTGCTGCATCCGGGCGAAGAAGTACGTACGCCGCTCATCGTGCTGCAATTCGGGCGCGGCGATCGATTCCGTGCGCAGAACATCTGGCGACGATGGATGGTCGCCCACAACATTCCTCGTCCCGGCGGCAAGCTTGTGCCGACCCATTACGCCTCCTGCTGGGGCAACATGCAACCGACGGCCGCGGAGGAAATGAGCATCATCGACGGCCTTGTTCGCGAAGGATTCAAACTGGATTACTGGATCCTCGATGCCGGCTGGTACCCGGGCCGGGGACAATGGGTCAACACCGGCACGTGGGAGCCGGACGCGGAGCGCTTTCCTCGCGGTCTCCGCCAGGTGGCGGATCGGGCTCACGAGGCGGGCATGCAGTTCGTGGTGTGGTTCGAACCCGAGCGGGTCACGCCGGGCACCTGGCTCTACGAGAACCACGGCGACTGGCTGCTCGGCAAGGACGGCGCGCAGAAACTGCTGAATCTCGGCGAGCCGCAGGCGCGGCAGTGGCTGGTTGACTTCATCGACCGGTTCCTGGGCGAGCAGGGCATCGACGTGTACCGCCAGGACTTCAACATCGATCCGCTCGAGTTCTGGCGGGCCGCGGACGCGCCCGATCGTCAGGGCATCACCGAGATCAGGTACGTCACCGGCTATCTCGCGTGGTGGGACGAGTTGCTGAGGCGAAGACCGGGGCTGTGGATCGACTCGTGCGCCAGCGGGGGGCGGCGGAACGATCTCGAAACGCTGCGCCGCGCGGTGCCGCTTTTGCGAAGCGACTACTTCAATACGGCCGAGGCCCAGCAGGCCCAAACGTGGGGCTTGTCGCTCTGGATGCCCTACTACGGCTCGGGCCTGGGTCTTAACGACACGTACTGGTTCCGAAGCTGCATCTTTCCGGCGTCCCGCGTCGGATGCGACGCGCGAAAGAAGGACCTCGACTACGCGCTCGTGAAGCGGATGATCGCCGAGTTCCGGCGGGTCGAGCCGTACCTGCTGGGCGACTTCTGGCCGCTGACCGGCTGGAACCTGGACCGCACGGCGTGGATCGGGTGGCAATTCGACCGGCCCGAGAAGGGCGGGGGCTGCGTTCAGGTCTTTCGCCGCCCGGAGAGCCCTTACGAGATGGCGCGGTTTCCGCTCCGCGGGCTTGATACAACGGCGTCATATGCGGTGACGGACTTTGATGGCGACAAGCCGATCGTGCTGAGCGGCAAGGAACTGACCGAGCAGGGGCTGCCGGTCACGCTGCGGACTCGCCCCGCGGCCGCGATCTTCGTGTACGAAAAGACCGCGAGCCGCCCGGGCGAGGCTCCGTGAAGGCGGCGTTGATGCTCCGGCGACTGCCGTAGGACGGCAATTCGAGCGACAAGGCGACGCCTACATTGCGGAGCAGGCATTCAAGACCTCGCCTGATGGCCAACGTCTTTTCTATCGCGGCGGACCGTGATCGCGTCCGTGCGCTGTTCCGAACGCGGCTGTGGAACGACGGCTGTTCACGGCGCAGTTGTGGATGACGCGGCTGTTCCTTGGCGGCATTCATCCGTGGTCAGCCCTTCCTGGTTCAGTTTGTCCCCGGTGTGACCGGAAAGGGGCTGTGGTTCCTCGGGTATGCGTTCGTGCTGAAGTTGCGATCCTCCGCGTCTGACCGACGTATGGCGCACCACGGGAGAGGATGACCCGCAGTGGCGCTGCCCGCTTGCTCTCGGTTTGCCCTGCTGTGTTCACTATTCGCTGTCCTTTCCTCCAACATGCGATACGATGGACTGGCAGGCGGCGACGCCTGGGTATGGTTGAGGCCGGGTGACCGGGCGTCCGTCGGAATGACGGCAGCAGCGGAGAGGCTTGGTGGGAATGGACACGCCGACACGAAGACGCGGGGTCGCCTCAGCCCTCGGGTTTGGCCGGTCTAAAACCTTGTCCCCAGGAAGGCGTCCTGCTATTCTATTTGCATGACCACGCTTGCCGAAATCGAAGCCGCCGCCGACGCGTTGCCGCCGGAGCAGAAGCAGGAACTGCTGCTTTTCATTGCCATGCGCCTCCGCGAAGAGGGTACGGCACTGCCTGATCCGCGGAGGTTCGCACGCGAACAGATGGCGGCCTGGATACAAGAGGATGAAGCTGATATGAGGCGGTTCAGCGAGGGCCGGTGAGACTCTTCCTTGACAGCAGCGTTCTTCTGGCGGCCAGCGGTTCTCCGGCAGGCGCCTCACGAGAAGTCTTTCGGCGCGCCGTGGCTAACGATTGGATTCTCATCGCGACGCCGTACATCATCGAAGCAGTCGTTCGCAATCTTCCCGGTCTCCCGCCGGCCGCAACGGCCGATTGGGTCTGTCTTCGTCCCGACCTGCTGCTCATGGATGATGTGTTGACGCTTGACCGCCCCGTGGCATTCGAGCCCGCCAAGGATCGGCCGATTCTGTTCAGCGCTCTGGCTTGGGCGGACGTGTTACTCACACTCGACCGCGGTGACTTTGGGCAGCTCATCGACCAGGCCTTCTATGGTCTCTCTATTCTCAAGCCCGGAACGTTTCTGGCACGAGAACGCGCCGCCGGACGGCTGAAGGCTGACCGCTGATTGTTTCGCCTCCGAACCCAAGACGGGATGAACTCGTTCGCGGACGGGGATGCGGGGAGCCCTTGGTTCCCGGCGTTCAGTTCTCGGTTTTCAGTCCTGGCGCTTCACGCCTTTGCCCTTTGGAGTAGACTGGCGGCCCGGCACGATGGGCGGGTTTGCCTGGACGGCTGCCCGTGTCAATCCTGCCGAAGGAGGAACACGTGTTCACGCGACTCGCAAGGCTGCAGGTATTCGTCGTCGTATTCGCGCTCATCAACACCGCTGCCATGGGGGCGGAGAAGGCCCCGGTCGCCGATGTGAAACAGGTGGCGGCCGATCCGCAATTCGCCGTTCAGGGCGAGTATGCGGGCGCGGTGAAGTCCGGCACCCGCGAGATCAAGTACGGCATTCAGGTCATCGCGCTGGGCGACGGCAAATACCGTGCGGTCGTCTACCGCAACGGGTTGCCGGGCGAGGGGACCAAGAAGGAGGATCGCCTGGGGGCGGCCGACAGCGAGATCATCGACGGCGTGATCACGTTCAAGGAAACCGGCGGCACGGCCATCACGCAGTGGAAGGACGGGGAGTTGCTGCTCAGCGATCCGGCCCGCCCAAACTATGGCGGCAAGCTCAAGAAGGTCGTTCGCAAGAGTCCGACGCTGGGCGCCAAGCCTCCCAAGAACGCCAAGGTGCTCTTCGGCGGGAAGGACCGCAACGACTTCGCGGCCGACAAGGTGACCGAAGACGGCTTGCTTATGCAGGGCTCGAACAGCAAGACAACCTTCAAGGACTGCACCCTGCACCTGGAGTTCATGCTGCCCTTCGAGCCCAAGGGGCGGGGGCAGGACCGCGGAAACAGCGGCTGCTACCTGCAGGGACGCTACGAGGTGCAGATCCTCGACTCGTTCGGCCTGGAGGGCAAGAACAACGAGGCCGGTGGGATCTACGAGGTGTCGGATCCCAAGGTGAACATGTGCTATCCGCCGATGAGCTGGCAGACGTATGACGTCGAGTTCACCGCCCCGCGTTTCGACGCCGCGGGCAACAAGACGCACGGCGCGAAGATGACCGTTCGCTTCAACGGCGTGCTCGTGCAGAAGGACGTTGAGATCCCCGGTCCGACGCGGGCCGCGATCCAGAAGGAATCGCCCGAGCCCGGCCCGCTTCATCTCCAGGACCACAGCCACCCGGTGCGGTTCCGCAACATCTGGATCACCGAGAAGGAGTCGAGGCCGGTGACAGGTCGGGCCGGGTAGCGCGGCTCGCCTCGCCGGCGATGTGGAGCTCCATCGGCTGTTCGACGGGCACGTCCGTCTCGATTTGCGTGAACCGGTCTAGAGAATGCCTTTGGTCGAAGGAATGGAGCCCTCGCGGGGGTCGGGCTCCACGGCCATGCGCAGGGCTTTGCCGAGGGCCTTGAAGATGGCTTCGGCGATGTGGTGGCTGTTGGTGCCGTAGGCCACGACGACGTGGAGGTTCATCTTGGCGTTGAAGGCGACGGCGCGGAGGAATTCCTCCACGAGTTGCACGTCGAAACCGCCGATCTTCGAGCCACGATAGCGCGCGCGGTATTCGATCGCCGGGCGCCCGGACAGATCCACGGCCACCTGGGCGAGGGCCTCCTCCATGGGGAGGGTAAAGAAGCCGTAGCGGCGGATGCCCTTCTTGTCGCCGACCGCCTGCGCGATGGCCTGGCCGAGGCAGATGCCGACGTCCTCGACCGTGTGATGATCGTCCACGTGCAGGTCGCCCGTCGCCTTCAGCTCCATGTCGATGAGGCCGTGCCGGGCGATGTGGGTCAGCATGTGATCGAAGAAGCCGATGCCCGTGGCGATGTCGGACTTGCCGCCGCCGTCGAGATTGATGGCAAGCTTGATGCTGGTTTCCTTGGTCGCACGCTGCACGGCGGCCTGACGGTGGCCGCGTCGGGCGGGCGTTCTGGGCTTTCCTGCTGGACGCTTGCTCACTTGGTCAGCTCCGAGAGGGCGGCGATCAGCGCGTCATTTTGTTCGGCCGTGCCGACCGTGATGCGCACACTGTCACTGAGCCCCGGGCTGTTGAAGTATCGGACGAGAATTCGACGAGCCTTGAGCGATTCGTACAGCTCGGCGGCCGACGGGCGGCGCGGGCGCATGAACAGGAAGTTGGACTCGCTCGCCGGGCCCGAAAAGCCAAGGGCTTCGAGCGCGGCGGCCAGCCGCCTGCGTTCCGCGATCACCCTCTGGCGCGTCTCCTCGCGATAGGCCTGATCGCCGACCGCCGCCGTCGCAGCCGCGATCGCGATTGCGTCGGCGTTGTAGCTGTCCTTGACCTTCATGAGGCCCGCGATGAGGGCGGGATGCCCGATCGCGAACCCGAAACGCAGGCCCGCCAGCGAGTAGCCCTTCGACATCGTCCGCATGACCAGGACATTCGGATGATTCCTGGCGAGGTCCATGCAATCTTCGCGGGCGAAATCCACGTACGCCTCGTCGATGCACAGCACGCCATCGAGCGCGTCCGCCAGCTTCGCGACCTCCGCGCGGGGCACGAACGTACCAGTGGGGGAGTTCGGGTTTGCCAGATAGGTGACGCTTCCGCGGGCCCGCACCAGGCCGTCCGTTGGCAGCGTTCCGTTGGGGCCGAAGGGCACCTCCCGGATGATCGACGCCTGGATCGAGCCGAGGACCGCGTAGAGTGTGTAGGTGGGAACCGGGTACACCAGGGCGGCCTCGGGACCGCTGAAGGCCCGGACGCTCATGTTGAGCAGGTCGTCCATGCCGTTCCCGCAGATCACGTGGTCCCGGGTGACGCCGAACACCTTCGCCGCGGTATCGCGGAAGCGGTTGGCGCGCGGCTCGGGGTATCGCCGGAGCTGCTCCGCCCCGACCGCCGCGATCGCCGCCATCACTTTGGGCGACGGCGGGTAGGGGTTCTCGTTCGTGTTGAGCTTGATGACCG
>CAYQYB010000165.1:0-6049 GCA_964421535.1 uncultured Verrucomicrobiota bacterium | reverse complement strand
CTTTCGAATCGTAAAGGACCAGTTCCTCGGTGAGTTTCCCGGCGGCCGGATCGAAGATTTTGCCCAAGTAAAAGGCGCCCAGCTTTTCAAAGTCCTGCATAGCCCGTCTCCTTTGACAAAGAATCTCTTTCGATGGCGGCATGATACGCCTTATCCATTGCCTCGTCCACCCCGGCAACAGAATCGGCGCGAATGGACTGGAATGCGGACCGAGGATTTCTTACCGTCGGCGTCGGAGACGCTCACCATTGAACATCCGGCACAAGACCACAGCGGTCATTTTCACCGTGCTGTCCGTGCTTACGGCGTGCGCGATGCTCATCATCGGTGTGCAGTTGCTTCTGGACGCAAAAATCAACGAGACGGCCGAAACATCGCGAAGGGCCGCACGGGTCTTCATCGTCATCGAGAATATGGTCTCCGAGCTCGAAAGGACGACTTCGGACTACGCGGCGTGGGACGACACTCGCCAGTTCATCGAAGACTCCAACGACGACTACATCCACGCGAACCTCATCGACGAGACCTTCCTGCACAATCGCTTCGGGTTCATGGTGTTCCTGGATCCGCAAGGAAAGCTGGTCCATGGCGCGGGATACGATCCGGAGGCGGGCCGGGCAACGGCGCCGCCGCCCGGATTGATGGACAAGCTGTCGCCGGGAAGCCCCCTGCTCCGTGACAACACCACGGACCCGGTCAGCGGCATCCTGGTCATTCCGGAAGGCTCCTTTCTCGTCTCGTCGTACCCCATTCTGACCAGCCGGTTCGAAGGCCCGAGCAAGGGCACGCTTGTGATCGGGCAGAAGCTGGACACGCAGATCGCGACACTCCTTGCCCGGCTGACTCAGCTGCAACCGATGCTGCTGTCCTTTGCGGACGAGCAGATTCCAGCGGACGTGCGCAGCCGGCTCCTCGCGTCGCCCACCGACAATCCCGTCACGGTGAAGAACATCGACAGCAGGACCATCGCCGGATATGCGCTGATCAACGACGTCTTGAACCAACCCGCCCTGGTTCTGAAAGTATCCGGCGCCCGGACTCATTTTCAGCGCGCGCTCCGCAATCTCGTTCTCCTCTGTTGTCTCCTTCTCGCCGTGGGGGCCGGCGCCGTCGCCGTCTCCCTTTCGCTCATCAACCGGCTGGTCCTCGCCCGAACCACCCAGCTGAGCGATTTCGTCAACCACATCAGCTCCACGGGCGATCTCGCCGCCCGCGTGACCCTCCGCGGCAAGGACGAGCTGTCGGAACTGGGCAGCGCGTTCAACCGAATGCTCGACGCGCTGGAGGAGGACATTTCCGACCGCAAACGCGCGCAGGAGGAGATCAAGAAACAGGAGACGTTCCTCCGCAGCGTGATCGACACCCATCCGGGGTTCGTCTTCGTCAAGGACCGGGACAGCCGGTTCCTGCTCGCCAACGAGACGCTCTGCAGGATGTACGGAACAACCGTTGCCGGGATCGTCGGAAAGAGCGACGCGGACTTCAACTCCAACCAGGAAGAGGTGGAACACTTCCATCGCGACGACCTGGAAGTCATCACCACCAAGAGCCCGAAACACATCGCCGAGGAAAAGGTCACGGGCGCGGATGGACAGGTGCGATGGGTCTCCACCTATAAGCTCCCGCTCTTGTCCAAGGACGGATCCTGCGCATCCCTGCTCGGCGTCACGATCGACATCACCGCGCAGAAAAAGGCCCAGGAAGAGCGGCAGGCGCTGGAAACGCAGATGCAGCAGTCCCAGAAACTGGAAAGCCTGGGCGTGCTCGCCGGAGGCATCGCGCACGACTTCAACAACCTGCTGATGGCCGTCCTCGGCAACGCGGACATGGCGCTCTCGAGCCTGCCGCCCAACTCCCCCATCTGCGAGACGCTCGAGGAAATCATCAAGGGCGCCCGCCGAGCCGCGGAACTGTGCAAGCAGATGCTCGCCTACTCGGGGAAGAGCCAGTTCATCGTCGAACCGCAGGACCTTTCCGCGATCGTCCGCGACATGAGCCACATGCTCGAAATCAGCGTCTCGAAAAAGGCCCTGCTTCGCTACAACTTTGCCGGCAACCTCCCGGCGGTTGACGCGGATGCCACGCAGCTGCGCCAGATCGTCATGAACCTCATGATCAACGCTTCCGAGTCTCTCGGAGACAAGGGCGGCGTGATCGCGGTCAGCACGGGGACGCGTGAGTGCGACATGTCCTACCTCCTCGCCTGCTTCCTCGGAGAGAAGCTTCAGCCCGGGATGTACGTCTACCTGGACGTCACCGACACCGGCGCCGGCATGGATCGGGCGACCCTCAACAGGATCTTCGACCCCTTCTTCAGCACCAAGTTCACAGGGCGGGGACTCGGGCTGACCGCCGTGCTCGGTATTATCCGGGGACACCACGGCGCCATTCGCGTGGACAGCGAGCCCGGACGGGGCACGTCCTTCCGGGTCCTGTTCCCGGCTTCCGTCATGGGAGCCGTCCGCAAGGATCACGAACCCGAATCGGCGGAATGGCGGGGCAGCGGGACAATCCTCGTCGTCGACGACGAGGAGACGGTGCGCACGCTCGGGCAGAAGATGGTGGAACGTTCGGGTTTCACGGCCCTGACCGCATGCGACGGGCAGGAGGCGGTCGATGTGTTCCGCCGGAACGCGGACAAGATCGCCTGCGTGGTCCTCGACCTGACGATGCCGAACATGGACGGCGTGGAGGCGTTCCACGAGCTTCGGAAAATCCGCGGGGATGTCCGCGTCATTCTTTCCAGCGGGTACGACGAGCAGGAAGTCTCGCGACGTTTCGCCGGCGCGGGCATGGCGGGCTTCATCGAGAAGCCGTACACCCGCGCGTCGCTGGTCAGCGTCCTGCGCCGCGTCCTGGAAAAACCTGCCGCGGAGTGATCTCTCGCCGCCCCATCTTGACTTCGATTGTCGTCCGGTGAACTATGCAGTCCAACGGCCATGCCGGGAAACAACGTCACAGAACGAATGCAGGCCAGCCGCACGGACGGCGCCGTGCTCGTGTGCCGAACGCTGGTGACTTCCTTCGTCAAGGATCCCGCCCGGGTCGCCGAGATCGCCGAGATGGCCCGGCACGCCCAGCTTCTGGCCACCCGTCTGCAAATATCCCTGACCGATGTGGAGAAGCTGATCCTCGCGGCATGGCTGTCCGCTCTCGAGGAGCATCGCCATCTGATTGACCCGCTGGTCGCCCAGCACGGGCTTTCGGACATCCTGGGGCTTGGCGAACACCCGCCCGGCGACCAGAACCCCAATCTCGGCTTTCAGGTCCTGAGCCTCATCTCGGGATACCAGGAGCTGAAAAGAGAAAAACCGGGCATCGAAAAGGATCCCGACGCCGTGCAGGACACGCTGCGCGAGCTCTGGGCGACGAGCGCGACCCGGCGCAGCCTGCTCAACCGCTTCATGGTCATCCTGCGGGATGAACTCTTCCTCCAGGGCCTCGAAGCGCCGGGCGCGAAAATTCTGATTGTCGACCCGGAGGAAGTTGTCTCGGGCGTCATGTCGCTCCCCCTGAAAGACAAGGGATACAAAGTCACCGCCGTCAGCCATGTGCAGGATGCGTTGAAAGCCCTCTCCAGGGAAACCCCCGACATCATCCTCTCGGAACTGAAGATACTCGTCGAGGACGGCCTTTCCCTCTGCCAGAAAGTCAAAAGCGAGCCGCAGACCCGCGGCATCCCGTTCATCATGCTGACCGCGAGCAAAAGCCAGCGCGTGATGCGCGACTGCATGAAGGCCGGCGCCGACGACGTCTTCGTGCGCCCGGTCGACATGGAGCTTCTGTTCATCAAGCTTCAGAAGATTCTCGCCGCGGCGCCCGCGAAGCCGCAGGCCGGCGTGACCGGTTCGCTGAAGGACATCCAGCTCAGCGATCTCGTCCAGATCCTCTGCGCGGGCGCGAAGAGCACGAAAGTCGAACTCACCAGCGGCGACGTGAAGGGCGCGATCTACATTCAGAACGGGGACATCATCGAGGCCGAAGCCGGCGACCTGCGCCGCGAAACAGCTTTCTACAAGGTCATGGGATGGAAAGATGGCACCTTCGGGACCCGCACTCCGGACGAGTTCCCGCCCCGCACGATTCAGGCGCCGCCCATGGCCCTCCTGATGGAAGCCGCTCGGCGCAACGACGAGGGCGTGCCCCCCGACGCGGACGCTTCGGCTACTCCAGCTTGACCCGGTAGTACCACGGCCCCGCGCCGGCCGCCGTTGTGTCGGTCGCCACGTTCATCGGCGATACGCCGGCAATGTTCGTCCTCACCAGATAACTGAATGCCGCCGGCGATGCGTTGGTCGCGCGCTCGACCCTGTATCGCTTGCCGACCACACCCGGCCACGACACGAGGAAGCCGGAGCCGAAGTTGGTCTGGCTGACGACTTGCGCAAACAGGAACGATGCAGGACTCAACGCATCCGTGCCCGCTCGCACTTCCGCGTTGTCTCCCATCCCATCGCCATCGGTGTCCAGCACAAGAGGGCTCGTTCCGCCGGCCAGCTCGTTCGTGTCGCGCAGCCCATCGCCGTCGGAGTCTCCGAGCGGATGAACATACTCGTATGCGCCGATATCCCACGCGTTGGTCTTGTCGTTGTTTCCGTCGAGCGGACGAACCGCGCGCGCGTAATCATCCGCGGGACCGTTCGTGCAACCCGCGTCGATGCAGGGAGAATTGGCGGCCGGCCGCCAACCGGAAACGAGCAACGGGTCGGCTGTGACGTGGCCCGTGCCGTTCGACGGCAGCGGCGTGGTGCAGAGGTGGTCGGCTGTGTAGTTCAGGGACGCGTCGAGGTTCTCCGATCCGTTGCCGTTGCGCACGAGGATCGAGTTGACGAGCGTCCCACCCATGACGTGGTAGGTTCCCGAGTGATCCGGATACTGCTGTGCGACGTTGCCGACGACGGTGCAGTTGCGTACCAATCCGTAGCCCGACGAGAATGCGATTCCGCCGCCGGACCGCGACGCCACATTGCTGACGATCAGGCAGTTGTCCGCGTAGTCGGTCTTCAGGCTGAGCCCGCCGCCGCTCACGGCCTGGTTGTTCACCATCAGGCAGCGGACCACCCGACAGCCGCCTTCGAAGCTCACGCCGCCGCCGACTTCGCAATAGTTGTTGGAGAAAACAGAATCGTACGCAGCCGCCCCTTGCATTCCGTACAGCCCGCCGCCGTAGTACCATGATCCAAGCCCGGCCGAGTTTCCGTGCACGAAGCAGTTGCGGACTTCGCCGCCGTAGTACGCCGCGATTCCGCCCCCATGCGTCGCGCTGTTGCTGCACACGATGCAGTTCGAAATTACACCACTGACTTCGATCAGCGCGCCACCACCCAAGCCATCCTGCCACGCCGAACCGCCACGGGCCGACCCGTTCGTCAGCGTGAATCCCCACAGCTGACCGCCGCCGGTGATGTAGACACAGCGCCGCTCCACGGTCTCGCCTGCGTTCCGCCCGCGGATCACCGTCACCGCCGGCCCGTTCACGCTTCGAACCACGATGGACGTCGTGATGACAACGCGATTGCTGACGATGTGCGCGGGAATCGCGTAGCTGCCGGAGGCGTAGACACCGTTGGTGACGAGGACCGTGTCGCCCGGCCCCGCCGCGTTCACCGCAGTCTGGATGTCGCGCGCGGCGTTCGTCCACGCGTTGTACGGCGCGCCGGGATGCGGGCTGTTCGTCCGGACACACAGCGTGGCCGCGAAGGAAGAAGAGGACAAGGACACAAGAACAAGAATGGCGATCAAACGACAACTCATGACACGACTACTCCACCTGGACCCGGTAAAACCACGGCCCCGTACCGCTCACCGTCCGATCCGTGTACACGTTGACCGGCGGCACCGCGGCAACGCCCTCCGCCACTTCAAAACCAAATGCATCCACCAGCAGATTTGTCGACCGCTGCAGCCGATACAGCTTCCCGGTTTCGCTCGACCACTGCACAACCAGGCCGCCGCTTTCCGCCGCGACGCAGAACGACCGGAACACGGAATTGCTGTCGGACGGATTTGTGCCCGCGATCAACTCAGCCCAATCGCGCATCCAGTCGGC
>CAYQYB010000164.1:0-6102 GCA_964421535.1 uncultured Verrucomicrobiota bacterium | reverse complement strand
GTGCGGGGTCGCCCGAGACATAGCGGGTCGTACGCTCGACGCGCCCCGGCATCTGCACCTGCGACGGATCGATCTTCGGCGTGAACTGATCGAGGCTGGGCCGTCCGCCGGACGAGCCGGCGGAGGAGGAAAGCGAGCCCGGCGGTTCAACGGGCACCATGTCGCCGACGCCGGACGAATCCGGAACGGACCCCGCCACGCTTTCCGCCGCCTGCGGCGACGGCTGGCCGATGGTCGTGTTGCGCGCGATCGGACCCGCCTCTCCCGGCTTGATGGTGGTGACAGCATCCGGCGCGGGCTGGCCGATGCGCGTCGTCGTTCCTTCACGAACCGTAGAACCTTTGCCGCCCGCCTCGATCGTCGTTTTTCCGCCGCTCTCCGCGCGCAACGTCTCGTTCATGCGTTCGGCAGCGAGATTGGACTCGCGCACGCGGACCCGCTCGTCGCCGATGGCCGCGCTGTCGCGGAAGTTGGCGTCTCGGTTGGCAGGATCGGCGGGCGTCGCATTCTCGAGAGCTCTCTGGAAATCCGCACGGACATCGTCGCGCAGAGCGCTGCGGCGTTCGGCCACGGCGCGGGACTTATCCATCTCAATGCGCGCTTCTTCCCTCCAAGCATCGAGCTTTTGCTTGCGGACTTCGGGAGTGTCGGCGAGGTCGGTGATGCCGGCCTGAACGTCGTCGCCGTACTGCCGCAGGACTTCGGCCTTCCTGTAGAATTCGGGGTTCTGCGCCTTCCGGCCGGCGGCCTCGGCGGCTTTATCCACGCTCTTGGCGCCCGTCTTGAGATCGCCGTCTTTCTGGGCGTGCAGGAGCTTCTTCTCGTTGTCGACCTGCCAGCCGAGTTCGTCGCGCACGGCGGACTTGTTGCCCGTACCCTCCTGTCCCCCTTCGGTGGAAAAGGCGTCGAGGTCCTCCACCTTGGCCTGCTTGATTTCCGGCGTTTCGGGTTTCCAGAGCGTGGCATCGCGCGTCTGGTTCACAAACTTCGTGGTCGTTTCGACAACCACATCGCCCTTCGCGCGCCACTCCTCGGCCAGCGTCCGGGCGGCCAGTTCGTTCCGCGCCGCCAGATCGACGTCGGCCCGCACGTCCTTCGGGTTGCTCCCGGTGTTCTCAATCTCGCCCCGGAAACGATCCTTGATGTCCTGGATTTCCGCCGCACGCGTATCCGCGGCGAGAAACTTCTGCCGGATGGCTTCGTACCGGGCCTTGTACTCGGACAGCAGCTTCGCCTGGTCGGCGCCCGGCTGGCGGGCTTTTGCCGCGTATTCCTCGCGAAGGTTGCTCAGCTCCTGCGCCTGTGCCGCGCGCGAGTCCGCGACGGATCTCACGACGTCCTCCGCAACGGCTCGAACAGAAAGGCCCGACCACGCCATGACGGCGAGCAGGCACACGGCCCTCGCCGCACCCGGGAAGAATCGATAACGCAGTTTCATGGCACAACCCTCCGCCTCTTCTTTGCCTCGGCCCTAACCCCTTCTTACTCCGATAAACGGAACTGTCCAGCGAATAAAGGACAGGGGACGCAGGCCGGCGATCCAATCATAACCAATGTGAACACAGCAGGTTACAACTTACGATCAATAGACATTATGCACCGCTCCGCCACAGCCATTGCAGTGATAAACATCTCCGTACAGGGGATGTGTGTTGGAAAAGACGGTGTCGTAGCTCCCGCACACCGGGCATTTCCATCCCTTGGGAGGTTCCGGCGCCGGAGCCGGCGCGGGAGTTGGAGCAGGGGCCGGCGTTGCTGTCGCTGTTGCGCCCGGCGCTTGCGACGGATCCCAGATCGTTTGCGGTATCGTGGCTCCGCCGCACTGCGGGCACGTTGTTGAACCATCGGCCGGCGGCATGAATTCGTGGGCGCACTTCACGCAAACCAACTTCACATTTCCACCCGACGACGAAGGAGGCGGAGGAGGAGGAACAGGCGACGACGGGCCGGCATCTCCACTTTCAGGCGCGCTGCCGCCACCGCTGCCGCCACCACCACCGCTGCCGCTCCCTCCGCCCCCACCGGAACTTCCGCCGGACGATGCCGGAGCGGCGGAGGAACCGGCACCGGCGCTCACGCTTCCGCCTTCGCTTTCGCCGGAGCTGCCGCCTTCAGGTTCAGCCTTTTTTCCGCCATCGAAGATCTGACCGCTCGCCCTGTCGGCGGCGGCCGCCCCGATCGACGTTGCCGCCTGCGACATCCCCTGCTCCAGTCCCTGCTGGATGGAATCGCCCATCTTCGTGCCCCAGCTGTCCGCGCGATCGCCGGCGGCCGTATCGGACGCGGCCTGATTTCGAGTCGTGTTGAAATCTTCGCCCGCGTTGCTGATAGCCCGGTTCGCGTCGGCAACCTGCTGATCGCCGGCCGTGGAGGCCTGGGCAACCTGCATCACCTTGCCCATGGTATTCAGGCCGCTCTTCCCTCGGCTTTCCGCGGCTTCCTCGCGGTCGTCGGCGTAGCCGTCAAGAACGCCCCCTTCCTCCTCATCCTCCGAATCGTCGTCCTCGGCCATCTCCGGAATATCCGCCTCGCCGTCCGCCAAATCATCCGAAGGCTGTTCGTCTTCCGGCTCCGAATCATCCGCCACATCGGCATCGTCGCCGGAAGCTTCCGCGTCCGAATCGGCAACCTCGTCGTCGTCCGCGTCGTCATCTCCGAACACTTCATCCGCATCGCGGACAGCCTCGTCGTCCGCCTCCGGGTCGTCGGAGGCATCGGCCACGGGTTCCCCGGCTGGCTCCGCGTCCACAGGATTGCCGCTCTCGTCCAGGCCCGTGTCAGGGATCGAGGGCGTCGAAACGGCTTCCGTGCCGCCTTTGTCCGAGTCGGCGTCGTACGCGCCGCGGTTGTCGCCGGTCTCGACCCACTGGCCGTCCTGGTTCACGAACTCGACACCGTCCTTGTTGATGATCCTGTCGCCATTCTCGTACGCGCCGGCATCCACCGCCTCGCCCGCATCGTTACGCGCGCCCCAGGGGGCCGGCTCGCCGGTGTCGGTCACAGCTTCGGTGTCGGCATCCGCCTCGGCGCCTTCAGAGTCTGAGGAATCCGAAGTCACCGGATCCTTCGAATCCGAATCGCCCCCGCTCGCGCCTGCGGTCGGCTTGCCGGCCGCAGCGGCTTGGCTCTTCAAATCAGAAACCAAGCCGCGCACCGTGTCGGGGTTGCCGCGCGCCAAGTCATTGACCGCGGCCCGCGCCTCGCCTTCCTTGGCGCCCTTCGCGATCAGGTCCTGATAGATCTGGTCGCGCATCGCGGCACCATCCTTGGTTCGCGCGGCGGCGCCGTCCAGGATGGCCTGGGTTTTCTGGTTGTCGCCCGTGATGTCGCCGAGGATCTCCCCGACAACTTTTGCCGGAGCGTCGACGAGGCCGGACTTCAACTCGTGGCCCACGGCTGCCACCCGATCCCCGACCGTGTCATCACCAACGATGTCGATGTTGCCGCGGCCGCCGAGATTCTTCCCATGCTGTCCGATCGCGCCATCGAACTTGGTCGGATCGCGCTCGCGAAGATCCCGCACGAGGTCGCGGAAATCCTTGGGGTTCTTGTAGTAATCCTTCAGGGCATTGTTGGCCTCGTCCGGCGTGGCGCCGCGAATCCGGAGATCCGTGTACATCTTGCTGAGTTGTTCGGCCTTCGTGGAGTCGTCGAGCGCGTCGGCGTTCTTGGTGATATCGAAAACGTCAGACACGGCATTCTCCGTGTGACTCAGCCCGCCCATGGTGGCTGCGTCGGCGTAACTGTGTGCTTGCTTGGCTCCAGCCGCGAGCTGGTCTTTCGCATTCCAACTGCTTTCCTCCGGCCCGGCACCTTCCAAACCCTGTTGGGGCTTTGTGTCCACACCGCCGCGATCCTTCACGGCCTGCACGACCGCGCGCGCCGCCGCCGGGTCCTTGTTGTAGTTGTCGCTGTATGTCTTGAGTTCCTCAGGCGTCGCGCCCATGCGCTTCAGTTTCCCCTCGGCGGCCGATTGCGCCTCGGCGGTCTTGGCATCCAGAAGCTGACCCATGGCATCGGAGTAATCCTTGCCGCCTTCGACTTGGGCCGTCTTGGCCGCATCCTCACCGACAATGCCGGCCACAGCCTCGCCGGCATCGCCTTTCTTGAGACCGCCATAGACTTTCCCAGCCTGGTTGATGACGACCGCGGTCTCCACGGCGGTGCCTGCCGCATCAAGCACTTTGCCCACAGGTTTGGGCAGTTCCAACTTGGCACTGCCCAATCCGGGCTCACCAGCTTTCGGCGCCGCAGCGCCTCCGGTCTTTGGCGCGCCGGGTTCAGTAACACGCGGACCACCCGTCTCGGTCACTTTCGGTCCGCCCGTCTCCGTCACCTTCGGTCCGCCCGTTTCCGTCACTTTCGGACCACCCGTCTCGGTTACTTTCGGTCCGCCCGTTTCTGTCACCTTCGGACCACCCGTCTCGGTCACTTTCGGACCACCCGTCTCGGTCACTTTCGGTCCGCCCGTCTCCGTCACCTTCGGGCCGCCCGTTTCCGTCACCTTCGGGCCACCCGTTTCCGTCACCTTCGGGCCACCCGTTTCTGTCACCTTCGGGCCACCCGTTTCTGTCACCTTCGGACCACCCGTCTCGGTCACTTTCGGTCCGCCCGTTTCGGTCACCTTCGGGCCACCCGTCTCGGTCACTTTCGGTCCGCCCGTTTCTGTTGTTTTCGGGCCGCTGGGCTCGCCGACACTCTTCCCGGTCCCTTTGCCGGCCGTGTCCGTTCCGCCACTGGTCTTGACCGGCTCGCCGGATTTCGGCTTGGTGTTGTCGATCTTCCTGTTGGCGTCCGTGTATTCCTGGGCAGACTTTTTGTTGCCCAGGTTCTGCTCCTGTGCGGCCAGGTCACTGCGCATGCGCGCATTGGATTCGGACTGAGCCTTGGCCTTCGCCCTGGCCTCCTGCACCCCCTTGTCCAGGGCCTCCGACCTCTGCGCCGTCTTGGCTTTCTTGACCGCATCCGACTCACCAAAACTGGTCTCCCCGGATTCGTAGGGATCGGCATCAACCCCCATTTTCCTCGTGACGGGATCCAGCGGCTTTCCCGTGGCCTCCTGCATTTTCCGGGCCACCTTGTTCATGGTCCGGGTATCCCCGGCCTTTTTTGCCGCCTCGTATTTCTTGTTCAGATCCTCCACATAGCCTTCCGGATCGTATTGAGCGTCGGGAGATTTGATTCCCTCGTGCTCCAATGATCCGGATCGTGTGTATCCTTCCGGGTTGCTGGCCCGGGCTTTCTGTTGGGCCGGTGTTCCGGGCTCCCAGATCTTGGTGTCGGTCGTGTGGTCCAGGTACATTCCCAGTTCGGGATCGTAGGTGACATTGTGCCCTTTGCCCTTCAGGTGTTTGGCCGCGGCTTCCGCGGTGGCGGAGTCGGCCGCCGAGAGATCCATGTCCGAAGGAGCGCTTGACGGATCGCTGCCGGTGTTGCTCAGCTTGCCGCCTTCGGGCATCTGCTGAAGGGATTCCCAGGCCTTGCTGGCCGGATGATTGGAGAGGTACCGGTTGCGCAACGCGGTCTTCTGCGTGTTGTAGTGCTGCTGGATCCTCTGGTACTCCGGGCTTGCCGTGTCAATCGTGCCGTCGGGCCGCCGAAGTTTGCGGGCCGCCATGTCGTGCGCTTCCTGCAATTGACGGACTTCGTTCTGGTACTCGGCGCGATACTGCTCGACATCCTGAACGCCGAATACCGCGCCGGCCGCGCCGAAAGCCAGCAGGAGAAAAACCCCAAGCCTCTTCACGAAACACCTCGCTCTCTAGTACTCGACTGTGCCCCATTCTTCGCCGGCAGCGGGCGCCGGCGATGGCAGGACCGTGGCGGGTGGCGGCGACGGAAGGACCGCGCCGGGCGCGGCGCCGCCGCCGGTATCCTCCGTCACCGGTCCGCCGTTCCCGCACTTCGGACATCCGCCGGTCGGCGGGCCGCCGGCCGCCGACACAAGCCATCTGTGTCCGCACACCGAACACGTCACCAGCGCCTTGTCTGGGCCGTTGCCGCATACCGGACAGTTCGGTGCGGGTTGCCCACCAGGCGGGACCACAGCGCCCGGCGCGCCAGTACCACGCCCGGAACCGGTCCGAGCCCCGTCCGATCGAG
>CAYQYB010000163.1:0-6130 GCA_964421535.1 uncultured Verrucomicrobiota bacterium | reverse complement strand
CTGTCCAGTCGTGCTGCCGGACAGGACGACCCACTCCTTGGCCGCATCAAACTGTGCATGGGGCTTGCCGTTGACGAGCACCTCGCGCATTGGTTTGCCCTCCGGATGGCGGATCCGCAGGTAGATCGTTTTGGGCTGGGCGGACGATTGTGCTCTTGAGAGGCTCGCCTTGATCTGGCCGCCGGCGGCCTGAGATGCGATCTGCAGCGACAACTGCCCGTAATGAGTGGCGGCGCGTTCGATCCCCACCATCTTGCCGTCCTTCAGCCAGTACCGCGGAACCGCCTGGCCGAGGTACAGGTCCCCGTCGCGCTCGTGAACGAACATCAGCCGCAGCCAATACGTTGACTGCGCCTCGTCCGAGGTCTTGAAGTGATCGCCGGCCGGGTAACCCAGCTCCGGCAACGAGTGCTCGTTGAACATGCGCGTGTCCGGATAAAAGGCCGACGCGAATCCGTTGAAGTACGCGCGCAGGTAGTGCTTGATCTCGTCACGGTAGAGATACGGCAGCGGTCCACCCAGCAGATTGGCCTGCATGGAGAAGCCGCCGCGAGAAAACCAGAACGTGTCAAACGCGGGGATCGCGTAGCCGTACTCCCCAGAGATATAGAGATTGTCCTCGAAGTCCTTGAGGATCCATTCGGCCTGCGGCGACCGCGGATCCACGAGGCCGGTGATGAGCAGGTGGACCGAGCCCTCGAGCGTCTCACGCAGCCAGCCGTGCGTCCTCCCTCGCTCGTGGAGCCGCGACGGATACTTCGGGACGTAGGTGCCGTCGCGCAAGCGAACAACCGGGGCCAGAATCCGCGACTCCTCAAAACCGCGCATCAGATCCTCGTGAAACGCCTTGGATTCCTTCTGCAGTCGAGCCGCTTCGGGATGGCCGTAGTCAGCCAGCGAGCCCGAAAGCGCCTGGAAGCCCCAGTCCGTGCACGCATTCGTGACCAGCCAGCTCCAATAGTCGGTCACATCCTCGAGCGATCCGGCGGGCAGGAAGCCGTACTCGATGGGTCTCGTACCATCCTTGTTCGCCATCATCGTCGTCGCGCGCTCGCGAATCACCCATTCGCACGCCGCGACCAGCTTCGGCGCCGCGTGCTCCATCCACTTTCGATCGCGCGTGTACTTCCAGTGCTCGGCCAGGCCCCACATCACCCAGGCGTGGCTCTTGTTGTACCCGCCGTCCTCATGGCCGCCTGAACCGTAGAGCGTGCCTTCCTTCGACTTGAAGTTGCCGGGCATGCCGACCGTGCCCTGGTAATCGAGGAACGACTGGTAGCACCGCCTCGCCTCGTCGTGATACCCGCGCCGGTCGAGGTCGCTGATCATCATGACCGACTCGTCCGGGAAAACCCCGTAGCCGAAGGTCCCGACGTGCGCGTGCAGCCGATCGGACCCGATCTCCTTGAAGCAGTTGACCAGCATGTGCTGAAGATGCGCCCTGTAGAAATCGTTCAGCCACGGCTCGGGAGTCGTGATCGCGCAGCCGCGATCGATAACGGCTCTCCAGGATGCGGCAACGCGCGCGGTGTCCGCCTCGAAGTCGCGATTGGCGAGTGCGACGATCTCATCTTCCTTGTCCAGTGTGATCGACGGGATCATGAAATACAGGTCGTGAGTCTGGCCGGCCTTCATCCCGAGCGACCAGGACAGGATACTCCCGTGCGGCGCGAGGCGGCCGGCCTCGTATCCCTTGAGCAGGTAGCGGAACCGGGGCTTGCCCTCCCACTCGGATGTCGCGCGACCGCCGTCGATCGAGAGCTTCTCCTGCTCGTCGGCGGACCACACGGAGAGCGTCAGCCTGGCGGCCGCGTCTTCTGTCTTCGACGTGTTGACCACACGGACGCGCATCAGCAGCACGGTGGGGTCGTCGAGGCCGATCTGGTCGAGCGAGCCCCCAAGTCTGTCGAGAACGCAGGTCTGCTCGTAGGATAGAACACCCTCACGGTACCAGGTCGTCAGAATCGGAAGGTATCCGTCGCGCAGCACCCGCTGATTGACGCGGTGGTCGTTCGGAAGGCCGAAGTTGAAGGCCGGGAAGTCGCCCGCCCAGGCCTTGCGGTCGCCGTCCTTCGGACTCTTCGGGAGGGTAAACCATCGCTTGCTCGCGTTGAGCGTCACATCACCCTGGACGTTCTGGTGCATCGAATTCCGGTTACCGGGCAGCCCATGGACATAGTACAGCGGTCGCTTGAGCGGCATGTCCTCCCAGGCGCGCGTCAGCGTCTGTTCAGGTTGATCGAGAACGCGGCTGTACACCGTGCGCGCGGACGACTCACCACGTGCCTTGCGCAATCCTTCGAGGGAGATCGCATCGTCGCCCCGCGTGACCAGCACGCCAAGATCATCGACCAGGATGCGGTCACCGCGCGCCGCCTCATCCGCGGCAAACGAGAAGGGCCGGTCCCCGGAGCGCACCGTGACGATGGTCCGGTCGAAGCCGGGGTTGAGCCGGTCCACCGCCCTCAGGATATCCGCTTCAATCCCCCCTTCGCCCTGCGCGGGGAGCATCCAACGCCCATCCGCAACCTTTGCGTCCCCCACAGGCCGAATCGACACAACCGCCCCGTTGAAGACCTCGAGCCGCCCGGCCTCGATGTCGCCGACGCGAACGCCGGCATGAGCAGGCTTGCCGAAGAGCACCCGCACGGTCACCGGCTCGTAGACGGCGTCGGTCAGTGCCTGGAACCTGGTCGGGCGCGGCAAGACGCCTTCTGCGAGCAGCCGCACCTTGAGCGTCTTGCGATACGTAACACCGGGCGATGACTTGGAAAACTCCTTCTCGCCCGTGGGCGCAAACGTGTACGTCCACGTCTTGCCGTCCGCCTGCAGACGTGCGTCGGCGTCTTTCCACTTACCGTTCGTCCAGTCGTCCATGTGCTCCCAGCCGACGCCACCCGCACCCTTCTCGGAAGCCACGGGCTCAGGCTTGCCATCCCATCCGCCGTGCCAGTACTGCAGGCGAACCTTGTCCGGCGCCGGTAACTGTGCGGCTTCATCGAATTGCACGAGCACTTTGCGGATCTTCCGCGGTTCCGCCCAGCGAACGCCAAACGCGCTGGTGTCTTCATCCATGATCCATCCAAACCGCGCCGCGTCGAACGCCCCCTCCGCCGCGGGCGGCCGCAGCGCGGTCTCGGCAGCCCATGCCGAGACGCATCCGCCGACAAGAAGCACGATCGCTGCCGGAACACGGAGTGTCCTTCTGTCCGCGGGAGTTGTGATCATGCCGGCACCTCGAAGGAAATGGCTGGTCGGCGTTCGCAGTCGCCGGTTTGACGGAGACTCTACCCGCCGCCTGCGAGCTTCGCCAGCAGCCGCAACCAGACCGCGTGTCGTCAGCACCGGCATCCGGCCGGCTGCGCTGATCGACCGGGGAACGGACGACCCCGTCACGATGAAACCACGCGTGATGCGCTTGCGCGAGACACGCGTGACAACACCCTGCTTGACCGGCCGCTTGGTGGAGGCGTATTGGATCACAGATTTCTCTTGATTTGAAGCGTTTCACATCACATAATGTGCTCATCGGCCCTGGGGCGGGAGAGTCGCTCTGTGACGCCGGGAACGATGCACCTCTCCGGCCGCCGCCCGGTTCGACGCGAGTCAGATGCCATGAACCTGCTGCCCGGCATGCTTGCAGTCATCTGGGGCCTCACGGCCGAGCCCGTCGGACCCGACGCCCGTTTTCAGGTCGGGAGCGATCCGAGGTTCTCGATCATCGACAGCATGCGCGCCTCGGTGCGATTTGTGACCGAGCGGTGCCTCGTCACCGAAGGCGATGCTCTCCGCGCGAATTCCACGTTCGTGGACCCGGAGGGCCACCCCGCCCTCTGGCATGACTTTGGATCGATCGAGGGTGTCGGCTGGGCCGCGAACGCGGTCGGCGGCGCCATCGAACTGATCATCTACGCGCGCGCAATGGACGACGACAGCGTGGAGCAGAAGGGCCTGGCAGTCCTGCGCCACGCCGTGTATGGCGGTTTTGTGGGTGCGGACGGCTTCCTGCGGCCCTACCGCAACCTCGCAGACGGGCGGCTGTACCTGAACTACCTGCACAAGGACGAGAACGAATCGTGGTTCTGCGCCGGCTCGTCGGCCAAGGTCGCCCTGCAGTACCTGCAGGCGAGTGATCTCTGCAAAGGTTCCAGACTCGGCAACGACAGCCTGGAGTGCGGGCGACGCCTGGCCGCGTGGCTGCGCGATCATGTCCAGCTCGCCCCCAACGGCTGGTTTCCGCGCCGTTGCCGACCCGATGGCAGCCCCTTCCCGGATCGAGCCTGGGGGCCGGACCCCGACCCCTGCTTCCAGATCAGCGGCGACGGGCTCTACCTTCTGTGGCTCTTTGCAGAGATGTCACGGCGAGGGGAAGCCGGGTATCGAGAGCGGATCGACCGCCCTCTTCGTGCTCTCGTGGACGCCGGCGGCTTCTTCGGCAGCATGAACCACGACACGTACGACGAACGCGAGAATGTCTGTTACGCCGTGGCGTTCCGCACACTGCGCCGTCTTGCGGAGTGGCGGATGTGTCCGGATCCCCAGGCCCTGCGCAAGTTCGCGTACGAGAAATGCCTGCACGGCCTGACCGCGTTCGAGATCCGCGAGGACCGCAACGGCGTCGCAACGCGCGGCCTGCTGTTCATGGAGACAAGCTGGGACGTCGCCTACATGTGGGAGAACGCCGAGGCCGCCCTGGCCTGGCTCGAAGCCGCACAGGAGACCGGGCGCAGCGACTGCCTTGACAAGGGAGTCACCATCCTGCGCGCGGCCGCCAGGCATCATTACGGGCCGTACGGCTTCCTCACGGAAGGCGTGGACTGGAACAACCATAACGGGCAGTGGCACCGCGACGGCGAGAAACGCATACCGATCCACGTAGGCGGTGCCGAGTACGGAGCCGTGAACTACACGCAACCCTTGCTCAACAACCTCCACATCGTCGAGCCCACGCTGTACTACCTGCGGCATTTCGCCCGCAGATCCGTGCAGGATCGGGTGGCCCGTATCACCGACCACGAGGGCAATCTCATCTGGTCACGTCAAACACAGGCGGACCAGTGACCCATCACACGCGCATCGGGCACAAGCTACTCGCTCGTCTCCTTCAGTTGCATGTCATCGAACAGCGTCAGGTTCCACGTGTTGGCCCGGCGCATCTCGTGACGAATGAACACGGTGATGCGCTCGTATTGTGCAAGGGCCTCGATCGACACGAGCGTCCACTTTCCCTGGCTCTCCGCAGGCACCGTCCAGACGATATCCCTGCTCTCCGGATCGCGTCCGCCCGTCGGATCGATCCCGATGCGGCAGTTGTTGTCGAGTGGGCGTTTGCCCGGATCCTCAGTCTGCGTGTAGATGCGCGCGGATAACTGATACCTCGTGCCCGGTTTGGCCTGGACTGTCTGGTAGGCTCCGCCGTTCTTGACGTTGGAACCCGCCTGCGCGAGATAGAGCCCTTCGCCCTCGTAACTCGGGACCGCGAAGATGGTCTTCTTGCCGGCCACGCTGCCATCGGTGGTACCGAAGGTATTCCACCCGTGGACCTGGCCGGAGTTGCCGCGCGTGAACCGGTTGAAACCGCCGTTCACGAGAGACTGCGGGGCAGGAGGAGCCGGGCAGGCAAGGTCCAGTTGAGTCGCACCGCCTGTCGTGAGCTTCAAAGGCTTGGAAGCGAGGGTGTCGAGCCCGCTTCCGAACACACGCACCTGCATGTCCTGCCCGCTCGGGGCGGTCAGCGAGAACCTACCCCTCTCATCGGTGACCGCGAGGAACAGCGGCGAGTCCGTGGCAACGACCGCTCCGATGACGGGGCGATTCCGGAAATCGGTAACCGTCCCGGCGATCTGTCCGGCCGCAAGCGACGGGTTGCGCTGCCTGCGATCGATGCAGGCCTGCGCAAAGAGCTTCTTATTCTGTTCGTAGCGTGGAGGCACGTAACCGGTTGTCCCGTATTTCGCATCGGTGGGCAGCGGGAAATCTGCTTCGCCCACGAAAGGCGAGGTGAACCAGAATGTGCCCGCGGCCCGGCTGAGACCAAGCGTGACTCTCGCTCGCGATCCGCGCGGCGGCGCGAGGCAGGCCGCCGTGATGCGGTGCCATTTGCCGTCCTGGGTGAAATGCGGCGCCGTTG
>CAYQYB010000162.1:0-6131 GCA_964421535.1 uncultured Verrucomicrobiota bacterium | reverse complement strand
CATGGATTGGATGATCCAGGAGCAGGAGAGGGGCATCACGATCACCAGCGCCGCGACAACGTGTTTCTGGCGCAATCATCAGATCAACATCATCGACACTCCGGGGCACGTCGATTTTACCGTGGAGGTGGAGCGTTCGCTTCGCGTTCTTGACGGCGCGGTTGGCGTGTTCTGCGGCGTGGGGGGTGTGCAGCCTCAATCTGAAACCGTGTGGCACCAGGCCAAGAAGTATCACGTCCCGTGCCTTGCGTTTGTAAATAAGATGGACCGCATGGGCGCCCGGTTCAAATGGGTAGTCCAGCAGATGCGCGAGCGGCTGGCTGCGCCCGCCGTGCCGGTTCAGATTCCCTGGGGCGAGGAGGATCAGTTCAAGGGGGTCATCGACCTGATCCGCATGAGGGCCCTCTCGTTTGACGAGGCCTCCCTCGGCGCCACGGTGAAAGATCAGGAGATTCCCCAAGAGTTCTCCCCGGCGGCCGAGAAGGCCCGCGCCGAGCTGGTCGAGGCGGTTGCCGAAAAGGACGAACTGGTGCTAAAGGCTTATCTGGATAATCCCGATGTCCCCGTCGAACTGCTGAAACAGGGAATACGCCGCGCCGTTTTGGCGGGCAGCTTTGTGCCGGTCACATGCGGAAGCGCCCTTCACAATCAGGGCATTCAGCTCCTGCTCGATGCCGTTGTCGATTTCCTCCCGGCTCCGGTGGATGTTCCCGCCGTGCAGGGGCATCATCCGAAGACCCGCAAGGAGTTGGCCCGCGAGGTGAGCGATTTCGAGCCGCTCAGCGCGCTTTCGTTCAAGATCGCGACCGATCCCTACGTCGGCAAGCTGGCTTTCGTGCGTGTCTACTCCGGTGTCCTGAAGAAGGGGCAGAACGTGTACAACCCGCGCACGCAAAAACGGGAACGCCTGGGCAAGATCGTCGAGTTGCATGCGAACCACCGCGAGGAAGTGGAAGCCCTGTACGCGGGCGAGATCGGCGGCATCGGCGGAATGAAGCAGATTACCACCGGCGATACGCTGTGCGCCGAGAATCAGCCGATCGCCCTTGAACGAATTGAGTTCCCGGAACCGGTCATTGCGATGGCGATTGAGCCGAAGACCCAGGCCGACCGGGAGAAGATGAACGACGCGCTGGCAAACCTGGCGGCGGAAGATCCGACGTTCCGGATCGCCGTCGACGCAGAAACCGGACAGACGCTTATCAGGGGCATGGGCGAACTGCACCTGGAGATCATCAAGGATCGCATGGTCCGCGAGTTCAAGGTGCAGGCAAACGCAGGCCAGCCGACGGTGGCTTATCGCGAGACGATCCGCGCGGCCTCCCGCGCCGAGCACGTGTTCCAGCGCGAGATCGCCGGGCGCGGCCAGTACGGGCACGTCATCGTCGAGATTTCCCCGCTGGCGCGAGGCGCCGGCAACAAGATCGAGTTCGATGTTTCAAACGACAAGATCCCGAACGAGTTCAGGACGGCGATCGAGGAAGGTGTTCGCGACGCGCTGATTACCGGCGTTGTCGGCAACTACGCCCTGATCGACATCCTCGTGAAAGTGGTGGGCGGCAGTTCCCACCCCGTGGACTCGACGGATATCGCATTTCGGTCGGCTTCGGTTCTGGCTGTGCGCGAAGCGGTGCTTGCCGCCCAGCCGGTTCTCCTGGAGCCGATTATGAAACTCGAGATCATCACGCCTGAGGAGTACCTGGGCGATGTTCTCGGGGATATCAGTGGTCGCAGGGGTCATGTGAAGGAGATTGAGGCAAGGGAGGCTGCGCAGATCATCAGCGCGGATGTTCCTCTGGCGGAGTTGTTCGGCTATGCCACATCGTTGCGCTCGCTGACGAAGGGCCGCGCGAGCTACACGATGGAGCCTCATTGTTTTGAAATTGTTCCGGAAACGTTACAGCAGAGCTTACTAAATCGCTAAAGGTTGAGCATGAACGGGCAACGCATACGAATACGTCTTAAAGCTTACGATCACCGCGTGTTGGATCAGTCTGCGAGCGACATTGTCGAGACGGCCAAACGCACCGGCGCGCGGGTCGCGGGTCCCATCCCTCTGCCGACGCGGACGGAGCGGTACAGTGTAAACCGCAGTCCTCATTCGGATAAGAAATCGATGGAGCAGTTTGAGATCAGGACTCACAAGCGGCTGTTGGATATCATCGACCCCACAGCCAAGACGGTGGACGAGTTGAAGAAGCTCAATCTGCCGGCGGGCGTCGATATCACCATCAAAATTTGAGTGCGAACATGCAAGGATTGATCGGAAAGAAAATCGGGATGACGAGGGTCTTCGACGAGACAGGCACCCAGGTGCCCGTCACCGTCATTCAGGCCGGACCGTGCGTGGTTCTCCAGCGCAAGACCGTCTCGGAGGGATACGAGGCCGTCCAGCTCGGGTTCCAGGACAAGTCGGAGAAGCGCGCCGCCAAGGCCCTTCAGGGCCACTGCAAGAAGGCCGGCACGACGCCCAAGCAGTTCCTGCGCGAGATCCGGCTGGCGAGCGGAGAGGATGCGAAGGTGGGCGATGTCGTGACCGTCCAGATTTTCGAGGGCGCCTCGCATGTCGACGTGATCGGGACGACCAAGGGCCGCGGCTTTGCCGGCAACGTCAAGCGCCACCAGATGTCGGGCGGTCCGGCGGCGCACGGTTCGGGCTTTCATCGTCAAGGCGGATCCATCGGCAACCGCACATGGCCTGCGCGAGTCTGGAAGAACAAGAGAATGCCCGGGCACATGGGCAACGTGCGGGTGACGACCCAGAATTTGAAGGTGGTGCAGGTGCGCGGTGAGGACGGGATCCTCCTTGTGCGCGGCGCGATCCCCGGCCCGAACGGCGGGATGCTGATCGTTCGCAGGGCGTTGAAGAAGTCATCCAAGGCGGCGGCGAAATAACCATGAGCAAGCTACCCATTTACAACATGAAGGGCGACCGCGTGGGCGAGTACAACATCGCCGACGAGTTGCTGGAACTGAAAAAGGGCACCCAGGCGGTGCATGACGCGATCGAAGCGTATCAGGTCGGCCTGAGGGCAGGGACGGCGTCGACGAAGACGCGGGCCCACGTGTCCGGCGGCGGCATCAAGCCGTGGCGCCAGAAGGGCACCGGCCGCGCGCGCGCGGGTTCCATTCGTTCGCCGATCTGGCGCGGCGGCGGCATCGTGTTCGGCCCGCACCCGAAGAAGTACGGGAAGCGTGTGAACAAGAAGACGCTTCGCCTCGCGTTCCGGCGCGCCTTCAGCGAGAAGGTGGCCTCCGGCGACATCGCTCTTGTGGATCGGTTGGCGGTTTCCGAGCCCAAGACGAAGACGATTGTCTCGGTTCTGAACAAGCTGAAGATTGAGCGGGGCGTGCTGGTTGTCCTCGATGTGCCGAATAAGAACGTCCAGCTTGCGTCAAGGAACATCCCGAACGTTGAAGTGGCGACGGCCGCCGGCGTTCACACGTACCAGGTGCTTCGGTATCCCAGGATGCTGATCAGCCAGGATGCCATGGCGAAGCTTGAAGAGAGACTGAAGAAGCAGTCAGGGAGAGCCGCATGAAGGAAGGCCGCACCATAATCCGCAAGTTGCTTCTGACGGAGAAGGGGACCCATCTGACGGAGAGGGAGAACCAGTACCTCTTCCGCGTGGACCCGTCCGCCAACAAGATTGAAATCAAGAACGCGGTGGAAAAGATTTTCAACGTGAAGGTTTCGAAGGTCAACACGATGAATCGGCAGGGCAAGCACAAGCGCCTTCGTTCGATGAACTACGGGATGACCTCGGCCTGGAAACGCGCCGTGGTCACGCTCAAAGAGGGCGAGAAAATCGATCTCACGTAAGAGGAAATGCAGCCATGGGTTTGAAGACATATAGACCGACAACGCCGAGCCTGCGGTTTACGGTGGGCCCCTCGTTCGAAGAGGTCACGAAGAAGCATCCCGAGAAGTCTCTGATCGTGCGCAAGAAGTCCATGGCCGGACGCAACGCCATGGGCCGCGTGACGGTTCGCCATCACGGCGGCGGGCACAAGCGCTTCATCCGGATCATCGATTTCAAGCGAGACAAGCATGATGTCCCGGCGAAGGTGGCGGCGATCGAGTACGATCCGAACCGCTCCGCGCGCATCGCGTTGCTGTTCTACGCCGACGGCGACAAGCGCTACATTCTCGCCCCGAACGGCCTGAAGGTCGGCTCCACGATTGTCGCGGGGCCCCACGTCGAAGCCTTGGAAGGCAATGCGCTTCCTCTGGCCGAGATTCCGCTCGGAGTGCCGGTGCACAATATCGAAATGAATCCGGGTCGCGGCGGACAGCTTGTTCGCGGCGCCGGGATGGCGGCCCAGATCATGGCGCGCGAGGGCGAGTACGCCCACGTCCGGCTTCCCTCGGGCGAGATCCGCATGATCAACGTTCGCTGCTACGCGACGGTGGGGCAGGTCGGCAATCTGGATCACGAGAATGTGTCGCTGGGCAAAGCCGGGCGCAAGCGCTGGATGGGCTGGCGCCCGACCGTGCGCGGCGTGGCCATGAACCCGATCGACCACGTGATGGGCGGTGGCGAAGGCAGGACGTCCGGCGGCGGACATCCCAGGTCGCCGTGGGGCAAGTTGGCGAAGGGCAAGAAGACGCGTTGTCGTCGGAAGCCGTCAGGACGTTTCATCATTCAGCGGAGGAAGAAGTAAGCCATGGGTCGCTCAATTAAAAAAGGTCCCTTTGTCGACGAGAAGCTGATGAAGCGCGCCGAGGCCATGAACCGCTCGGGGCAGAAGAGCCCGATCAAGACGTGGTCGCGCCGTTCGATGATTCTCCCCGAGTTCGTGGGTCTCACGTTCTCGGTTCACAACGGCAAGACGTTCACATCTGTTTTTGTAACGGAGAACATGGTCGGACACCGTCTCGGCGAGTTCTCGCCGACGCGGATATTCCGGAAGCACGGCGCGGCGACGGACAAGGCGATCGCGCTGAAGTAAGGGAAGCCGCGGCCTGAGACTTGAGGTAAGATCGATGGAAATTCATGCGATAACGAAGTTTGTGAGACTGACGCCTTCTAAGGCGCGGGATCTGGCCCGGGCGCTCCGGGGGTTGCCGGTGGCAGACGCCTTGAAGATCGTGGAATTCAGCGAGCGCAAGGCGGCGTTCCATATCCGAAAGACGCTGAAGTCGGCCATTGCGAATGCCGAAAACAACGCCAAGCTTTCGGCTGAGAAGTTGTTCGTCAAGACCGCGAGAATCGAGCACGGGCCGCAGATGAAGCGGTTCTGGCCGCGCTCCCGCGGAATGGTCAGCCCGATTATTAGAAGGATGAGCCACGTAAAGATAACGTTGACGGATGAAAAACCGTCGGCAAAATAAGCAGGCTTTTTGCAGGAAAGGAGACCGGCCTTGGGCCAAAAAGTAAATCCAATCGGATTCAGGGTGACAGTCAACAAGGACTGGCGCTCCCGCTGGTACTCGGACAAGAAGGAGTTCGGAAACCTGCTTCACGAGGACCTGATGATCCGTGACCTTGTGAAGGCTCGCTTGAAGGACGCCGCGGTGCCGGAAGTCATCATCGAGCGCTACGCGAATCGTGCCCGCGTGACGGTCTTTACGGCCCGTCCGGGGATCGTGATCGGTCGCAAGGGCCAGGATATCGAGCGGTTGCGCGAGGAGATCGCGGCGAAGACGAAGAAGGAGATCTACGTCGAGATCAAGGAAGTCAAGGATCCCGATGCGAACGCTCAGCTGGTCGCGGAGAACATCGCGCTGCAGCTCGAGCGCCGTGTTTCCTTCCGCCGCGCGATGAAGCGCTCGATCCAGATGGCGATGGAGATGGGCGTTCTGGGAATCAAGGTGCACGCGAGCGGACGGCTTGGCGGTTCCGAGCTGGCGCGCCGCGAGTGGTACAAGGAAGGCAAGGTGCCGCTGCACACGCTTCGCGCGAACGTTCAGTACGGGTTCGCCGAGGCGCACACGATGGCCGGAAAGATCGGCATCAAAGTGTGGATTTGCAAGAAGGAAGAAGCAGAGGCCGCGAAGGAGAAGTCCCATGCCGCTTATGCCTAAACGGGTGAAGTACCGCAAGTCGCAGCGGGGAAACCGCAAAGGCTTTGCGCAGTCGGGGAACATGCTGGAGTTCGGCGAATTCGGTCTCCAGGCCCTGGAGAGG
>CAYQYB010000161.1:0-6133 GCA_964421535.1 uncultured Verrucomicrobiota bacterium | reverse complement strand
CTTTGTCGCCTGCCGCTGCGAGTCGTTGAAGTACGCCGGCACCGTGATGACCGCCTGCGTGATCTTCTCGCCGAGGTACGTCTCGGCATCGGCGCGCATCTTCGAAAGAATCATCGCGGAAATTTCCGGGGGCGAGAACGTCTTCTCTTCGCCGCCGACCATCACCTTCACGTGGGCGTCGCCGTTCGAGGAGCGCACGACTTCATACGGCACGCGCTTGCGCTCCTGCTCGACTTCCTCGTACTTCCGACCCATGAAACGCTTGATGGAATAGACCGTGTTCTTCGAGTTCATCACGGCCTGGCGTTTCGCCGCCATGCCCACGAGCCTCTCGCCGGTCTTCGTGAACGCGACGATCGACGGCGTCGTGCGCCCGCCTTCCGCATTCGGCACCACCACGGGCTGGCCGCCCTCCATGACCGACATGCAGGAGTTCGTCGTTCCTAAATCGATTCCAAGTACCTTAGCCATTTGATCTTCCTCGGTTTTCCGGCACCACAGTGCCATTCGTTTCAAATGTATATTTGCCGCAACTGCCTATTAGCAGGGGGCGTGCCAACGAACTGGGAATCGAGAGGCTCAGTATTTGTTAAATGTTATCTATAAAATGTTTATAACTATTTTCATCGAGATTATGGAGCCAGTGATGAGACAAGAAACAGAGACATAATGTCTCATATTCCGGATAGAGGGGCGCGTTTTGTCACAGAAGAACTAGAACAGTTCTTTCTGCTTTCCGCCGGGCTTTAGGCCGAATTTCTGATACGCGCGGTCAGTCGCGACGCGCCCTTGCGGCGTGCGCTTCAGGTAGCCTTCCTGGATCAGGAACGGCTCGTAGACTTCCTCGATCGTGTCCGGCTCCTCGCCGACGGACACCGCCAGCGAGTTGACGCCGACCGGGCCGCCGGCGAATTTATGCAGGATGGTTTCAAGGATGCGCTTGTCCATCTCGTCCAGCCCGTGCTCGTCGATGTCGAGCATGGACAGCGCCTTGTCCGCGATCGGCTTCGTGATCTTGTTGTCGGCGCGGACCTGCGCGTAGTCGCGGACCCAGCGGAGGAGATTGTTGGCGATACGAGGGGTTCCGCGCGCACGCTTCGCGATTTCGGCGGAGCCATCCTCGTCGACGTCGACGTTCACGATCCGGGCCGACCGCTTGATGATGGATTGCAGGTCGCCCGCTTCGTAGTAATCGAGGCGTGCGTTGAGCCCGAACCGCGAGCGCAGCGCGGCCGTCAGCAGTCCGCTCCGCGTCGTCGCGCCGACAAGCGTGAACCGCGGGAGGTTCAGGCGCACAGAACGCGCGTGCGGCCCCTGGTCGATCATGATGTCGATGACGTAATCCTCCATCGCCGAGTACAGGTACTCCTCCACCGACTTCTGCAAACGGTGGATTTCGTCAATGAACAGGATGTCGCCCTTCTCGAGATTCGTCAGCAGGCCGGCGAGATCGGCGGGCTTGGAGATGACCGGGCCGGAGGTCGACTTGATGTTGACCTTCATGGAGTTCGCGAGGATGTACGCCAAGGTGGTTTTGCCCAGTCCCGGCGGGCCCGACAGCAGTACGTGATCCAGCACGTCCTTGCGGCCCTTCGCGGCGTCCACGAAAAGCTCCAGCCGCTCGCGGACCTTGGACTGGCCGACAAAATCGCCGAACTGCGCCGGCCGCAGGCTGATGTCGAAATCGGTGTCCGACTTGTTCAGCGTCTCGGTTATGAATCGCTCGCTCATATTTTCCAAACCTTGGAAAATTTCCCGGTGATTTTTCCAATCCTTGGAAAACTCATCGCGCCAACGCCCTTCTCACAATCTCCTCCACCGTCGCATCCGGCTTGGCGCCCGCCACAGCGGCCCGCACTAACTGCTGGGCCTCGGCCTGCTTGTACCCCAGCGAAACGAGGGCGAGGATCGCGTCGCGCGTGCGCGCGTTCTCCGGCGTCATTTCCTCCTGCGCCGTGATCGCCTCCATCGCCTCGCCCGCGCCGAGCTTGTCGCGCAGTTCCACGACGATGCGCTCGGCGGTCTTCTTGCCGATCCCCGAGATCGAGCTCAGCCGCTTCACGTCGGCCTGCGCGATGGCGGCCTTCAGGTCCCTGATGGAAAGCCCGCTCAACGCGGTCAGCGCCAGCTTGGGGCCGATGCCGCTGATGTTCAGGAGCATGAGGAACATGCGGCGCTCGTCGGCGGTGAGGAAACCGTACAGCGCGTGGGTGTCCTCGCGCACGTGGTCGTAGGTCAGGATCTTGCAGGCGTCGCCGGGCGCGGGAAGGCGGTCGTAGCTGCTGAGGGGAATGAAGACCTCGTAGCCGACGCCACCCACGTTGAGGACCACGCGGGTCGGGTCTTTTTCCACCACAACACCTTCGAGAAAAGTGATCATGGCGCAACTCTACCGAACCGACTCGAGGAAATCACCTCGTTTGGCGACTCCATCATCAATCACCGCGTACGCCGACGCCGGGTTCACCTTCATGACCTGGATCTTCCCGATCACCCTGCCGGGGACCGTTTCGATCACGTTGCCTGTCGCGGGATCGGTGATGTCTCGCGGCGCCTCGCGGACGAAGAACTTGTCGCCGATGCGGACGCGCACGTTCTTCCCGCCGTTGATCACCACGGTGTCGCCCGTGGACTCGGCCACCCGCGGCTGCCAGTAGTTGACGGGCAGATCGTGCAGTATCTGGCGCACGGCCGAGTGGATGGCCCCCTCGGTCGCCTTGCCCAGCGGCGTGCGGAAGAAGGCATCGCCGCCGAAGACGACATCCTTGTACCGGCCTTCCACGCCCGCGCCGCCCGCCGAGACGCTCTTGGCTGCCTTGACCGAGGCGACGACTTCGCCCGACTCGACATCCGACACCTTGATGTTGATGGCGACCCGCGCCTGGGAGCCGCGGCCGAAGATCCGCAGCCAGGAAATTCCGAACCAGCCCGAGCCCTGGCTCGTTTCCGTGAAATCCGTGACCGAGCCGCGCACCAGGTACTTGGCGTTCTTCAGCCGGCCCCGGTCGACCTTGCCTTCCTGGCGGAACAGGTCGCCGCCTTGCAGGATGATTTCGTCCAGCACATCCTTCAGATCCTTGCGCTCCAGCACGACGATGCGGTCGGTTTCCAGGAGCTGGGTGACGAGGACGTCCGCCATGCCCTTGCCGAGGTTCCACTGCCCCTGCGCGTTCGCGAGATTCTCGAAGTCGGTCACGGCGACGACGGGCTTCATGACTCGGCTGGAGCGGTAAGGCGAGTGATGCGTGGACGGGGTTTTGCAGCCGCCGGCGATGAAGAGGAGGAGAACCGCGAGCGGAACGAATACGCGTTTCAGGTTCGTCATGAGCGCATGGTAGGACGAGATAGAACGAAGCGCAAGTAGAAGGACGAGAGGTCAGAAGTCAGAGGCCAGAGGTCAGACGTCAGAAAACACAAAGAGCGAATCGGGAAACAAACCCAACTCGCTCCATCTGATCTCTGATCGCTGACTTCTGACCTCTGATCTCTACTTCCTCGCGTACTCGCGGACCGAGGCAAGGACGTCTTCCGGATACAGCGGCTTGTGGAACATCTTTTTGACATTCGGAAACTGCTTCATTTCCTCTTCGTCAAAATCGGGGAACCCGGCCATGACGATCACGGGGACCTTGATGCCCTCGGCGGTCATGAGCATGAGCAGTTCGGCGCCGTTGATGCCGGGCATGCGGATATCGAGGAGCATGGCGCGGCACTTGGGATCCTTGAGATGCTTGTAGGCGGCCTCGCCGTCGTTGGCCACGCGGACCTCGTAGCCCGCGTCCTCGAGAAGATTTCGCAGGAGCTGCGTCAGGATTTTGTCGTCGTCCACAACCAGAATCATGGATTCGGTCCTCTTGGAAACTGGATATTAGGGGACCGTTTGCATGATGTCACGCCCTGATTCAAAGGATTGAACGAACGGCGCATCGCCACGGGATGCTCCGCCGGATCGACCCGTTGAGGCAGACAGATTACGCCGTCGGCTTGGCAGCCGCGGGGGCGGCAGGCTTGGCTTTGGCCTTCGCTTTCGCCGCAATCTTCAGTCTCTTCTTGCGGCGCTTAAGCGCGGCCCGCTTCACTCTGACTCTAAGTTGTTGTCCCATGGGCGCGAGTGTTTATCGGAATCAGTTCCAAGTTTCAAGTGCCAAGTTCAAAGTTTCGTCACGCTCAGCGATTCCTCGGTAAGCGCGGCGGTCGCCTTCTCGAGGGCGTTCAGGAACCGGCCACCCAGTTCGCCGTCGATGATCCGATGATCGAACGAGAAGCTGAGGTAGAGTTGGTCACGGATGTCGATCTTCCCCTCCACCACGACGGGCGCCTTGAATACCGCGCCCATGCCGAGGATCGCGACCTGCGGCTGGTTGATGATCGGCGTGCCGAGCAGGCTGCCGAACGAGCCGAAGTTGGAGATCGTGAACGTGCCGCTCTCGACATCCGTCCGCGCCAGCGACTTGGTGCGGGCGAGGCCGATCAGGCGGCTCAGGTCCTGCGCGACTTCCGGGAAGCTCTTCTTGTCCGCATGCTGGACCACCGGCACCACGAGGCTCTCGTCGGACAGCGCCACGGCGCAGCCGATGCTGATGTCCTTGCGGAGAATGATGTTCGTTCCGTAGATCGATGCGTTGATCTTCGGGAAATCCTTGAGCACGCGCGAGGTGACGAACAGCATCACCGCGGTGTACGTCATCTTCGCGCCGTACTTCCGCGCGAAATCTTCCTTGATGCGATTCCGCAGCTCGACGATGTGTGTTACGTCGACCGCGTGAACCATCGTCACGTGCGCGCTTGTGTGGATGGACTGAACCATGTGGTCGGCGATCGTCCGCCGGAGCGAGGTCATCGGGACGAGATTTCCAAGCGACTGGAGATCGTCCTTTGACACTTCCGGTTTGCCCACCTGAGCGGCGACGGACATGGACCCGATGGGCCGGCGCGCGAGGTGCTGGAGCAGATCGGTCTTCGTCACGCGGCCCTGGCGGCCGGTGCCGCCGATCGATTCCAGCTCATGAAGCGAAACATTATTCAGCATCGCCATCCGGAGGACGTACGGCGAGAACCGGTCGCGGTCGATCTCCGGGAGCGAAGTCTCGGGGCTGACGTTCGACCCGCCCACATTGCGCGAAACCAACAGCGGCTCGTTCTCCCGGCCTTTGGCGTGCGGCGCGTTGGCCGCGGGCTTCTCAACCTTCGGCGCCACTTCGCCCTCGGCCTCGATCACGCCGATCACCTCGCCGGCGGCGGCGATTTCGCCCTCGTTCTTCAGGCACGCGGACAGCTTGCCCGTGGCGGGACTTTCGACCTCGACCGTCGTCTTGTCCGTCTCGACCTCGAGCAGGACCTCGTCTTCCCTGACGCTCTCGCCGACCTTTTTCGTCCAACGGACGATCGTGCCCTCGGCCACGCTCTGTCCCATCTGCGGCATGACGATCTGGACTTGTTTCATAGTAAGACCCTTAGTACTCGATCAGCTCCACGAGCGCCCCCGCGATCTTCTCCGCATTCGGCCTGTACGCGTTCTCAAGCTCCGGCGCGAACGGGATCGGAACGTCCGGCGCTGTCACGCGCTGAACGGGCGCGTCGAGAAGGTGGAACGCCTTCTCGGCGACCACGGCGGCCAGCTCGGCGCCGAAGCCGTTCGTCCGCCAGCCTTCATGCACCACCATCACGCGGTTCGTCGCCGCGACCGCGGCCATCACGGCGTCGAGGTCGTACGGCTTGAGCGTGCGCATGTCCACGACCATGACCTCGTAGCCTTCCTCGGCGGCGAGCTTCTCCGCGGCCTTCAGCGACTCGTGCACCATCGCGCCGTACGTCAGCACGACCGCGTCGCGGCCGGCGCGGCACACGCGCGCCATGCCGAGCGGGATCGGGTCGAACCGGTCCGGCATCATTTCCTTCACGTGCCGGTACAGGTACTTATTTTCGAGATAGATCACCGGGTTCGGGTCCATGACCGAGGAGTAGATCAGCCCGCGGGCGTCCGACGGGAACGCCGGATACACGACCTTGATGCCGGGCATGAGGCAGAACAGCGATTCAAGTTCCTCCGAGTGGAACGGCCCGCCGCCGAACCCGCCGCCGCACGGCGCGCGCACGGTCATCGGCACCGGGATGCCGGTGCGGTAGTGCGTCG
>CAYQYB010000160.1:0-6168 GCA_964421535.1 uncultured Verrucomicrobiota bacterium | reverse complement strand
AGGGCGTTGCCGCCGGCCAGCGTCAGGTTGGTCAACTGGGTGTGGATCGAGAACCCAGGACCCAAAGGACCCGAGTTCGTGTACAACCTCACGTTTTGGAGCGTGAGATTGGCGTTGCCCGAATTCGTGATGGTGAAGGTGTTGGTCCAGCTCTTCGGGAGCGGAATCAAGAGCGTTCCGAAATCGGTGCCGTCCGCCCAATTCGGCGTGACGTCGTCGTCCACGATCACATCCCCGTTCATGCCGAGCACGGCCATGTCGTTGGTGATCGGCGGGTTGGTGATGACGAGATAGCCGTACTGCTGCACCAGGCCCATCTGGTCGCAGGCCACATCCGAATCGTTGTCGAGAACGTACGCGACGATGCGGTTGGTGACGGCGTTGGTCATGGCCGCGACCTGGCCCGCCGTCATGGAGACCCACCTCCACGTGCTCGTCGCCGTGCTGATCGTGGTGTCGGATGCGCTTTCCGACGCGACGTAGTGGGCCACGTCGTTCGTGCACAGGGCGCCCACGCTCACATTCATCTGGGTGGCGGGGTCCGTCGTGCCGCGGGCCAGCCCGCTGTCCGCGTCATACGCGCCGAAGACCAGGCGGAGCGCGTTGGTGGCGCTGAGGTTGGTCAGGACGGTCGAACAGATGTAATACAGCGCATTGGTCGTGGCGTCGCTGCCGGCATACTGCGTGTTTCCGACGAAGACCTGCAGGGGGTCGGCGGTCTTCTTGATCAGCGTGATGTCGTCCCAGAAGACCGACATGCCGATGAGGGTTCCCTCGTCATACGCGTTGCCGTAGCCGACGATGGGCTTGATGAAGTGCGTCTCGGGCCACAGGCAGGTGGCGGTGACGGAGATCTGCTGCCACTCGCCGCGCCGGGAGACGAGCTGGTCGTAGATGTCGAAGCGGTTGGTGAAGATGACCGAACTGTCGGCGCTGTTCGTGAGCCACTTCAACTCGATGTAGGCTTCCTTGGTGCTGGACGTGAAGTTGTTTTCGCAGAAGGCCCAGAGCTTGAGTTCGACGACGTCGTTGACCGCGAAGTTGTTGGTCACGTCCTGGAGGAAGAGGCCCCAGGCGCCGGTGACCCACGAGCCCCAGGCCAGTCCGTTCGTTCCGGACCTGGCGGCATACCACCACACGAGCGCGTCACTGGTCGGGTACGCACCGGTCTTCCACCAGTCCCACGGCCAGTCGCCGTTGCCGGGGCCGTTTTCGAAGCCGGGGCTCTTCAGAAGGTTGATGGAGCCGAAGGCGGGCACGATCGGGGCGACCGTGTCGTCGTCCGCGGCGACGTCATAGGTGAACGTGACCGTCACGCGGCCAACCCCGCCAGTGCCGCCGGTGCGCGTGCCGCTGGACGTCCTGTAGCCGCCGCCGCCACCGCCGCCCGGGGCCGAACCGTTCGAACCGTTGCCCTGGGCCGCGGCGCCGTTGCCGCCCGCCGCGCCGCCCGCGGGCGCCGCGCCGCCTGTGGATGTCGAGCCTGCGTTGCCGTTCGCGTTCGTGCCGGCCGAGGAACCGCCGCCGCCGCCGTAGGCCGCGCCGTTGGCGCCGTTGCCGCCGCTGTACACCGTGTCGCCGATGCAGCTCGCGGACGCTCCGCCCAACCCGCCGTTGGTGGTGTCGTTGACGGACCCGTACCCGCCCTTTGCCAGCATGACGGTGGGCCAGTCAAACCACGAGTCGCCGCCATTCCCGCCGCTGGTTCCGCCGGCGCCGACGTTGACCGTGAAGGTCATTCCCGCCGCAACGGCGATGACTTTCTTGCTGTAGGCGCCGCCGCCGCCGCCGCCACCACCACCATTCGAAGTTCTTGTCGCGCCGCCGCCGCCGCCGCCCCAGGCCTCAACGATGATGCTGCAGGTTCCGTTCGAAACCGTGAACGTCGAGGACGTGTCGTAAACGTTCGTCTTCGTGCTGGAGGTCGAGCCGGGGATGTAGTTCAGCATCAGGTTGCCCGCGTTCGAGCTGACCGTGAAGGAACCCGAGAAGCCGGGTGTGAAGGCGGACGTGTTGACGGAAAACTTGTTGCTCGCGAAGGTGGCCAGGCTGCCGGCATCCATAATCATCCAGGAGTAGCTCGAGGAATCGCTCCAGCCTGTCGGCGTGCCGCCCATCGAGTCCAGCGCGATCACATACTCGCCGCCGCCCGCCGTGGCGTTGATCGTGACCGTGCCCGCGCCGGCGTTCGCCGTGAGCACGTCCCAGCTTGTTCCGGCCGTGCCGCTGACCGAACTGATCTGCACGCGGTTCGTGCCTTTCGGGCTGAGCGTGACGGAACTGACTCTCATGTTGCTGACCGAGTTGGCCGCGGCGCCCGGATCGCATTCGCCGGCGACCGTCAGCGCGCCCATCGTGCCGTAGCCGCGGAGCCAGGTGCCGCCGGCGACGGTAACCGTCTCGCTCGAGTTCGTGCCGTTGTGGATGATCGTGCCCGCGCTCAACGCCAGCGTGCCGTTATGCGAGCCCGTGCCGGTCAGCGTGAGCGTGCTGGCACCAGTCTTCGTCAGCGTGCCGGCGCCCGCGATCGCGCCGCCGTAGGGGACGTTGCCGCTCACCTGGAACGTGCCGTTGCCGGTCATGGTGATGCCGCGATACGCGTTGAGCGTGAAGCCCGCGCTGGCCGTCAGCTGGCCGCCGTTGAAGGTGATCTGGTCCGCCACCGACGCGCCGGGCGCCGTTCCGAGCCGCGCGTCCGAGTTGATGCTCAGCGTGCCGCCCACGAGGATCGTTTTGCCCGTGTAGGTGTTCGCGCCGCCGAGCGTCAAGGTGCCGGAGCCGGCCTTGGTCAGGGACCCGTTTCCGGCAAGGATGCCGTCGTAGGTGACCGTGCCGCCGATGTTGCTGACCGTGCCGCCCAGGTGACCCAGTCCGAGGCCGCGGTTGGCGTTCAGGGTCCACCCGCTGCCGTTGGTCGTCGTGAGCATACCGTTGTCGAGCCGCAGGTGATTGGCCGTGGCGGCGCCGGGCGCCGTGCCCAAGCTCCCGTCGTTGTTGATCCGCAGGCACCCTCCGCTTACGGTTGTGGCGCCAGAGTAGGTGTTGGCCGCCGTCAGTCGCGTTTCGCTGTTGTCGATCTTGTTGACGCCACCGCTGCCGCTGATGATCCCCCCGGCGATGACGGTATCCCCGCCGGCAAACTCGGCTTGGTAGCCGCCGTTTGTGATCGTTCCCGTGACGGTCAGTGTGCCGGAGCCGGTCCGGATTCGCGCCTTTGCGCCCAAGGTGATCGGGCCGGCCCATGTGTTGTTGCCCGAGACGTTCTCCAGCGCGCCGCCACCCCAGTAGCCGTCGCCGCTCAGAGTCAGCGGTTCGGCGGCCAGCGTGATGCCTCCGGAAATCTGGAGGCCGGGGCCCGCGACGACGGTCGTCCCGGCGGACGTGGCGCCGAGCCCGTTGGCGTGGGTCACTCGTATGCGGCCGGCGTTGATCGTTAGTGTGCCGGAGAAGGTGTTGTTGCCGGACAGCGTGAACGCGCCGGTGTTGCCTTCCTTGGTCACGTTGCCCGCGCCGGATACTTGGCCGCTCAACGTCACGAACACGTCCGTCGCCTCGTTCGTCCACGGCTGGTTGGCGCCGAGGGAGATCGCGGAAGCGATGACGTGCGCGCCGGCCGCGCCCGAGGCCACCGCGATGCCGCCGCCGTTGATCGTCAGCGTGTTGTTGGTGATGTTCAGGGATGTGTCGGCTTTGTCGTTGAAGCGGACGCCGAGGACCGTGCGGTTGCCGTTCAGGTTGATGTTCGTGCCGGAGAGGATCGACTCGTAGAAGGTGACGTTCGTGCCGTTGATCGGAAGATAATCGCCGACCCAGTTCGTGATGCTGTCCCAGTTCGCGTTGGCGCCCTGGCCGTCCCACGTCGGCTCGACCAGTCCCAGCAGTTCCTTCCAGTTCTTCGCGATGCGGATTTCGTCCCAGTACACGTCGCCGATGTCGTACGTGGAGCCCCAGCCGCCGCCGCTCAGCGAGATGCGGTTGATCGTCGAGATGTAGCCTGCTCCGAGATCCAGGGAGGCGTTCCATGTCGCGGGTTCGTCGAGCGGGATCGTGGCGTTCGTGTAGTAGGCGATGATGGACGCGTAGTGCGTGGCGAAGTCGTACTTTGAAATAACTGTGTAGCTCTTGCCCGGTCCGATCTCGTAGTTGCTGTCGCCGGTGTTGTAATCGCTGGAGCGTTGGACGGCCACGTTGGTCCGGTTGCCGGGTAGGCCGACCATGTACTTGACGGTTCCGGCGCTGTCGACGACGTCGATGCCGGCATACCGCTCCAGGCCGGGGCTTCCCACGTTCATGATCCACGCCAGGTAGAACGTGCCGGTCGTGATGGGTGCGAAGTTGCGCTTGGCTCCGCCCGACCCGTTGATGCCGGGGTCGACCTTGACCTTGTGACCCCACGGGGTGGGGTAGTTTGGCGCGTTCGTCAGGCTGTCGGCGTCGATGTAGATGTTTCCCCAGTGGTCGCCCCACGCATTCGTCCAGCCCTTGCCCTGGTTGCGGGCCCTGTCGCCGATGTAGCCGGGGAAGGTCGCGAACGACTCCACATGCTCGTTCGTACGGAAGGGCGGCGTGGTCTTGTACATCGTGCGGCCGGAGTAGACGACGCCTGTGGAGAGCGAGTAGTAGCTGTAGTTCTCCGTGTAGAACGCGTAGTAGTAGTCGAAGCCCGGATTGGCGGACAGTTCCATGTCCTTCGCCGTGTTGCTGCTGCCGCCCGCGTAGACGACCAGGTTCTGGTTCGCATTGCCGTAGGACTGGCCGAGCGTGTAGGCGACGCCGTTGGTCGGCTTCTCGGGCCAGGCGCCGGCGCGGCGGACGATCATCACGTTGTAGGAGCCGGGCCGCGTCCAGTACATGGTCATGGATTCGGGGCCGGCGTTGTTCGTCACCCAGCAGTCCGTGGACCAGGGAAGGTTGGTGATGGTGAAGTAGGCCTTGTAATCCGGCGCGGCGCTGTCGTAGAAATCGCCCTGCCAGGAATCGTCCCAGTTGTGCGCCCGGCCATAAAAGTAGACTTCGATGTAGTACGTTCCGGCGGCGTTTGTCGAAAGCTTGCGACCCAGGTCGTTCTTGTACCAGTACCGGTCATTGCCGGTCTTGCCGCCGGGGTTGGCAAGGTCGACCTGGTTCCACCCTTCCACGCCGTACGTCGAGTTCGTAACGCGGTAGAACATCCGGATGTTGTTGACCCAGTCGCCGGCGTCCTCCCACGTCCACGCGTTGCCGCCGTCGAGCCAGATGGAGCCGCCGAGCGCGTAGCTGCCGAGATTCACGCCGTTGAAACCGCTCGACATCGGGTTTCCGTATTCCGTGTCGGCGCCGCCGAAGTTCATGGTGACCCGCTGCGCCCAGAAGCCGAAGCCGCCGAACGAGGCGGTGGCGCTGAACAGGACGGCGGCCGAGATCGCCAGCGCGGCGACCCTTATTCCGGACCTTGGAAGTTTTTCGCGGATTTTTTCCAAGGGTTGGAAAACGCGAATTGCGCACGCATCCCCGCTCTGCATTTCAAGATGCTTGTTCATCGTGTGCTCACGTTTAAGTATTTCCCGGCCATGTTACGGCTCCACCAGCCGCACCCTGTACTTGCCCATCCCGCTCATCAATCCGTTGGTGATTACAGTTTCGGTCGCATCGCTTGTTGCCGTGATCACGTCGCTCACGTTGGTGTAGCAGACCGGGTCGCCGGCGGGGTAGTCCATGCACTCCACCTGGTAGCGCTTCCCGGCGACCGAGTCCCACGCGATGACGGCATTCCCGTCCGCGTCGGGGTTGATCTGCACGGTCACGAAAACGGAATCCTCGTCGAGCATGTCCGTGCCGGCCCTGTGCTCGTCGCCGTCGATCATGAAATCGCCGTCGGTATCGCGATTATACGGGTCGGCGCCCAGGCTCTTCTCCCAGGAGTTGTTCAGTCCGTCGCCGTCCGCATCGCCCGGATCCATGGCGTTGGTGGTGGCGGCGATGTCCACGTAGAGAATGCTGTTGTCGCGAACGGTGAGCACCTGGGAGTCTGCGTAGAAGGTGGCATCGCGGCGCTTGGGCGCGTTGAACACGCGCACGAAAATCTTGCTGTTGTTGGGCGGCCGCGGATCGGTCAGGGAGACCGAGAAGAGGCCTTCGTTCACGAGATCCGGCGCGGTCAGGTTTCCGACGTGGGAGAGGCCGCCATCC
>CAYQYB010000159.1:0-6187 GCA_964421535.1 uncultured Verrucomicrobiota bacterium | reverse complement strand
GTGCTGCATTTCCCCGACCCCAGGATTCCGCTGACCACCGCGTTCACGGACAGCTCTCCCTTGTACGGGTCCCCGCCGACTTTCCGCATGTCCTGAACCAGCCGGCTCAGGTCGGCGCCCTGCAGGGTCCCCGCAATCCGGTATCCGATGTTCGTGCCCGAATCGATATCCGTGAACGTCGCGTCGCCGGCGAACCCTCCGCCATACATGATCCCCGTCGTGTTCGAGAAGAAGAGCTTGTTGCCAAGGATATGCAGATCGAACACGCACCGCTCCATGATCAGCCACAGGATCCCCGCCTGCTGAAGATCCGCGGAGGCGACCATGTCGGTGTTCGTGAAATGGCCGTAGTCAACGAGGCCCTTCGCCTTCACCCGCGCCGGGCCCTCAAACCGGAAGGTCCTCAGGAACTTCTCCGTGTTCGGGCCGATGATCCGCCCGACCATGTACGGATCGCACGTGCTGACGGCATCCACCTCCACACGCTCGTTGTCGAAATCGATCGCGACAAGCCCTTCGACCTTGCCCTCCTCGCGCACAGCCGTCATGGGGTGGAACGTCAGCACGCCGTTGCTGACCGCGGCGTCGGAGTCGAAGACCGCGAGCGAAGCGCCATTGTAGCTGAAATTCGTCCCGTGAAGATGGCCCTTCATCTGGAACAGCTTCGGATTGTCGAAGTCGCCGGTCACCTGGAGCCGGGTGGTCGGCGGGTCCTGCTTGAAGTCCAGAGAGCGGATGACGCGCGCCTGGTTCCGCGTCAGCAGAGAGATCACGGCATTGGGATCGCACTCCGTCGTGGCGCTGGCCGCGAACTCGTGCGTATCGAGGCGGCACGTCCCCGAACCGCGCACGGCGCCCTGCTGCGAACCCCGCCCGATGACCGCGTCCAGCTTCCTGAGCGAGAACTCGGGACCGGAAAGATGAAACGACGCGAAGCCCTTTTCCACCCACACGCCGTGGACCTCAACATCCGCGAGCGAAAGCCAGCCGGTCAGGCTCTCCGCCACCTTCCCGACCGGAGCGGGCCCGCCCCAGACCTCGAACATCGCATTGCCCCCCTCGGGTATGTCCTTGCATTTCAGCACCTCGCTCCACTGCGACGGGATCAGGCAGAGCCAGTGGTTCAGAGGCAGGCTGCTGAAGATGCGCAGTTCGGTCATCTGGTTGGTGATGTCCATGGATGCCGTCACGCTGCACCGGTCCGCTCCGTAGCGCAGATTCAGCGAGGGAACGGTCAGCCGTCCCCGCTCGAGCCGCGCCTCGAGATCCCAGTCGTCGAACGCAACGCCCCGGACCTGCGTCGCCGCGCCGCGCACGTGAAGGCTGGCCTCGGTCAGCGCCGGATTCGTCGGATAGAGCACGAGGTTCAAATCCGCGCGCGGGGCGTCGCCGAAGCGGATGGCGTTGAGCTGTTCGAACAGCGAAGGCAGCCAGGACGGGAGATTGTTCAGGACCTCCGCCAGCGCGGCGGAGAAATCCTCCAGCGTCATCTTCTTCCCCGGCTTCGGCTTCTGGTGCGCGATGAAGCACTGCGACTCGACGTCGATGCCGAGAATGGACGCGCTCGCGCGGCTGATGCGGATCCCGCCCGGCTCGATCCGCACGCGCGCGTTGACGCGGTCGAGCGTCATGTTCTGCGCGCTCTTGCGGCTCTCGAGCTTCCCTCCCGCGTTGATCCGCAGGGCCGCGCCCTTGATCTGCAGGCCGGTCAGGCCGGCCTCGCGGTCGAACCAGTCCAGGGGGTTGAAACTGAGGATGATCCGATCCGCCTCGAGCATCGGGACCCGCCGGTCGGACGCGTCGAAAAACCGGAACCCGTCCGCGGCGAACCCGGAAAGCAGGTCCAGGTGAATGCGCGACACGTCCACGTAGACCCCGCGGGCGTGCAGCTGGCCGATCCATTTCTGCACCAGGGACGGGGGAACGCCGGCGGCCGACAGGTAGACGCAGACCAGGAAGAGCACGAACAGGCAGGTTCCGAGCACGCGTCGCACCAGCCGGAAAAGCACCTCGTGGACCCGCAGGCGAGACGGGGATTGACTCGGATCTTCCGGCTCAACGGGAGGGCTATGGCGAGGCTTGTTTGTTCGTGCTGACGTCAACCGGCTTCTCCCCGGGTTCGGATGGAGCCTTGACCAGATCCTGCAACAGCTTCGTCCTGACGCTGTCGGACAGGACAAACACGACGTCCTGTCCCCGAATCATGGCGTACACGCCTCCGCCACCGGCCTCGGCGCCGAACAGGATCGCCTTGCCGAGGCCTGCCTCACCCCTGAGTCCCAGCGTCAGCGTCGCCCGCGGCTTGTCGAGCCCGTAGTCCGAGAGCTTCTCCGGCGTGTCGGCCACGAATTCCGAGACGACCAGATGGCACGCGGTCATCAGCAGATCCCGGACCGCCTCCAGGTCGATCGCACGATCGCCGGCCCCGACGAGCTGAAACTCACCGGCGGATGCCCGCTCCGCCGATATCTCCTGGCCGTCCCGGGCGACGGTGATCTTGAGCACGTCCTCTGGGTCGAGGTTCAGCACTTCGCGGTCGCGGTAGAAAAGCGGATCCAATGAAACCGTCTTGAGGGTGTCCGAAAGAATATCGTAAAGCCCCTCCTCCTGTTCCACGCGGACCAGAACCAGCCCGAGGCCCCGCTTCGCGCTGCTGACCTGGACCGTCACCTCGTCGCCCGTGGGAACCGGCTGGGACGCGCCTTCGCCCGCCGGAGCCTTTCGCGCGAACTTGAGCGTGCGCGCCGGGGGCGAAAGCCCCAGGAGGGACAGATTGGTCTGGGGATCGGCGACAAACGACTGGATTCCCGCGCCCACCCAAGCGGCGAGCAGCTCGCGCACATGCTGGGCATCGGCTTTCGACGGCTTCGGCTCGACCACGTTCCACGTTTCCCCGTCGCGCCGGAGCTCGACGGCGTGCTCCCCTTCCTCCAGGCGGACATACGTGACGTCGTAGACGGACATCGCCATGAGCCGGCGGTCGCGGAAGTCATCCTCCTTCTTGATCAGTGAGCCGAGAATGCCTGCGCGGACCGCACAGATCGATTCGCTGCCCTTGATCCGCGCGTACACGAGATTCTTGTTCGTCTCGACGGGGTTGCCCAGCCACAGCTCCGTCAAACCGGCTTTGCCTCCGGAGGAAACGCCGACCTTGACGGCGGCATCGTCCAGGCCGTACGCGAACAGGTCCGCCTTGGACTCGGCGACAAACTGCTCGATGCGCAGGTCGAACAAATCGGCCACGATCTCCTGGACCCCCATGGGAGAGGCCCGCGCGGACAGTGGCTGCTGGAGCATCCACTGCCCCTGCTCCCCCCTGGCCATCTGGAAAAATCCGTTGCCGTTGCGGATTTCCAGACGCTGGACCTGCTCGCGCTCGCCGTGGAAAAGAACGCGGTCGCGCAGGTCCGCCGCCGACCGCGGAATGATCGCGAGCAGATTCGTGTCGGTGGCGATGACGTCGTCCATGGCCTCGTCCTTGATATAGATCGAGCCGCCGAGAAGCGCGGTCCGGCCGACGAGGATGGTGCGCCGGCGCAGGGTGTCGCCCAGCGTGATCTTCGCGCGGGGAGCATCGAAGCCGTAGTCGGAGAGCTGCAGGCCCCGCCGATTCCTCTCGGCGGCGGTGATCACCTCGCCCCGGGAGAGGTTCTGGAGGCCGGACAGCAAGCGGTCGATCGCGGCTGAATCCGCGCGGTCACGGACGGGCTGGACCAGCATCCACGTGCCGTCTTCCTGGGCGCATTCCACGAGGACGTTGCTCGCCTGGACCTCGAGATACGACACGCGGTCCGCGGAGATCTTCAGGGCCTTTCGCGCCTGCTCTTCGCGCTCTCTCGTCGACTCCAGCCTCTCGTCGAACAGCCAGATGAAGCCGCCCAACAGAACGACCGCGATGAACAGGAATAAAGTCGTGCGGAACTTCATAACAGGGTCAGGACCTCCGTCTCAGCCAGACCAGCCCGCCCGCCGCGGCCACCAGCAGGGGCATGGCAACCACCAGGATCCAGTGCAGCATCCGGAGCTGGACATCGGTGAGGGTGAGCCGGTTCTGCTCGATGGGCTTCGGCGCAATGGCCATCAGCTCCGAGCGCTCCAGCAGCCAGTTCAGCGCGCTCAGGAAAAAGTCCGTGTTCCCCCCGGTCAACGCCGCGTTCGAAACGAAATCCGAGTCGCCGAACACCACGAGACGCGTGGGCCGTATCTGCACGTCGATTCCCGGAACCGGCCCGCGCTCCGCCGCGACGGCGACGGAAACCGGCCCGGGCCGGTCCGTTTCCGCATCGAACTTCATCGGGTTCTGCGCGAGATCGGACTCCGCCCAACCGGCCTCCGAGCATTTTGCGAGCGGCAGGACGCGCGGCTTGTCCGGCGACCCGCCGGCCTCCTCCGCGCTGACGGCGGGCTCCACCGAGCGCGGCAGATACAGGATCGAGGTTTCGCCCGCCAGCTTGCCCGTGATCGGATGCATCTCGTACCTGGTGATGAACAGCTCGCGCCCGCTCAGGGTGCGCGTCGCGTCCACCACGACATCGTCGGACAGGCGCACGCCCCAGTCCGCCATCAGCGGCTCCAGCCCCGTCTGCGTCATGGCGTCGAGCATGACGAGGAGACGGCCCTTCTGCTCGAGGTAGTTGCGGATGAGGCCGAGCTCCTGCTCGGAAATCCTTTTCTCCGGCCCGGCGATCACGAGCGCGTCGCAGTCCCCGGGGATCGCCTGCGCCTCGCCCAGCGTGAGCTTGCGGACGTCGGCATTGTCCCGGCTGATCTCCTGCGCGAGCGAGGAGTAGCCGGCCGCGCGGTTGAAGCTGTCCACGTCGCGCTCCCCGTGCCCCTGCAGGAAGTAGACGATCTGCCGGCGCGATTCGGTGACGGCTTGGATCGCCGAGGAAAAGGCCTGCTCGCCCTTGAACCTGACCCGCTCCGGCGGCTGGCCGAACTGCACGGGCGTGTAGTCGTACTCGGCGATGTCGCGCGCGGCCACGTACTTGCTGCGCCCGCCGGCATCGAACACGACCACGTTGGCCTGGTCGACCTGGTACTTCCGCATCAGCTCCTCCGTGCGCGCGATGTCCCGGTCCGGGTCCACCCATTCGACGCGCACCTGCGGGGTTGCGTACTCGTATTCCTTGAGCAGGTTGTGGATATCCTCGTAGGCTTCGTGCCCGGGCTGGAAGAACACGACCACGTCGATCCGGCTCGTCAACCCGGAGAGCAGGCTGAGCGTCTTGTCGGACAGGCTGTAGTAGCGGGAGCGGCTCCAGTCCATCCGGAAGTTGTGCCGGTAGGACAGGTAGTTCACCATCAGCACGAGCAGGACGGCGAGGCCCAGGGCGACGAGCGTGTTCACGCTGATCGCGAACTTGCGCTTCCCCCACGCCCGGACCGGGCTTCCCGTTTCATTCCCGAGATCCATCTTTATTTCCACTTCCTGGATTCAATCACCTTGATCGTCGTGTAGACCATCAGCGCCGTGATCGACAGGCAGAAGACGACCGGCCGCGTGTCAACCGTGCCGCGCGAAGAATCGAGCATGTGCGAGAACGACGAGATGTAGCCGCCGAAATCGCGCCGGACCTCGCCACGCGCGACGTACGGGATGAACCCCGCAAAGAACGCCACGCAGGTCATCGCAAAGCACATGATCGCGGAGACAATCTGGTTGTTCGTCATCGACGAGCAGAAGAGGCCGATCGAGATGTACATCGCACCGACGAGGAACGCGCCGAAATACCCCGCCATCATCGGGCCCAGATCCACCGGCGCGGTCAGCGGGCTGAACTCCCGCAGGATGAACGCGTACGAGGCGGTCGGCAGCCAGAGGATCACGAAGTACGTCATCGCGCCGGCGTACTTCGCCAGCACCACGGCCGTGTCCGTCACCGGCGCGGTCATCAGCGTCTCGATCGTGCCGGACCGCTTCTCCTCCGCGAAGAGACGCATCGTCAGCACCGGGACCACGATCAGCATCGCGATCCAGAAGAAGATCGAGCTGAACAGCTCCTTCATCGCCGTCGCGCCGGCGGGGCCGGACGACATGACGCTGACCAGCAGGCTGAAGCTCACGCCCATCACCACGAGAAAGAACATCATCACGACGTACGCGATGGGAGACAGGAAATAGGACGCAAGCTCCTTCCGCCACAGCGTGAGGAAAGTGCTCATATCGCCACGCCCTCCGTGTCCC
>CAYQYB010000158.1:0-6200 GCA_964421535.1 uncultured Verrucomicrobiota bacterium | reverse complement strand
CAAGGGACCGCGCGCCGTGCCAGCGATGACGGTGCAGCATACCGGTTCATCAGGCGCTACGTTAGCGCGTGATCAACCGAAGCCGCAAAAGTGGGTTGGGTAGATTGACTCGAAGTGAAATTGCTCAGGGGACGCAGGTGTCGCTGACGGTTCCGTCGTTACACATGACGCGCCCCGTCCTCACGTCAACGTCGACGCATCCGTCTGCGTTTGTGCTCACCCCCCCGTGACTGGAACAGCATCCGCTGAGAGGCTGATGCTCGCAGATCAACACAGTTGTAGCGGCAGAATTTGTTGAGCCTGAATCGGCCGATGGAGAAACGGAGTCGATTGACCCCAGCTCGCAGCCGAGCAAAGCGATGCTTAGGACGGCGGCCCCAAAGAAAGCGAGTTTTCGCTTCATGACTTGGGCTACTCGGTCCACACCCTTGCTGATCCGATGACCGAGATCGTGAGATAGAACTGCCCGGATCTGTGAATGATGGTCTGACCCTTTCCGGAGATCTCTGCGGAAGCACTTTCAATGAGGCCGCCGTCCGCTTTATCGTGGACGTTAACAGAGATCCATGCGGACCCTCTATCTGAAGGGCTCAAGTCCCACACCACTTTCCACTCTGATGACGAAACGAAAAAAGATTCCGTCGTCATCTCCCCTGTCGTTGCCCACGGTCCAAAGGCGCTGGCGCATATCGAATAGAGCAACACGCAACAAGCGATTATCTTCTTCATAGCCCCTCCGTGATCAATTCGCTTATCTTTTTTCTCACGTCGTCCTCAGACCGGCCGGTGATCTTCGAAAGTTGTGTCACAATTTCCTGAAGGTTCATCGCCGCGCCGTAATGCGCCTGTCCTTCCCTCACGACCATCGGAGTTGTTTTCTCCTGGCTGACGCCAAGAAGCCAGTCAACACTTACCCCGAATTGGGAAGCGATCCGGCACAGAATCTCCGCATCGGGAATCCGCCCCTTTTCATATCTTTGATACGTGGGGGGATTCTCGATTCCCAATAGCCGCGCAAAAGCGGTCTGTGACAGCTTTCCCCTGAGGCTTTTGAGCCTCTCCGCGAACGTCTCAGAAATTCCCATTTTGGTATTGACGCCTTTCCGTTTCGGGAATATCTATACTGGTATGGTAACCGTTACCTCAGCGCCTGTAAATGCCAATTGGAAGAATCGCATCCTGGGCATTAAGAAAGACGCGGCTCTCCTCGGGGTCACCCGCCAGCATCTTCGGCTTGTTCTGAAAGGGGAGCGTTCATCGCCCCGCCTGTTGAAGAAGTACAGAACACTCAAGAGGTCTCGTGTCAAAGGTTGAACAGCTACAGCTCTTCAGCGACGCGAAGTCGGTCCAGCAGGCGATCGACCGCATTCCCGTCACCCGAGAGAAGTTTCTTGTTTCCGAGATCGCCGGATTTCTCCTCTGCACAGAGCAGCACGTTTACAACCTGATCTACGTCGGCGCGCTTCCTGCCTTCAACATCGCCACGAAGCCGGATGAAAAGGCGATGTATCGAATCTTCAGAACCGACCTCGTCAAGTTTCTGGAGTCCCGCAAGGAGGGTGCAGCCTGATGAACTTCCTGCCTCAACTCATTTCCGCCTTGATCGTTGTCGAGAGCGGCGGCTCCGCAGACGCGATAGGTGATGGCGGTGCCGCGCTCGGATGCCTCCAGATCCACGAAGCCGTCATCGACGATGTGAACAACATCTACGGCACCGACTTCATTCACGCGGACGCGCTTCTTCCTGACCGGGCCAGGATGATCTGCACGCTATACCTCCTTCACTACGCGGGTCCATCCGCGACACCTGAACGGTGCGCCAGGATCTGGAACGGCGGACCTCAAGGCGCGCACAAGGCTTCAACGCTTTCGTACTGGGAAAAGGTGCAGCAACACTTGTTCACGATGCCCAGCGCGAAAACATAAGGAGACCAGCGATGATCGAGATCAACAAACCCGCAGTCAATGAAGCCGGCCGGCTGATCTTCAAGGCGCGGACCTGCTTCAACCGGCACGATCTGACCATGTGCCGGATGTACATCAAGCAGGCACGCGCGCTTCTCTACACCGAGAGCAACTGGCGCGCCGACGGTCACGAGCAGGTTCAGCGCTACCTGAACTTCGTCATCGGCCTCGACCAGGACCTCATCCAGATCGCCGACTGCGATATGGCGATCCCTCGCGAGATGGCCTACTTCGGCCGCGAGCCCAACGCCTTCGAACGCCTCTTCATCGAGAAGGCGGTGCCGGCATGACGAACCGAAAGCAAACCGTCGAAGTTCTTCCGCCCGAAGATCCGAACACAGCGGACTCCGAGCAGTCGCGCCTCGCCGCGAACTACGTCCTGCAGGCCCACCGCATGACGCAGCAGGGCTCTCAGATGTTTGCCGTCGGCGCGCTCGCCTGCGGTTTCATCCTGCTCAACGAGAAGGCGCGCCTTCCGCACGGAGAGTTTGACAAGTGGCAGAGGAAGCACCTCAAGCCGATCTCCAGGCCGACGGGCAAGCGCTACATGCAGATCGCCGGCAAGATGCACGAGCTGCAGGAATCAAAAGTCTCAACGGTGAGACATTTGCTGGAAGGAACGAGGCCATCGGACCTTACAGAAAATCACATTCAGCGAATAGCGCCCATGATTCAGGAGATCACCGAGGGGAAAACCTTCACCGAATTGGGCCGGGAACTCGGCATCTTCAAGCCGCGCAACACCAAGTCCGAGCGCGCCCGAAAACGCCTCGCGAAGCGTACCGGCGACGCCGTAGTCGACGCCGAGCACGACGCCACCGCCTGGACTGATGAAGTCGTCGCGCTTCTCGCGCGCGTCGACGACCACAAGGACGCGATCAACGGCAAGGACCTGACCCGGCTGGCCACATCCATGCGTGAAACGGCTCTATCCCTCGGCCTGATGAAGATCGAGTAACGCCATGAACAACTTCGAACAGCTCGGCCGCTTGAAGGATTGGCAGAAGGCGCGAGTGAACGCCCTGCAGGAGATCCTGTTCGAGATGCACGGACTGATCAAGTCGGGGACCAGCGTCCGGGCAAGCGCCGCCGCGATGGTTGCGAAGCACGCCGGACGCCTGCTTCCGGATGGGCGCGGAAGCGTCCGCGTGCTCCCGCTCTCCGAGGATGGGATCATTCAGAAGTACTACCGCTGGTCGAAGTTCGGCATGTCGATTCAGGCGCTGTTCCCGAAGTACGAGGGCAGCAACCGGAAGATCCCCGGCGAACTGATCCGCGAGATTCACCGGCGCTGCACACTGCCAGGCGTCGTCAACAACACCCCCGTCTTCAACGATCTGAAGCGCGAGTGGGCTGATGGAAAGCCCGTCGCCGGCCTCGGCACCTGGAAGGAATGGTGGGGGATCAATCACCCCGATCTTCCGCTCCCGGACAAGGCCCCCGTCTTTCCGATCTGCGACGGCACGCTGTACCGCTACGCCCCGAAGGGCGCGAAGCGCATCCGCGGGAACAAGGGCAAGGCCGCGGCCGTCACGGCAATGCCCTCCATCCGGATGAACTATAGCAACCTGAAGCCCGGCGAGATGTACGTCTTCGACGACGTCCGCCTGGACATCATCGGCATCGATGATCTCACCGGCTACGCCTGCCAGGTCAAAGCCTACATCGCCTACGAGGCCGGCAGTCGCTTCATCCCCGCGTTCATCATCCGTCCGGCCACCGATTTCACCGCCGCGGACATCGACGAGCTCACGCTCTACACCCTCCGAGTCTGCGGTCTCTGCATGGACGGCACAACGAAGCTCGTCTACGAGCGCGGCACCCTCACGCTGTCGCCGGCATCTGGCAAGATTCTGGAGCGCGTGTCCGAAGGCCGGATCTCCGTAATCCGCACCGGCATGGATGCCGAGATCCTTTTCGACGGCGCGCCGCGCGATGAAGGCAAGGGTCACTGGATGGGCAAGGCCGTCATCGAATCGCTTATGCACTGCCTGCATCTCGCCATCCAAACCTTGGAAGGCCAGCGCGGCAACAAGTACGCGAACCAGCCCGCCTCGCTCGGTTGGACCGGAAACGGCCAGAAGCCGGCCCCGCGCACGCTCCTCGACCAAGCGGAGAAACTCGCGCAGATCGACATGGCCTTCGATCGCCGCCTCAACCTCGACCTCGGAATCCTTTGGGTCAGCCAGATCCGGAAGCTCTTCACGGACGCAATCAAACTGCACAACGCCGAACGCGGTCACGACTATCAGGGGCACGGCAAGGTCACGATCGTCGAGACAGCGCCAGGCGTGTGGGAGGACTCGTATCAATGAACTTGAAAATGAGCGGGCTGAGAAACATCCACGTCGAATCGTCTCATAGCGCCGACGAGTCGGCCGAATGTTCCCGAAGCCCTCAGCCCGCTCACGTTCTTCGCTACGACAAAGTGAGCCGCTCGCCTGACGAGGAATTCGCCTACCGCTGCTCACGATGGGGCATGCCGGAGCGTGTACCTCATGAGCTCGAAGCCATCATCCTCTCGAAGCGCGGCGAAGCCACCGTCACGCCCGACGGCATCACCATCACCATCGAAGGCGAGCAGTACCGGTTCTGGCACGCCGACAGCCGCGTCTGCCTCCATCAGGTCGGCCAGAAAGTTCTCTACGTCCGCTCCCGAAACTACACCGAGTGCATCCACATCCTTTCCAACGACGGCGAGTATCTCGAAACACTTCCCTGCACGAAGACACCGGACGTCTTCTCATCCGAGGCCCGCCAGGAGATTAAGCAGACGCGCCGCGTCATCGATCAGATCCACGACGGGCTCAAGAAGACGCACCGCCTCACAACGCAGGAGGCCGTCTCGCGCCACAAGGAAAACCGGAAGAAACTCTCCGCGCTCGATCCGGCCATCGTGGAGATCCAGCCATCCGCTTTGAGTCAGAGACCGGCCGACCAAGTGGCGGCAGGGGGCACGAACCGCGATACGGTTGACAACGCCTTGGAGCAGCCGAGCGCCCCTCACGATCGCGGCCGGTCTCTGACCTACGATCGCGCAACACGCATCGGCGACGCCATCCAGGAAGCCGAAGGCCGGATCGAATCCGCCCGCGCCCGGAGCGATCGCCACGGCCGCGTCGACGTCGTCAATCGCCTGTTGAAGAAGCAGAAGCAGCCAGCGTGACAAAACAGCCAGCGGAAAGGAGTGCAGCAGCATGAGTGTAAAACGACCGGTCAGGCATCTCACCCCGGAGCAGGCGGACGTCGTCGCCCGCCTCGCCAAGAAGCGCGGAGAACTCGGCATCACCACCGAGGCCGAATTCGTCCGCCGCTTCATCCTCAACGAATTCTCGGACTCAACGTGGCGGCACCTTCTCAAGGACGACTACACCGGCCGGCCCGACCAGCACATCGAAGCCTGCAAGCGCATCCTTGGCCAGATCGAGGCCCTCCAGGCATCGAACCGCCGGCAGCAGCCGTCCCTTAAACCCTTCCACAAACTGGACGTCTTCAAGGCCGCATTCGTCGCCATCGAAGCCGCCGGCGAGCGCACCGACTGCAAACGCCTGGTGATCTACCTGGCTCAGCAGGGCGGCGGCAAGAGCGCCCTCTGCGACCAGGTCATCCTGAAGTACAAGGGCCTCAAAGTTGTCTCGCTTCCGAGCTGGCACTACAGCTACTACGCCAGCTGCTCGGACGTCTGCCGCGCCTGCGGCGATCACGGCCCCTGGAAGTCCATCAAGGACGTCGAGAGCGCCATGATCCGCGCGATCAACGGCCTCAGCGCGCTCCGGGACACCCCGCTCGTCATCGCCGTAGAAGAAGGCGACGCCCTTGGCCCGGACTCCCTCAACATGATCAAGGTCATCCTGAACGAGACGCGCGCAACGGTCCTGCTCACCGCGCTCCCCGGCCTCTTCGATCAGATGCGGAAGAAGAGCTGGTTCCAAAGCGCCCAGGTCATCCGCCGCGCCATAGCCATCCTCGACCTGGACGAACAGAAGATCCGGCCGGCAGACATCAAACCCTTCATCGCCGACCTGAACTTCAACGGCTCTGGACCCGAAGCAATGAAAGAGATCGCCGACGCCGCCAACCGGTTCGGCGCGTTCGACATGATCGAGATCGTCACCGGCTACATCCGCGAAGACGCCGGCGCGAAACCCGTCGAACTCGAAACCGTCAAACAAGCCGTCGCCACCGCCGAGAAGATGTGGCGACTCCACCGCGACAACCCCTTCGCGCAGATCCCC
>CAYQYB010000157.1:0-6259 GCA_964421535.1 uncultured Verrucomicrobiota bacterium | reverse complement strand
CGGGTTCGTGCTCTGGTAGTACGCCGTCGCGTTGTTGCCCACCTTCACCGGGACGAACCCGATCGGCGGCACGTTCGTCGACACGATCGACGACGGCCACGGGATCACGTCGCCGAGCTGGTACTGGGCCACGGCCGACTCGACCGGCTGGCCGTACGCCGACTGCACCAGCACGATGCCGCCGGTGCCGGAGCGGTAGACCACGATGTTGGTGGCGCCGGACGACGCGTTGACCTGGTAGTTCGTCCGCGTGTTGCCGCCGTACGCCGGCGAGCCCACGCCGTAGAGGTAGTAATTCGTGTACAGGGCGCCCGGGTGCGGACAGCTCCAGACGCTGCCGAAGATCGTGGTGAGCTGGGGCGTCTGCGCGGCCGGCGCGGAAACCGCGGCCGCGCAGGCCAGCGCGAGCGCCGCGCCGAAAAGCTTCCAAACATTGGAAAAATTACGGGTCATTTTTCCAACCCTTGGAAAAAATCCCGCTTTCTTGTTCTTCGATACGCTTAACCCACCCCGGCCTATCGGCCACCCCTCCAAGGAGGGGATACTCGCGAGCGTTCCCCTCCCGGGAGGGGTGCCCGTAGGCCGGGGTGGGTCTGTCTGGACGCTCTCGGCCGTTGGAAAACTATGTTCGTTCCGCGTCATGTCGCTGTTTCAGATCGGCTACTTCACCCGCATGATGTACGCCAGCGCGTAGAACGGCGGCCGGTTCTCGTGCGCCGCGTTGCCGCCCGCGTGCGCGATCGTGAGCGTCTCGGTTCCGTTGTTCCTGCTCTGGCTCGGCGCGCCGATGGCTTCGTGGTGGTCGTTCCATGACGCGGCATAGCCCACCGTCTTGACGCTGGTGTCGTGTCCGTGTGCGGGCATCTCGGTCGGGGTCAGGGTGTGCGACACCTCGCCGCCGGTCTGGCCGTTGGTGTACGACGTGCCGGACCCGACGATGAACCGGTCGCGGAGGTTCGGGGTCACGTGGCCTTCGTGCGTGCCGCCGTCGCAGAGCGCCCAGCCGTCCGGGATCGCGTTGGTCGCGCCGGACCACATCAGGATGCCGCCGATCGGGACGGTGCCGTAGCCGTTGATCGTCGAGGGCGTGACCACGGTCAGGTTCCCGTCCACGGTCAGAGCCCCGGTGATCGTCGCCGAGCTGTTGACCGTCAGCGGGCTGCTGAGCGTTGTCGTGCCGTGCACCGTGAGATTGCTCTGGAGGGTGGCGACGCCGGTGATGTTCGCGCCGCCGCTGGAAACGGTCAGCCCCTGGTTCACCGTGAAGCCTGTGGCGGCCGTCTGCGCCTCGGAAGCGTGCGCCGAGTGCATCGCGTAGGGCGCGCTGACGAGCTGCTGGCGCGGGCTGATCGCGGTGCCGTAACCCTGCACCGTCAGCTCGAGATACCGGTCCTCGCCCGCGAACGCGTCGCGCAGATTGTTCGTCACGCCGCTGAGCCAGGTGCCGCCGTCGTTCAGCAGGACATTGAACGTGCCGTCAGCCGTGCAGCTGACGGGGAAACGCCGGCCCCAGATCACCGTGCCGCCCGTGAGCGCGTCCCAGATGCGGAACTCTACCTGCTGGACGCCCGTGATCGCCGCGCCGGCGCCGCCGCCGGCCGCCGGGTCGAAAAGCTTGCCCTGGTAGTTGATGACGGAGGGGACGTTGTCCGCGAACGCGGCCGGCGCGACCGCACAGACGACCCACGAGAGCAGCAGGATGCTCAACCCGGTTTTCCAAGTTTTCATGTCTTCGCTCCTATTTTATTACGCTCAAATCAGTGCAGCTCGCCGAGGGCGCAGACTCGCTCGAGGGTGAACACGCCTCTCACGAAAATGGGCTGCTGGCGGACGCCCAGCACCGTCTCCTGGTAGATGCCGCCGATCTCGTCGATGCCCCAGTACGGATGCGCCGCGCCGTTCGTGAAGGAGTTGCCGGTCAGGTCCAGCACGATGTCGCGCTCGATGACGAAGGTCTCGACCGCGTTCGAGTACAGATTGAAGTCCCAGTCCTTGTTGTCGTGGAGCGGGTGGTACTTGTGCAGGAACGGATTCGTCGGATCGTCGTAGCCGGTCGTCACCACGCAGCCGAGGAGATTGGTCAGCCCGGTCGTGACCGCGTTGGTCAGCACGTTCGTGATCGTCATCGGGCCCATGATCGGGAACGCGACGGACGACAGCCGGTTCACCTCCGTCGCGTTCGTCGCGACGGCGGAATCGTCCGAGTAGAGCTCAAAGCCCCCGTTCGTCTCACTACCGATCCATGCAAATGTAACATGTTGCAACAGTTTGACTTGCCCGTTTCCGTCAACGTGCAGCATCAGTCGGAACGGCAGGGTGGAGGCCGTGGGCAGAAGTTCATTGGAGGTATACGCGGGACAACTGACTTCGTTCAGGAGCACGCGCCCGACCCAGAGTCCTTCGTTGGGGTGGTGCTGGTCCAACTCGTCGCCCGGGCCGGGCGGCGGGATGTGAACATCCTCGGTTTCGGCGACGACGGGGAGGCGCAGGAGAATGGATTGGCCGGAATCAGTGATCTTCAGGATGCTCTGGTAGGCCGCGCCGTTCGTGCCGGACGGGGTGTATGGCGCGGCGTTGTTGCGTAGGACGCCGAAGCGAACGAGCCAGCTCTCGCCCGGGCCCAAGGTGCGCGAGAGGTTCCCGGTGGCCATACTGCCCCACGAAAGCGCGTTGCTCGCCGAGTCCTTGTAAAGGTGGGCGAGGGGGACCGCGCCGGCCAGTTCCGGCTGGCCCGCCGGCGGCGTCTCGGAGGCCTCCTGCGCGACGATCACGGTGTACGTCGAAGCCGTGGACACGTTCCGGATCGTGAAGTCCTGCTCCTTCAGCACGCGGCCGAAGTCCAGCCCGCCACGGGTCACGGCGATCGGCCCGCTGTAGTCCATGTCGCCGCGGCACTTGATCCAGTACGCCACGCCCGCGTGCAGGTTCGTCCGCTCGGGCCGCGCGATGACCCGGCCGCGCCCCTGCGCGTCCAGCTCGAACAGCTGGTTGTCCTGGCCGAGGTCCGTGTCCACGCCGTCCACGTGCGAGAAGAAGCTGCCGAACGTCGGCGGCGCGACGGGGTTGACAGGGAAGCCGACAAGGTTCAGCGCGTGCGGGTACCAGTCGATCGACGGCGCATCCGGCTGTCCTTTGATGGAGACGGAAAACGGGGAGGCGTTCGTGTCCACTTTGACCAAGTACGTTCCGCCGGCTTCGAGTCGGAAGACCGTGGTCAGGAACGACTCGGGCTCGGACGACGGGATCCAGACCAGCCAGTGCGGGTTGCGGGGCAGCAGCTCATCGGGGCTCTCGAGGAACTCCACCGGCGAGAAGCGCTTGTTCCACATCCAGACCGTCTCGACCGGATAGCCGCCGAACACGCTGTCGCAGTCCGCGGGCTCCGGGCTGACCGTGAGATAGACCGCGTTCCAGCCGGGGCGGAGCGAAATGGTTTGGGTGATCCATTGGGCGGAGGCGGTGAGGACGATGCAGAAAAAGAGGGCACACGTCAGAAGTCTGCTCGCGCGAGAAAGCACCGACGCTCCTTGGTTGCTGTCGTATGTAACACTCCGGGTGATTTTGTGTAAAGGTGAAACCCGGTTTTTCAGGCGCGAAAGTTATTAACAGCCTGCGGAAGGTGCCCGCGAATGATGCGAACAGGAAGAGAAACCGCGGATGTCATCGGGAGGAAGATTGCCCGCAGAACACGCAGATAGGCGCAGATGGTAGGGCGAGGCCTCCGGTCGAGCCGAAGATTCTGAACAAAAGGTAACGAAGGAAGCTAAGGCGGGGCCGGGTGAACGGAAAAAAGAGCGCCATCGAATGACGCGGTGCAGGGGTAGGGATGGCGCTGAACATGAACATATAAGTGCTTCAGCGACAACTGGTTATGCTGTCGAAGCCCGGAGGGCGGATATTGAGCGAATCCTTGCACGATATCCGGGTTAACATGGCCTCCGGGCTGGTGTAAGATAGTAGTGGCGTCGGAGGAACGCCTGCTCGCCTGCGTGAAGGGCTGAGCCCATCCTTCAAAAACAGAGCAGACGGACGGTTATGATCGCTAACTTTCTCTCTGCCTGAGATTGCAGGCGCCGGGCTGGAGAGAGGAAGGAGAGCATCATGACCACGCAACGTTATCCCACCGCCTCGATCCTCACGCTCCCTGTCAGGCCCAGCCTCGAACAGCTCAAGAAGCAGGCCAAGGACCTCCTCAAGGCTGTGAAGTCGGGCGATGCCTCGGTGTGCCCCGTCCTGCGGCTCCACGTCCGTTTCGCGGACAGCCCGGACGAGGCGATCCTGGGCGCGGACCTTTCCCTCCAGGAGGTCCAGCACGTCGTCGCGCTCCAGTATGGGTTCAAGGACTGGTCCGCGCTTCGTGACGCCGTCGAGACCGCCGGCCCGGCAAGCCGCGCGGTGGCTCCCGGCGAACGCGAGATGCTCGTCGCAATCCTGGCCGCCGGCATTGCCGAGGGCGCGAGCGACATCCACATCGAGCCCGGCTCCGCGCGCATGCGCGTGCGCTTCCGCGTCGACGGCGTGCTCCGCGAGAAGGACCCGATGCCGTCCGAACTCGGCGTCCGCGTCGCCCGCGAGGCGATGCGGTGGGCGGCGCTCGACCTCGAGAAGCCGCTGCCGCAGGACGGACGGTTCGTCACGGACGCCGTCGGCCGCGAGGTCGACGTGCGGCTGAGCGCGATGGAAAGCCATCACGGTCCAGTCGTCACCATGCGGTGCCTCGTGCCCGGCATGGTCAACGCGACGCTCGACCGCCTCGGCTTTGAGCCCGGCCAGCTCCGTCTCATCCGCTCGAAGCTGGAACGGCCGACCGGCCTCATCATCGTGACGGGCCCGACGGGTTGCGGCAAGACGACGACGATCTACGCCGCCCTCGCCGAAATCAACACGGCTCAGCGCAAGATCGTGACCGTGGAAGACCCGATCGAGTATCTGATCAATGGGATCAACCAGGTCCAGATACGGCCCGACCAGGGCGTCGGGTTTCCGCGCGCTCTCCGCAGCGCGTTCCGGCAGGACCCGGACGTCATCATGGCCGCGGAAGTGCGGGACCGGGAGACGGCCGAGATCCTGATCCAGTCGGTGCTGACCGGGCATCTCGCGCTGAGCACGTTGCACACGGACGAGGCGCCGGCGGCGCTGGTGCGCCTGATCGACATGGGCATCCCGCCGTTCCTGGTCAAGGACACGGTCTGCTGCGTCGTCGCGCAGAGGCTTGTCCGCTGCGTGTGCGATAAGTGCAGGGAGAAGCACACGCCCGATCGCGGCACGCTCGAGCGCGCCGGCCTGCCCGCCGACACCGTTCTGTACGCGGGACGCGGCTGCGACGCCTGCAACAAGACGGGCTATCGAGGGCGCGAGGCGGTGTTCTCGGTGCTCGACGTGACGGATGCCGTGAAGGCGGCGGTCATGTCCGGCAACGCCGGGCACATCGCGGCCGCGGCGCAGGCCGCGGGCTGCGAGTCGCTTCGCGCGGCGGCGGTGCGAAGGGCCGTGGCGGGTGTGACCACCCTCGAGGAAGCGCTGCGCGTCACGCAAGGATGAGGCGGCGGCAAGACAGAGTAGACGCGCTCTTTCCGAGCGCGTCTACTCGTCTTCTGCATCATCGAGTGCTATCCTTCGCGTCCGCAACAGGAGGTTTGTATGAATGCCGATCAATGCTGCCCGAAATTCGACCCCGCGCCGTGGGATGATAAGACGTTCGCGTGGAAGGACAAGCGGTTCATCAAGGACCGCGTCTTCACGCTGATGTACATGCCGATGAACTTCGGCTCCGTGATCAAGCGGCTGGATGCGGCGGTCAGGGCCGCCGGAGCCGTGATGCCGGACAACATGGGCCTGTCGGACCACACCTCGAAGTGGAACATGGACCTGTACCTCGCCGTGGACCGGGAGATACCCGGCGCGAACAATGTGACGCTGAGCGGCGAGTTTCTGAGCAAGGTGTACGAGGGGCCGTTCAAGGACACCGGCAAGTGGTGCAAGGACTTCGAGGCGTTCGCCGCCGGCCGCAAGACAACGATCAGGAAGATGTTCATGTGGTACACGACCTGCCCGAAGTGCGCGGAGAAGTACGGCAAGAATTATGTTGTGATCCTGGGCCAGACCGCGTGATCGTCCCGGGATAAAGGAGCTTTTCCAAAATGGACATTCCACGGATATTCAACATCACCGAAAGCGCGCACCGCATCCATAACCCGATCACACCCGACAAGCTCGCCACTCTCGGCGCGGCGCTGCGGCTGGACCCGGGGGCCCGGAT
>CAYQYB010000156.1:0-6304 GCA_964421535.1 uncultured Verrucomicrobiota bacterium | reverse complement strand
TTTCCGGAGGCCTGGAATGACCACTCCCTGAAGATGTGCCGGACGACACTTCCGGAGCTGGCCCGCGAGGCGCGCCACATCATCGTCCACAACGACTTCACGAAGGACTCGGCGGTCAAGTTTCTGGGCGCCGACCCGAAGAAGATGACAGTCATCCGCCTTCCGCACATCATGGATCTGGCGCCCGCTGGCGACGGCGCGTCCGACGCGGCCGTGCTCGCCGGCCTCGGGGTTAGGAAGCCGTACGCGCTGTGGGCAAGTTCGACCACGATTCTTCACAAGAACCACGAGCGTCTGATCAGGGCCTGGGTGCAGGTTCAGAAGAAATCGAGTGCCCGGGTCCAGCTGGTATGTTCCGGCAACAAGCAGCCCCGGTGGCATGAACTCGCATCGCTGGTGGAATCGGCCGGCAAGGATATCGACATCGTGTTCACCGACACGGTTCCCAAAGCTTCCCTGCAAGTGTTGCTCCGCAATGCGAGCATGGCGGTGTGTCCCACGCTGTTCGAGGGGGGTGGATGCGGTCCGGCGATGGAAGCGGCGTATGCGGGAATCCCCGTCGTATGCTCCGACATACCCCAGATCCAGGAGCAATATGACCATCGGCAGGACCTGTGCTGCTTCTTCGATCCGCAGGACGAGAACTCGATCGCCGAAGCCGTCTTGCGGGCTCTTGGGAACATGTCCGAGAGCCGCGCCATGGCGGAGCGCGCGCAGAAGTGGATCCGGCAGCGACGCAGCTGGGAGGATGTCGCGCGGGAATACTGGGCTGTCATCCGCGCGGTTCAACAGGCACCATGAAATTTAGCATCATAGATCCGGTGGGGAACCTGGGCGGCGGCAGCCGATTTCTCCGCTGCCTGATCCCGGCGCTGAAGAAACAGCGTCCGTCCCTTGAGCTTCGACTTCTTGCGCCGCGCGCGCTGTTCGTCCGCGAGGAGTGGGAAGAGATTGCGCGCGCGCATGATCTGGAACTGGTCGAGTTGGTGTCCACGCGTTTCACCCAGGAGGGGATTCCGGGGCTTCGCTCGACGGCCTCTGCGGTGCGCTATGCGCAGGGGCGTTTTCAAGCCGGGTTGCGGTGGCTGCCGAGCCGGTTGTCCGGCGATTTCGGGAACGAAATAGGGAGAAAGACGTCGGGCTCGGACGCAGCGCTCTTCCCGTGGCCGTTTCTTTTTGTTCTTCCGGCGACCGGTTGTCCGTCCGCCGCCGTGTTCCACGACTTCAACTTCAAGTACTTCTTCGGCGGCTTCCCCGCGCTCTTCCCCTGGCAGCAGGAACTTGTTGAACGCGAAACTCCGCGATGGCTTGCCGGCACGTACCCGATCGTGACGTCGGATTTCATGGCGGGAGAGCTGGCCCGCTTCTATCCTGATCACGGGGGAAGGGCGACGATCATCCGCGTGCCGCCGATGATCCCCGCGAACGCCGGGGACGGGGCGGACGCCGCGGCGGTCCTCGGTCGCCATGGTCTTGAAGCGCCGTACATCCTTTACCCCTGCAATCTCCACGCGCACAAGAACATCAGTCCGCTGATTGCCGCCGTGGCGCTGCTGGCCGAGCAGGGGCTCTCCGCCAAGCTGGTCCTGACCGGCCCCTACACGGAACAGGTGCGCGGCGCGGCGTGCCGGATCGGGATGGTCCGCGGCGCGGACCGGCCGAACGTGCTGGGGCTGGGATACGTGTCTCATCGCGACATGGAAGCGCTGATCGAGTCCGCCGCGGTCATGGTATCGAGCTCGCTCTACGAGGCGGGGAACGGCCCGGGCTTGGAAGGGTGGGCCAAGGGCCGGCCGGTGGCGATGTCGAACATCCCGAGCTTCGTCGAGCACGTGAAGGTACTGGGCGTCCACGCCGAGCTCTTTGACCCGAGGTCGCCCGAAAGCATCGCCCTGGCGCTGGGCACGATCCTCAGGGATCCCGCAAAGGCTCTCGCGCTGGCCGGGCAATCGAGGGAGCGGATGGGCACGTACACGTGGGCGCACGCTGCGGACAGGTATCTGGAACTTTTCGACCGGATGATCAAGGAGAAGAAAACATGAAGAAAACAATCAGGATTCCCGTTTACCAGCCCGACCTCAGCGGGAATGAGAAGAAGTACGTCGACCAGTGCCTGGACTCGACCTGGATCTCGTCCAAGGGGGAATTCCTGCACAAGTTCGAGCAGCGCTTCGCGGAAGTGACGGGCGTGCGGCGCGCCGCCGCGGTCTCCAACGGAACGGTGGCCATCCACCTCGCGCTTCTCGCGCTGGGCGTGGGCCCGGGCGACGAGGTCATCGTTCCGACGCTGACCTACGTGGCGTCGGTCAACGCGATCGTCTACTGCGGCGCGACGCCGGTCTTCGTCGATTCCCTGCCGGGCACTTGGCAGATGGACCCGGAAGACGTGAAGCGGAAGATCACGCCGAAGACGCGCGCGGTCATGGCCGTTCACCTCTACGGGCATCCTTGCGACATGGACGCGCTGCTGCAGATCGTCAACGATCATCGCCTGCTGCTGCTCGAGGACTGCGCCGAGGCCATGGGCTCGCGCTACAAAGGCAAGCACGTTGGCTCGTTCGGGCAGATCGCGGCGTACAGCTTCTTCGGCAACAAGACCGTCACGACGGGGGAAGGCGGCATGGTGGTCTCGAACGACGACACGCTGTTCGAGCGCGCGGTTCATTTCAAGGGGCAGGGGCTCGCCAAGGACCGGGAGTACTGGCACGACGTCGTCGGCTACAACTACCGCATGACCAATATCTGCGCGGCTATCGGTCTCGCGCAGCTGGAGCGGTTCGAGGCCATCGTGGAGATGAAGCGGGAGGTCGTTCGGCGGTACCGGGAAGCCCTGAAAGGCCTTCCCGTTTCGGTGCACGAGGAGAGCCCGTCCGTGTTTCATTCCTACTGGATGTGCTCTATCCTTGTTCAGAACGCGGAGGATCGCGATCCGCTGCGCGACTTCATGCTGGACCGGGGCATTGAGACGCGGCCGGTGTTCTACCCGGTGCACACGATGCCGATGTACGCCGTTCATTTTGGAAGCCATCCGGTGGCGGAGGACATTGCCCGGCGCGGGATCAACCTGCCGAGTTGGCCGCGGCTGAGCCAAGGCCAGATCCAGGAGATCGCCGCGGCCGTGCGCGACTACTACAAGGGGGCGAAATGAGCCCGGGCGTTCCGTTTTTCCTGTTCGGCTGCGGCGGGCACGGCCGCAGCATCGCGGAGATCATCCTGTCGAACGATCCGGCGGCGAAAATCACGTTCGTGGACCGGAACGCGCGCGCGGGAGAGACCGTGCTGGGATTTCCCGTGGTGCCGGCAGCCGAATTCCCGGGAGAGTACCGCGCGCTGGTGACGATCGGCGACAATCTCCAGCGCAAGAAGGTCTTCGAGGTGCTGAGCCACGATCACATGGATCCCCTGATTTCGATGCGGGCCTACGTCGGCCATCTCAGCAAGATCGGGAAGGGGACCACCGTGGGGTATGGAGTCTACATCGGGCCGGAAGCCGTGGTCGGGGAGAACACCATCCTGAACACGGGCTGCATCGTGGAGCACGAAGTCCGCGTCGGGTCCCATAACCACATCGCGCCCAACGTGACGATCTGCGGACGCACAAGCATAGGAGACCTCGTGATGATCGGCGCGGGCGCTACGGTGATCGACGGGATCAAGATCGCCTCCAGCGTGATCGTCGGGGCCGGCGCGACGGTCGTTAGCGACATCACGGAATCCGGCATTTACGTGGGAACTCCGGCCCGGCGGATTGCCCCTGTTCCGGGCTGATCAAGCCTGCCGCGGCGCCGCTTTGGAGAGCGAGTTGCCGGTGAGTTTCAGTCCGAGCTGCTTGCCCAGCATCTGGGTCGGGTGCTCGACGAGCACATGAAGGATCCACGATACGAACAGGCATCCGCTGATCGTCACAATCATCGTGAGCCAGGCGGGAAGTCCCAGGTTCGCCAAGATCCGGAGGACCATGAAGCCGCTGATGGCGTGAATCACGTACAGCGGGTAGCTGACGTCGGCCAAGAAATCAAACAAGGGATTCGCCTTAAACCACTTGGGATACGCGTAGGCGAACGCGAAGGTCAGGACGGCGAAGCCGTAGCTCCACGCAATCCCGAGGTTGCTCGAATACGGACCTGCCCACCCGTGGATGCAGAACAGGGCAAACAGCCCGCCGATGCCGAGGTAGGCTTTTTCGGGGGTAATCCTGCCGCGGTACAGGTAGTGGAACGCCGAACCGATGAACATGAAAATGAGATACTGGGACGACGTGACATACGTCATGGCCAGCCGGTACAGGGTCGCGTTGCTCCTCTCCCACGAGGGGATCATCCGGTCGAGCAGCAGGGCGAGCGCAAACAGGATGACGGGCGCCAGGAACAGCTTCATCGAACAGCGTCGGAACCAGGAGATGAGGATCGCGCACAGGAGATAGAACTTCATTTCGATCTCCAGCGTCCACACGATGAAGTCGATATGCCGCGACCACAGGATGTCCCTGATTCCGGGGATGTAGTGGATCAGCACTTCCTTCGCGCTGTAGGGCCAGTCGCAGGAGAAATAGCGCGTGCCCACGAACAGCGAGAACAACGTGAGGCTGAACCCGACAATGTACGTGGGCACGATGCGGAAGATCCGGTTCACCGTGAAGCCGGCCCAGTTCAGCTTCTGCATGGAAAACGGGATCACAAAGCCGCTGATGACGAAGAACAGCGCGACGCCGAACGCGGGGAGGCTGAGAATGGGGAGGGCCACCAGCATCTTCGCGTACTCCGGGACGCCGTACGCCTCGAGCGGAAGGGCGGGCACGGTGATCATGGCCGCGATCTGATCGCGTGCGGGTCCCCAGAAACCGCAGTAGTGGGAGATCATAACGGCGAACGCCGCGAAGCCGCGCAAGGTGTTCGCAAAGTCGATTCGCGCGCTGCCGCCCGGAGCTTTCGGCGGCCTGGCGTCGGCCCGCGCCGCGCCGGGTTCGCTCCCTTGACGGACTCGCGGGGCTTTGTCCGCGGCGGGCACGCGGGCTTGAGCATCGGGGGTGCGGCCGCGTTCCGTCGCATCAATTACCCGATCAAGCGGCGGAATGACCACGTCCGCTTCAGATGCCGATGAAAGTTTGCATGCGTCCGTCATGTTGCCGACACACCGTATCCCTCCGCATGATTGGGTGCAAAGCATTTATAGGGCTGTTGTTGAGGAAGGGTGTGACGTCGTTGCGATTGTGTTTCCGATTCGTTTACGGCACTTTCCTTGGTGTGGGATCGCATCAAGCAGGATCGTTGAATGGACGGACAAGCGACATGGGCCGAGTCGGCGCCAGCGTGATTCATGTCGGCATTGTCGCTTTGTCGCTTGGCTACCTGGTCTTGCAGTACCTGGCCCTCGATCGGGGGTTCAATCCGTGCGATGAGGCCTACTACATGCTGGCCTACAGGAATCCTTTTGAAGGGTTCTTTCACGTTCACGGGTTCGGCGTGTTCGTCAACTGGCTGCTGCCGGCATCCGTCTATGGAAGTCCCTATTGGCTGAGAATCGTGCGGCTAGTGGCTCAGAGTATCAGCGGGCTGCTGCTGCTGTACTCCGTCATCTGCATCTCGAGAACAAAGCTCAGCAGGCTGACCGTCGTCGCGTTGGCCGCGGCCATGTTGATTGGAAGCAATCTGGGATTCGCCTGCGGTCCGCTGACGCTTTCCTACAATCATATTACCGGTGTGTTTATCACCGTGTCTTTCGCATTCTTCGTTCTGGGTTTGGTCTATTCCAATGGCTTCTTGTTTGCGCTCAGTTTCTTCGTGCTGTCAGTGCAGTTGTTCATCAAGGCGACGTCGGCAGCCGGCGTTGCCGCGATACTGATGGCGGTATATTTCTCGCTGCCCCGCAAGGCAATGTGCAATCTGGCGTTCGTCGGATATGCGTTTGCAGGAGGGCTTCTCGGACTCGTCTTTTCCTTTTTGACGTTCATGCCATTGGATCTCTGGGCTTCGAACTGTTTGAATGTCGGTTTCGATGTTTTCGGGCGCCCCTTTGTTCAGACCATGATCCACAAGTCGATGACTCTTCTGTCCGACACGCTCTCGGGGAGCCTTTTGTTTGTGCCATTCTTTGCTTTGTGTTTCTTCTGCGAGTCAAAGCTGTGGAACAAATCGTTGGCATGGCAGAGCGTCTACTGGGTGGGCTTTATGGCATCGCTATTGTTCCCTGTAGTAAGCGGCAGGCTCTACAACGGAGGCACGAATTACCAGGACAAGAGCCTGTTCGTGTTCTACTACATACTTGTCGGATGGCTGTTGATGCTGCGTTCCCGCAACCCGGGCGC
>CAYQYB010000155.1:0-6315 GCA_964421535.1 uncultured Verrucomicrobiota bacterium | reverse complement strand
TGCGGCTCTCCCGGAATTTCGGGCACCAGATCGCCATCACGGCGGGCATGGACTACGCGGACAGCGACGCCGTGGTCATCATCGACGCGGACCTGCAGGACCCGCCGGAAGTGATTCCGGAGCTGCTCGCCAAGTGGCGCGAGGGCTTCGAGGTGGTGTACGCCGTGCGCGAGTCGCGCGAGGGAGAGACGTGGATGAAGAAGTTTCTCGCGGCATCGTTCTACCAGCTCTTCCGGCGGCTTGCGAAGGTCAACGTGCCCCTGAACGCCGGGGATTTCCGGCTCGTGGACCGGAAGGTGGTCGACGCGTTGAAGCAGGTGCGCGAGCTGCACCGGTTCATGCGCGGGCTGACGTGCTGGGTGGGCTTCTCGCAGTGCGCGGTGAACTACAACCGCGCCGCGCGGCTTGCCGGCGAAACCAAGTACCCGGTCTGGAAGTCTCTGCGGCTCGCGCTGGACGCCGTGACGTCGTTCTCGGGCACGCCGCTCCGGTGGATCGCGGGCGGCGGCGTGGTCGTCTCGATTCTCGGCGCGCTGCAGGCCCTGCACATTGTCGTCAGCCGCATCATCCACCCGGACATGGTGTCTCCGGGCTGGACTTCGGTCACTGCGCTGATGCTGATTCTCGGCGGCATCCAGCTCATCTGCCTCGGCCTGCTGGGGCAGTACGTCAGCCGCGTCTTCGAGGAAAGCAAGAAGCGGCCGCTGTATTTCCTGAAGGACAAGGTGGGCGAGTTCCGCGGCAGCTAAACACGGAAGATGTTTTCATGAGCGAACAAAAAACAGGCGTTGTCGGGCTCTTGAAGAAAGTGCGGTTCTACCACCTGTCGCCGTCCGGGCTCGTCCGGATCATGTGCCACCTGCTGTCCGGGCACCGGCTGTGCCGGAAGCACGGCGCGCGGTTCCTGGACTACGTGCCCGCCAGCATCAACAGCATGACCACGGCGTGGAATCTCTCGTGCGCGTGCCTGAGCCCGATGCGGACGATCATCGACGCGGGCGCGAACTGCAGCCAGATGACCAAGCTGCTGCAGCTCATCTATCCCAACCCCAAGGTCCTGTCCTTCGAGCCGAACCCGGCCTGCCGGCCGATCGGCGAGGTGCATTCGTTGGCGCTGTCCGACGTGAACGGGGAGAGCACACTGTACGTCGCGAAGGACGACTACGGCAGTTCCGTGGATGTACCTCGCCCTGACTGTGTGAGCGAGATCAAGGTCCCGACGCGGCGGTTCGATTCGATGGGAATCGATATCAACTCCCTGCCGAAGCCGATTCTTCTGAAGATCGATGTCGAGGGCTACGAGCTCAAGGTCCTGAAGGGGTTCGGCGAGATGCTCCGTTCCGTCGATGCGCTTCTCGTCGAGGTGCCGAACGACCGGGACGACAGCAAGCAGTACGACCCCGTGGAGCTGTACGCCTACCTGAAAGAGTTCGGGTTCAACAACTCGAAGGCGCTCTTCTCCTGGTTCAACGGCGCGCAGCCGCCCGAGTACATGGACGTGGTCTTTACTCGGCAGGCGGGGAAGTAGGGCCGGCGTCCGACGGCTCCTCCGGGAATTCGTCGGACAGGGGCGCGGCGGCGTCGATCGCGCGGTTGAAGAGGTCCAGGTACACGTTCGCGGTTCGTTTCCAGTCCCAGGCGCTCGCCGCGTAGTCCGAAAGCTCCTTCCGAAGGTTCATCGTCGGGATGTGCCCGGCCGCCACTTCGGCCAGCACGCGCGCGATCGCGTCCACGTCGCGCGGGCAGATCAGGAACGTCTGGGGATCCTGCCCGTAGCCCGCGAACGTCTCCTCGGAGATCAGGCAGGCGAGGCCGCAGGCCATGGCCTGCGGGACGACGGCCGGCCAGCCCTCGCCGACGGACGGCATGATGAAGAGATCGTGGCTCCCGTACAGCTCGCGCAGTTCCTCCGTCGACACACGCGGGATGACCTGCACGTTGGGAAGGTTCCAGCGCTCGGGGTTGATCGGCCCGCCGCCCACGAAGGTGAAATGGGCGCTCGGGCAGCGCTGGGCAACGACCTGCAGGAGCGGCAGGCCCTTCTTCTCGTAGAACCGGCCCACGAACAGAACGTTCAGCCGGTTCTGGTCGAGCTTCCACTTGAAGCGGAACTTGTAGCGGTCCTGCTCGTTGACGAAGTAGAAGTCGTGCTGGTCGATGCCCGCCGGCGTCATGAACAGCTGGTCTTCGGGGAGCTTCGCCTGCTCGACGAACCAGTCGCGCACGGCCTTGCCGACGAACGTCAGCAGGCCGCCCTCGCTGATCAGCCGCTTGGCCGTTCCGCAGATGACCTTCTCCTGGACGTAGTTGAGCGGGGTGAACTTCAAGGGGATGACGCCGACGTGCTGCGTGGCCACGATCGGCCGCCCGTGCTTCAGCGCGGCGCGAAGAACGGCGGAGGTCAGCCCGGGCGCGAGGCTGTGCACGTTGATCACGTCGTGCTCCATCACTTCTTTCTCGATCTCCTTCGCGGAGAACGGGCTGATGACGGGCGAGTTGATCTGGAACAACGACTCGAAAACGTTGAGCGCGGGGATGCGGATGTTGTCGGGCGCGGAAGGCTGTCCGTTCCGCGGGATGTCCGTCGTGATCCACGTCACCATGTGACCGGACTCCTCCCAGCAGCGCTTGAGGGAGCCCGCGGCGTACTCGATCCCGCCCATGTGCGGCGGCTGATAATTTGTGGCCATCAGGATTCGCATGGCTTATTCACTCGGTAGACCGGGTTCCATCGGTTTCTGTTCAATTTCCTTCTGGAGCACGAACGCCCAGAAGCCGCACAGGGCAGGGGACGTTTTCTGCGACCGGGCGAAATCCTTCTCCGCCCGCGCATCGGGCAGGCCCCGTTCGGAGAAAAGCGTTTCCCAGAAGATCCATGTCACGAAACACCGGCGGAACGCGAGCACGCGGAAGCGCAGCTCGCTGAAGAGCCGGTCGAGGGCGCCGAGCGTGAAGAAGTTCACGTGCGGCGTGTGTTCGTTGGCCGTGGTGACGTCCTTGGTTCCCAACATTCTCTTGATCGTCCCGACCACGCGGGCGCCCGCCTTGGTTTCCTTGAGCGCGTAGCTCGGGCGGCAGAGGAGTTCGGCCAGCCCCCAGCCGTTCGGGACCGTCAGGATGAGTTTCGCGCCCGGTTTCATCGCCGCGTGAATTCCGCCCAGCATCTCCCGGTACGCCGCGACGTGCTCGAGGACCTCGGTCAGGATGATCACGTCGAATTCGCGAAGATCGATCTCCGACACCGCGGCATGCCTGAACTGGAGATTCGGAAACGGATTTCGCTCCTGCGCCGCGGCGACCGACGGCTGGTGGACGTCGATGGCCTGCACGCTGTACCCGAGGCTGGCGATGGGGATGGCGATGTTCCCGAGGCCGCACCCGACTTCGAGGATCCGCAGCGGCGTTGTCTGCTCGTGCTCTTCCAGCATGCGGACGATGCAGGCCAGCCGGTTCCTGTGCGTGGGGCTGGTGTTGAACACCGTCCTCTGGAGATACGGCGCGCCGTCCTTGGGCATGTATGGGAGGGGCAGGGGCGCAATCATCGGTATCGACATCATCCTTGTCGCGAATTTTTCGTCTCGCGGTGACATTACTTTCCCCGCCGATGTACGTCAATTCCGCGAAGCGGGCTTTCCCAAGCGCATCCGTCTGGCAGTTGGTCAATTTGCCTCGCAGTCCACCGGCTTGCGCCGGCGGCTACGACAGAAGCGTAGCCGCGCCCGCAAGGGCGTGGCGAATGGGGATGAACCCGGCTAACAGACTCACTACCATCCGTCTGGCTCCGTTGCGTTTCACCGTCGCGTCTGCTACTCTGCCGACCGTCATGAACTTCGAGACCGTGCTTGATCGATTGTCCGGTGAGTCCGGGAAGCAGGGGGGTGGGCTTCTTCTGGTCGGCGGTTGGGCCCTGAACGCCTACGGGGTGTCTCGCCAGACCCTGGACATTGATTTCGTCTGTATGCCGGATGCCTTGGCTTCGCTGGATTCGTTGCTGGTTTCGTGCGGCTACTCCCGCGTGTACCGGGACGAGATCTTCGCCAAGTACCGTTCGCCAACGGATGGCCTGCTGGACGTGGACCTGCTGTTTGTGGACAAGGACACGGTGGGTGCTCTGCTGGCCGAATCGCGGGTTCTTGAAATTGGCAAGGCGAAGTTCCCGGTGCCCAGTTTGAACCACCTGATTGCCATGAAACTGCACGCGCTCAAGCATAATGCCCCGAGGAGGGGCGCCAAGGACACGGCTGACATCGTTGCGCTGATCGAGGCGAACCAGCTGGATGTGCGGAACCCCGAGTTTCATGCTCTCTGCCTCAAGTTCGGCGATCAGGATCTCTATGAACAGCTGTTGAGCGAACCCGGAGCCTGAGGCGCACAGATGAAGGATATCCAGCTGCCGGTTTTCAAAGCTCCTGAGATCCCGCCCAAGCGGATATCCATGTCGGCCTACTTGCGGTTCGTGCTTTTCGGCAACTCCATAGTGAAGGACAGGGATCGCGTCCTCGAAGCGCGGCTGAATTGCCGACCGCGAACGAGGTTCTCTCTTGTGACAGAAAACCATAAGGACTGAGGCGCTCAAGATCATGGCGATTACCAGACGACAACAATGGGTGGGGCTGGGTATCATCACGGCCGTCGCGGCTTTCTTCCGGCTCTATGACCTCGGCATGGCCGCGCTGCGGGCGGACACGATTCTTCTCTGGGGTCTCGCCGAGCGTCACGTGCCGCCGGGACTTCTGTTCACGCAGTGGTTCGAGGTGTCCGGCGCGGCGGGGCAGATGCCGATGCCGGCGTTCATCATGCAGTTCTTCCTGTCGCTAATCGGCTGGCAGCTCACGCCGTTCACGCTTCGCCTGACGTTCGCCGTGTTCGGGATCCTGACGGTTCCGGTAGCCTTCTTCGCCGGCCGCCGGTTGGGCGGGCCCGTGTTCGGGCTCGTGTTCGCGGCGCTGCTGGCGGTCAACTCGTTCCACATCGCCACCTCGCGCGAGGCGTACTTCTACTCGACGATGGTTTTCGGCAACTTCCTTCTCTTCTGGGCCTCGGTCATCCTCGTGGAGAAGCTCTGGAAGGGCGAGGCGCTCAAGTGGCAGGACCTCGCGCTCCTGGCCCTGGGGCTCTTTTTCTGCGGCTACAGCCAGATCACCGGCATGATCATCTGCGGAACGGCCGGTCTTTTGTTTTTCGGGCTGATCCTCTACCGCCGAAGGTCGTCGCCCGCGTTCACGCGGAACCTTGTCTCCATCATCGCGGTCTATGCCGTGGTCTTCCTGCCGGTTGTCATCGCCCCCTGGGGCCTCAAGCCGATTCTCGAGCAGATCGGCGCCTCGAAAAACGTCGCCGTCCAGAACACGGCCATGGGCGGGTTGAACCTGTTCACGGGCACGATCCAGACCGTGGAACAATTTTCCTGGGGCTGGACGCTTCCCGCGCGCGCATGGCTGATCGTCGTCCTGCTCGGCGCGGTGTTCGCCTTCGTGAAGCAGCGGGACGCCCGGGGCCTTTGGCTCGCGTACTTCATCGTCGCGCAGATCGTTCTGTTCGCGCTCTCGCGGACCGCGTCGGGCGCGAGCTACGAGGCGCGTTACATGTCCGGGATATTCCCGTTCGTCCTCGCCGTGATTGCGTACGGCATCCTCTATCTGCCTGCTGCGCTGCTGCCGTCGTCCGCCGCCCGCGCCGCCGCGGGCGCTCTCTGCGCGATTGCGATCGTGCCGTCGCTGTACCCGGCATATTTGCAGACCCAGCTGACCGGCAAACCGGTGCCGTACTTTGAAATATCGCGCTGGTTCGACACGCACCTGCCGCCGAACACGCCGGTGCTGGTCGACCGCTGGTTCGAGCCGTGGAACGAACTCAAGGTTCATCCGTCCACGAATGTCATGTACACCTTCACGATTCCGAACGAGCCGGTGGATGTCTACGTGGGGCACAGATGGCGCGACACGGCAAAGGCTTTTTTTGCGAAATACCCGGACGCCGCGTACCTCGAGATCGCGAAGTCGTATTGGGAAGTCCCCGGGGTGGGGCCGTGGGACTGGCCGCGCCAGAATTTCGCGCATCACGTCATCATCACGAACCAGGCGGGGATGGCTTTGCGCCGTCTCGGGCTCGCGAACCGCGGCGATTACTACGCGCCGACGACCAACCGCGTCGTCGTCGAAATCTTCTACAACAACCGCGAAGATATCCTTTCGAAAGCCCAGGCCGAGGGGAAAGGGACGGTCCCGGCCCCGTCACCGCCGCCACCGGAACGGCAGCGGGCCGGGGCCGCCCCGGTCCATCCGCTCGTTCAGCCGGCCCGGGCGGAATTTGACG
>CAYQYB010000154.1:0-6432 GCA_964421535.1 uncultured Verrucomicrobiota bacterium | reverse complement strand
ATCTGGCGGTAGAAGAACGTCAGCAGCAGGGTCCGGATGTGCGAGCCGTCCACGTCGGCATCGGTCATGATGATGATCCGGTGATAGCGCGCTTTCTCGATGTTGAATTCGTCCTGCCCGATGCCCGTGCCGATCGCGGTGATCATCGTGCGGATTTCGGTGTTGTTCAGAATCTTGTCCAACCGCGCCTTCTCCACGTTCAACACCTTCCCCCGGAGGGGAAGGATCGCCTGGAACCTGCGGTCGCGGCCCTGCTTGGCCGAACCGCCGGCGCTGTCGCCCTCGACGAGGTACAGCTCGGTCAGGGCCGGGTCCTGCTCGGAGCAGTCCGCGAGCTTGCCGGGCAGCGAACCGCTGTCCAGCGCGCCCTTGCGCCGGGTCAGGTCGCGCGCCTTGCGCGCCGCTTCCCGGGCGCGCGCCGCGAGGACGCCCTTCTCGACGATCCGCCGGGCGACCGAGGGGTGCTCCTCGAAGTAGGTCCCGAGCTCCTCGTTGACGACAGCCTCCACCAGCCCGGCTACCTCGCCATTGCCCAGCTTGGTCTTGGTCTGGCCTTCAAACTGCGGGTCGGGCACCTTGACGCTGATGATGGCGGTGAGCCCCTCGCGGATGTCGTCGCCGCTCATCATCTCCGAGTCGTCCTTCAGGAGCTTGTTGGCCTTGGCGTACTGGTTGACCGTGCGCGTCAGGGCCGACCGGAACCCGCTGAGGTGCGTGCCGCCCTCGATGGTGTTGATGTTGTTGGCATACGACGAAACGTTCTCGGAGAACATGTCGCTGTACTGCAGCGCGATCTCCACCACGATCTTGTCCTTCTCCTTCTCGAAGTAGATGACCTTGGGATGGAGGGCGTTCTTGTTCTTGTTGAGGTGCTCCACGAACTCCGTGATGCCGCCCTTGTAGCAGAACGTCTCCTCGCGCGAGGGCTCCTCCTGCTTCAGCTTGATCTCGAGGCCCTTGTTCAGAAACGCGAGCTCGCGAAGCCGCGCGGCCAGGATGTCGTAGTTGAATTCGATCACAGGGAAGATCGCACGGTCGGGAAAGAAGGTGACCTTGGTCCCCGAGCTCTTCGTCTTGCCGATGGTTTCCAGCTTGGTGACCGCGCGTCCCTGCTCGTAACGCTGGTGGTACACGTTGCCGTCGCGCCGCACCTCGACTTCGAGCCATTCGCTCAGCGCGTTGACGCACGACACGCCCACGCCGTGCAAACCGCCGGATACCTTGTAGCTGTCGTGGTCGAACTTGCCGCCGGCATGGAGCATCGTGAGCACGACTTCCACCGCGGGCTTCTTCTCCGTGGCGTGCATGTCCACCGGGATGCCGCGGCCGTCGTCGTTGACGGAGACGGATCCATCCGAATTCATCTGGACCTGGATGGTCTTGCAGTACCCGGCCAGCGCTTCGTCCACGCTGTTGTCGACCACCTCGTACACGCAGTGGTGCAGGCCGCGAACGCCCGTGTCGCCGATATACATCGCGGGACGCTTCCGCACCGCGTCCATGCCGCCGAGGACGGTGATAGATTTCGCGTCGTACTTGTGTCCTCCGGCGCTGGGGTCGGCGGATGGCTTGGGCGAATTCTCGGCCTTGGATTCGACGTTCACGGCCGCGTCGGGAATGATTTTGGCGGGGGGTGCCAGCGGCTCCCGGGAGTCGGTTTTTTCAGTTTTTTTCTGCTGCTTTGACATGCGTAATCAACCTTCCAATTGTGCGTAAAAATGTATCAGAGAACACCCCGATTCCGCAAATGGTTTAACATGAAAAAACGTGAATTTTTGCTCGATAAATCAATGGTTTTTCGAATACAGGCCGTTTACGGATTGTAATAAAAAACTTGCCAAAAAATCGACGCGCGAAACGGGGTTCATTAGCGCCAAATTGTCTCAGTAAAAAGCGCTTGGCAATGGCCATGAAAAATGGTCATAGTATGCGCCCTTCCGCACACGAGCAGCGGAAGGTTTATCCAGAAATCGAGGGACGTGGTTATGCCATACAGCGCATCTGATTTGCGAAAAGGTTTGAAGATCGAATTGGACGGAGTCCCGTTCGAAATCGTCGAGTTCCAATTTGTGAAGCCCGGCAAAGGACAGGGCATGTACAAGTGCCGCATCAAGAACCTCCTGTCCGGGAACACGACGGACAGAACGTTCCGCGAAGTGGATCACATCGACAAGCCGGACTTGGAAGAGCGCGAGCTGCATTACTCGTATCCCGAGGGGGACCACTTCGTGTTCATGGACCCTGACACGTTCGAGCAGGTGACCATTCCCGCCGAGGCGATCGGCGACCAGAAGTACTTCCTGACGGAAGACCTGAACGTCTCCATTCTTTTCCACAACGGCCAGGCGATCAATGTGTCGCTCCCGAGCTACGTCGAAAAGGTTATTGCCGAAACGGAGCCGGGTGCCCGCGGCGACACGGCGACCAACGTCCTGAAGCCGGCGAAGCTGGCGAACGGATACGAAGTCGGCGTGCCCCTCTTCATCAACCAGGGCGACACGATCCGCATCGACACCCGCACCGGAAAGTACTTCGACCGCGTCAGCAAGGGGTAGGAAGAATGGAGTGATGGAGTGGTGGAGTGATGGGTTGAAGGTCATGCCAAAGGATCCAACACTCCTACACTCCAGTACTCCGATGCCGCACGATGTCTCGCGTCTCGCGCGACTCTCACCCATCCTCGGGATTCGATCCCGGCTCCTGCGCGCCATTCGTTCGTTCTTCCACGACCGCGGGTTCATGGAGGTCGAGACGCCCGTACGGATTCCCGCGCCCGCCCTCGAGCTGCACATCGACGCCGAGCCGGCGGGAGACGCCTTCCTGAGAACTTCGCCGGAACTGCACATGAAGCGCCTGCTGGCGGCCGGCCACGAACGGATCTTCCAGATGGGGCCGTGTTTCCGGCGCGGCGAGCGCGGGGACCGGCATCACCCGGAATACACGATGCTGGAGTGGTACCGCGCCAACGCGGACTACAATGAAATCCTCCTGGACACAAAAAGCCTGGTCACCCATGTGGCTCGCGAGATTCTCGGCAAGACCGATCTCGTTTACCGGGGCCGTGAAATCGCGCTGGCGCCGGTCTGGGAGCGCGTGACGGTTGCCGAAGCTTTCCTGCAGTTCGCGGGATGGGACCCGTCCGCGAAGTTCGACGCCGATCGCTTTGACCTGGATCTGGTCGATAAGGTGGAGCCGCAGCTGCCGAAGAACGTTCCCGTGGTCCTCGCCGATTATCCCGCGGAAGCGGCGGCGCTCGCGCGCCGGAAGCCCGCTTCGCCCCGGGACGCGGAGCGCTGGCAGCTGTACATCGCGGGGATGGAGCTGGCCAACGCCTACTCCGAGCTCAACGATTCGGCGGAGCAGCGCGCGCGGTTCGATGAGTGCGCGCGGCAAAGGAAGAAACTCGGGAAGACGGTCTACCCGCTGGACGAGGAGTTCCTTGCGGTGATTTCGCGGCTTCCGCCGTCGGGCGGCATCGCGCTGGGCGTGGACCGGCTGCTGATGCTTCTGACCGACACGGCGTCGCTGGACGATGTCCTGCCGTTCAGGGAATAGCGCGGACGGTTCTATCGTTCCACGTTCTCGATGGCCGCGACGGCGTCGTTCTGGAATTCGATCCTGAGCTTGTCGTACTCGTGCGGCACGTTCACGTCCGCCCAGACCGTGTCGTGTGTCGTGCGGAAGCCGCCCTGCGGATCCACCACGCGGAAATCGGCCGTGATCCTCTGCCGTTCGGTGGTTGTATACGAGTCCGTGTAGGCCCACACTTCAAGCGTGCCCGCGGCGGTTGTGCGGGTGTACATGCGATCGGGCTTCCCCAGCGCGATGTACACCATGTCCTTGGTGTAGCCGATGTCCACCTGTCCCGTGCGGACCTTCGACTGGATTTCCGGCGGGAAGTTGTTGTAGGCGTCCTGCCGTTCCTTGATTCGGGATTCCGGCGTTGCGCAACCGGCGGCGGCGAGGAGGCTTAGCACGGCCAAGGATGATCGAAGCGTGGCATTCATGGTGGTCCCTCTCATGGTGAATACTGTAGGGCCAACTCCCTCTTTTTTCGATACGAAATTGCGGGGGCGCGCAGTATACTCCGGGCTTATGAAACCATGGTACGCGATGGTCGTGTTTGCGCTGATGGTGCTCGTTTCCGACGCCCAGCAGGGGCAGAGCCGCTTCGAAGTGTACCCGCTGGGATTCGCCGAGGGCCCGTCCGCCGTCGAGATGGTCAAAGCCATCATCGGGCCGACGGGCAGCGTCACGCTGGACGCAACCAACCACCGCCTGCTGGTCGTCGCGACGGACGACAAGCACGCGCAGGTGGAGAGCATGATGCGGAAGCTCAACGTCCCGCCGAAGAACGTGCGCATCGAAGTGCGGTTCGAGGGCGCCTCCGACCAGCAGGACGTCGGTGCCGGGGTGGGGGCGTCGGGCGAGATCGTGCGCGAGGAGGGCATCACGCGCACGACCATCAAGGTGAAGCCCCGCGTCGAGAACACGTCCGTCAAGACCTCTTCCGACGTGGCCCAGACTCTTCTCGTGACGAGCGGGCGCCAGGGATCCCTGCGCGTGGGCGAGAACGTGCCCTACGTGGATTGGTTCGTGGACTACGGGATCCGGAACGGCTACCTCGAGAGAAGCATCGAGTGGAAGGACGTCGGCGCGTCCCTGATCGTCGAGCCCATCGTGATCGGCGGAGGCCCGATGATCCGCATCCGGCTGACGCCCGAACTGAGCGGGCTCGTGGACGGCAACGTGTACCGCACCGCCTTCTCGCGCGTCGCCACCGAGGTCGTCGTGCAGGACGGCCAGACGTTCCAGGTCGGCGGACTGGACAAGGACGAGGATTTCTACTCGCGGTTCCTGATCGGCTTTGACCGGAGCGGCACCCGGCAGTCGCTGAACATCACGCTCACGCCGCGGATTGTGGATTCCGGTGGGCGGTAACACGTAGACGCGATTTCGAAATCGCGTCTACTATGTTTCCAACCCTTGGAAAAAACGCGCGGGAATTTTCCAAGGTTTGGAAAATTCCGTGCCCCGCGGCTATCCCAGCCGCTTCTTCAACCCTTCGAACTCGTCGCGCAGTTCTTTCGGGAGCCGGCTGCCGAACTTGGCGAAATGCTCCTCGATGCCGGGCCCTTCCTTCAGCAGGTCTTCCCGACTGACGGTCAGGAGCTCCACCATGTCCTCCCGGCTGACGTCGAGGCCGGTCACGTCGATGGCGTCGGGCGTCGGGAGATATCCGATGGGCGTTTCGACGGCCTTGCCGCCGCCTTCGACGCGCTCGAAGATCCACTTCAGCACGCGGGAGTTGTCGCCGAACCCCGGCCAGAGCCATCGGCCGTCGGACGACTTCCGGAACCAGTTCACGTAGTAGAGGCGCGGGAGCTTGCCGGGCGCGGTGGCTTTGCCGACGCGGAGCCAGTGGGCGAAGTAGTCGCCCATGTGGTAGCCGCAGAAGGGGAGCATGGCCATGGGGTCTCGGCGCATCGTTCCGATTTTACCGAACGCCGCGGCGGTCATCTCGCTGCCCATGATGGCGCCGAGGAAAGTGCCCTGCTGCCAGTTGAACGCCTCGGTGACGAGGGGCGCGACCGTCGCGCGCCGGCCGCCGAACAGGATGGCCGAAATCGGCACGCCCGCCGGGTCTTCCCACTCTTTCGCGATCACCGGGCACTGGCTAGCCGGCGCCGTGAAACGCGCGTTCGGGTGGGCGCCTTTCTTGCCCGCGCCGGGCGTCCACGGCTGGCCCTGCCAGTCGATGCCCTCGGCCAGCGGTGTGCCGATATCTTCCCACCAGACATCGTTGTCCGGCGTGAGGACGCAGTTGGTGAAGATGGTGTTCTTCGCGATGGTGCGCATCGCGTTGGGGTTGCTGCTCATGCTGGTGCCGGGGGCGACGCCGAAGAACCCGGATTCGGGGTTGATCGCTCGCCACGAGCCGTCCGGCCCGCGCTTCATCCAGCAGATGTCGTCGCCGATGGTTTCGACCTTCCAGCCCGGCAGGGTCGGTTCCATCATCGCGAAGTTGGTCTTGCCGCACTGCGAGGGAAACGCGGCGGCCACATAGATGGATTTGCCCTTCGGGTTGGTGACCTTGACGATCAGCATGTGCTCCGCGAGCCAGCCCTCGTCGCGCGCCTGGACGGACGCGATACGGAGCGCGTGGCACTTCTTGCCGAGCAGGGCGTTGCCGCCGTAGCCCGAGCCGTAGGACCAGATCGCGCGCTCCTCGGGGAAGTGCACGATGTACTTGTTCTCCCGGTCGCAGGGCCAGGGGACGTCCTTCTCGCCGGGCTCGAGGGGCGCGCCGACGGAGTGGACGCAGGGGACGAACTCGCCCTCCGTCCCGAGGGCCTCCAGGGCGGGGCGGCCCATGCGCGTCATGATCCGCATGTTCGCCACGACGTAGCCCGAGTCGGTGATCTCCACGCC
>CAYQYB010000153.1:0-6437 GCA_964421535.1 uncultured Verrucomicrobiota bacterium | reverse complement strand
AGGGCGGGTCGCCCGGCGGCAACCGGTTCTACACTCTCAGAAAGGACCCTCGATGAAGACTCTCCGATTCCTGATGATTCTTCCTCTCGCGGCGCTCGTCGTTTTGTCGTCCGCCGCCTCGCGTCCCCCGGCGCCTCCGCCTGTGCCCGCAGAAGTCCTGGAAACGCCCTATCTCTTCGAGGTCGCGAGGCACCTCTACCGCTGGTATTTGGACGAAGACGACGTGGAGAAGGTGGCCGCGAGCAAGACATTCCCGTTCTGGGTCCGGGCTCTCGATGTGGATCTGGATGAGGGCGACAAGAGCCAGTTTGCGGAAGTTGTCATGCCTCTTGTTGGGATGAGCGTGAAGTTGAAGAAGGCCGACTATCGTATCGAAGAGATCGGCATGGAGGTGAAAACCGATAATTTCAAGATCGTCAACGTGGCGCGTGTCAGTCCGCCCAAGCGCCCATCCTCCGATTACACGGTCGTCGATGTCGATTTCAAGGAGATGCGGGAGTTCCTCTTCAAGACCCGGAGCCAGGTCGAGTTTCCCAGCGACGAACTGATCGAGCGACTGCGTGTGGCGCTCCGCAAGGAGCTGAAGCTGGACCCGAACAAGAGGGATCCGGGCGAGCACATCGTGCATCTGTCTCCGCTTTCGCCCGTGGCGAATGAACTCTGGGTCTACATCGAGAAACACCAGATGCTCGTGCGCTATGCGTCGGACATCGACTTGGCGAATCCCGCCGTCTGGGAATACGAGGATCTCGGCGTCCGGACTTACGATGTGTACAACCAGGTGGTCCTCTCCATGGAGGAAGCCGCAGGCAGCAACGCGTTCATGACGCGCGACCAGATCGGGCGCGCTCTCTACAACTGCGTGGTGCTCGGCAAGCGGCTCGTGATGAACAACCCGGCGCCTGCCCCGTAGCCGTCCTAGCGGACGATCTTCAGGTCGTTCAGCGCCTCGTCCACGATGCTCTGCAGCCGCGCCACGCGGGTATCCATCGACACGTTGCGCAGGATCTCGGACTCGATCGACGTACGCTTGAGCAGCTTGGACGTCTTGCCGTCGAGGATGTCGATGACGAGCGTTCCGGCGATGGTGTAGTTCCGTCCTTCCTTCTTCAGCGCGCGGTCGTGGACCGCGTCCATCAGCTCCGGCGCGTCCGTGTCGTAGCCGAAGTACTCGTCGCGGTAGGTTGTGATCGCGCCGTCTCCGACGATGATCAGGTAGGCGACGATGATGTCGCCGCCGGCCTCAACGCGGCTCACGCCTTTGGCTGCGAGGTTGTTGGCGATCGCCTCCTGGACCATGCCGTGAACCTTCTGCTCCTTCTCCGGCATGGGAGTCGCCAGCCGGGGTTCGAGCGTCACGAAGGAATACGTCTGCGCGGGGATCGGCCCGGACTTCACGTTCATCTTCACCGAGGCGCAGCCGGTTGCCAGGCCGGCAACCACAAGGCACATCAACCAATTCGCTGTTCGCATGATTCTGTCTCCCCTGATGGATATTGAATGCAGGCCGGCATGCTACCGAAGCGGGTAACGCACTGCAATGTTTTTGCCCGGGACCATCATGGGGCAGAGAGCTTCTCGCGGATCACGCCCGCCAGTTCCTGCTCGTTCGCGGATTCCGCAACACCGAGCGCGGCCCGGTAGCAGGCCGCCGCCTTCTTCTTGTCCTCCAACTTGCCGATCGCGCGGAGCAGGTTCTGCTGGCGGCCGACGTTGGAGGTGTCCGCTCTCAGCGCCTCCATGAAATGGCCGATGGCCGTTTCGACATGGTCCTCCCTGGCCAGCGCGATGCCCAGATTGTTGTGCGCTTCCGCGTAGCCCGGATTCAGCTGAAGGGCTTTTTTGAATTCGCGGATGGCCGCGTCCATGCGGCCCTGGGCCATCAGCGCGTTGCCCAGGTTGTTGTGTGTCCAGGCGAAATCCGGGTTGATCCTGATCGATTCGAAGTAGTTGGAGATCGCCTCGCCGTATCGGCCCTGGTCGGCCAGGTGAATGCCGAGGTTGTTGTACTGGAAATAGTTGCCGTCGGTCACCTGCACGGCGTGCCGCGCCAGCGTCATGGGATCCCGCCACACGCCGACCTGGAACCATGCCCGCACGGAGAACGCGAGGACCACGGCAACGGCAAGCGGCCACAAGAGCCGCGTATCCCGGCCGGCGCCTTCCGTCGCGCCCCAGCTGATCATGACGAAGATGCCGACGAGCGAGACGTACGTGTAGCGGTCCGCCATGGCCTGTGCTCCCGCCTGGATGAACCCGATGACGGGAAGCAGCGCGACCAGGTACCACAGCCATCCGGTTGCCAGGTACCGCCGCTTTCGCCAGCGCAGGATCACCAACGCGGAAACGGCGGCGAGGAAGACCGCGGCCGCGGCGACTGTCCACGGCCCGGGCACATGGAATGGATAAAAACAGGCCAAGCGGTCCGGCCAGAACATCTTCCAGATGTACGTGGCGTATGACACCACGACGTTGGCCAGACGAACGGACAGGGGATACGCAGCCCCGGAGCCGACGACGCCGCTGAACAACGTGGTGAAGTAGGTGACGGCGCAGGAGGCGGCCGCGAGCGCGAAGAAGGGGATCTTTTCGAGAACGAGCTTCCGGAGCGGCACGGCGCCCGTGCCGTCAGCCGGCAGGAACCGCCCGAGCGGCCAGAAATCAAGCAGCAGCAGGATGGCGGGAAGCGTCACGATCATGGGCTTTGCCATGAGGCCGATGGCGTACGTCGCCAGTGCAAGGCAATACGTACTGCGACGCCCGTGCCGGACGTAGATCGTGTAGGTCCAGACGGTCAGGATCCAGAATGTCGTGCTGAGGAGGTCCTTGAGCTCCGCGATCCATGCGACGGATTCAACGTGCAACGGGTGGATGGCGAACAACGCCGCCACGAACGCGCTTCGGCCGGTGGCGCCGGTCATCCGGACCAGCAGGCCGAAGAGCAGGAGAACGTTGAGGATGTGCATGAACAGGCTGACGGCGTGATGCGCTCCGGGGTTGACGCCGACGAACTGGCAGACGGTCATGTGCGCGATCCACGTGACAGGATGCCAGTATCCGTGGTGCCGTGTTGTGAACGCCCACGCGACGTTTTCGCGGGACAGCCCGTCGCGCACGTGAGGATTGTCGGGGATGTAGCTCGCGTCGTCGTACGAGACGAATTCGAACGCGGTGACCTGCCAGAACACGGCCGCGGTGAGCAGCGCCAGCCCCAGGCTGATCAACAGCATCTGTTTCCGGGAGTTCATCAGCCACAGAAAGCTATGACGCCGGGCGCGATGCCCGAATCAACAACGAGCCCGCAATCTCCCTCAGCAGGGGAGTCTTCTCAAGAATCCGTCCCATGGCGCCCACGGCCCCGATCATTCGTTCCGGGGTGGCGGGATGCAGCCAGTCGAACGGGGTGATTACGACGTTCTCGAAGCCCGTCCTCAGCAGAAGCCGCCGCAGCGGCCAGCGGAAGAACGCCGTCTCGTCGGGAGAATCCCCGAGCCGTTCCCGGATCCACGGGACGTTCTTCTGAATCATGATCTGCGGGTTGAGCATGTTCGGCTCGGCGAAGCACATCACGCCGCCGGGCTTGAGCAGGGCGAGGATCTTCGCCATCGCCGGCTGCATGTCCAGGTGGTGAAGGATTGAAGACCCGATGACAGCATCGAACGGTCCGTCGACATCGCACTGCTCGAAGGGCTTGGCCAGGAAGCGGACCTGGGATTCCGGGAGTCCGCGGCCGCGGGCTTTCTCCAGCAGGTCGGGGGAGATGTCGACGGCCGTGATCTGCGCTCCGCTCTTCGCGAATCGTTCCGTGAAGTTGCCCGTGCCGCAACCGATTTCCAGCGCCCGCTTGCCGGGGCCGAGAGCCGCACCGCCGATGATCAGATCGGCGCGGCGTGTCGCGCGGACCTGTCCAGCAGGCGTTCCCCAGCCCCAGATGCTTTCGGGTTCGGAGCGGGCCAGTTTGCGGCCGTGTTCAATCTCGTGGGCTGCGCGTGATGAGTTGGGATCGTTCATGTGAACTTGAGCCGGCGCGCGGCGAAGACAACCATCCTCAGAAGCAGCCAGCCGTGTTTCCATCTCTGGATGTTGGTCGTTCCGTACGTGCGTTCGCGGTAGCGGATCGGCATGTCCACGATCTTCTGGTGCAGCTTGGCCGCGCCGAACAGCAGGTCGAAATCGCCGAAGGGATCGAAGTCGCCGAAATAGGCGCGATTGGCCGCGATGTGATTGTAGTCCGTCTTCCATAGCACTTTGGTGCCGCACAAGGTGTCCTTGACCGACTGTCCAAGCAGCCACGAGAACGCCCACGAGAAGAACTTGTTGGCGAGGAAGTTGAAGAAGCGCATGGCCTGCTTTTCCATCGGGTACACGAGCCGCACCCCATTGATGAAATCGCCGTGGCCGTCGCGCAACGCCTCGTAGAAGCGCGGCAGGTCCTCAGGCGGGACGGTCATGTCGGCATCGAGGATCATGAGCACTTCGCCGGTCGCGTTGGCGTATCCGAGCCGCACGGCGTCGCCTTTGCCCGCGCCGGTCTGCCGGAACAGCTTTGCGCCCCGTTCCGGGTGCGCGGCGATCTGGCGCTCGATCTCTGCGTACGTGTCGTCCTTCGAGTGGCCCTCGACGAAAATCAGCTCGGTCCCGCGGCCCATCTCGGGCGTGCGCTCGAAGATCTTCGCGATGTTGCCCGCCTCGTTCCGCGCGGGCACGATGACCGAAACAACGGGCTCCTCCCGTCTGGCGGATCGATCCGGCTGAACGCGGGCGAGCACGAAGTTCGTCAGCCCGAGCAGGCTGAACGGCCAGAGGCGGGCGACGAAGCGGTTCATCAGCGCGCCGACAAGCGGCGTGCGGACGGGCCAGAGGATCTCCTGCCAGGACCGGATGATCTCGAACCCCGCGAGGTTGAGCAGATTGGCAACGTCGTCGATGGTCAGCCAGTTCTGGTACAGGGTCGGATTGGCCAGCCCCAGCTTCGCCGCGGCGTTCAGCGGAAGTTCCCAGACGCGGCTGTAGAAGTTCATGATGATGCGGGTGCGTGGGGTGCAGTGGGCGCGAAGCCGCTCGAACATCTTCTGGACATCCCATTGGTCGTTAACCAGGTCCGACAGGATGATGACGTCGAAAGTCTCGTTCAGCGCCAGCTCATGCGAGTCCGCGAGGACGAAGCGCAGGCCGGGATAGCGCGACTGCGCGATGCGGATCATCTCTCCGGAAAAATCCACGCCGACGCCGGCAGCGGGCTTCAGGGCGGCCAGCAGATCGCCGCGGCCGCAGCCGATTTCCAGGACCCTTTGGCCGGGCGCGACGAGGAACTGGTAGTTCCTCGCGAGCTGCTGGTGGTAGCCGTTGTGGAAGGGGGGCAGGTCCGCCGTCCTGCGCGCGATGTCGTTCCAATACGCCAGCCGCTCCCTCTCGTGTGCCTCTTCCGAATAATCGGGCGCTGGCCGTGTCGTCGTCATAACGCTTTGATGTCCATATTATTACCCGCCCGCGGCTGTTACTTAAAACAAAAACGGCGGCCATCGGCCTGTTTTGTTTTTTCTTGTCTTGCCGCAACCTCCTGATAAAGTCCACGGCCCATCTGTGCACCCGGAAATAAGGATAAAAACATGAGCAAGAGCTACAAAATCGCAGTGATCGGCGGCGACGGAACCGGCCCGGAAGTGACCCGCGAGGCGGTAAAGGTCATTCAGGCGGCCGCGAAGAAGTTCAATTTCAAGCTGGAGCTGACGGATTACGATTTCGGCGGCGAGCGCTATCTCAAGACGGGCGAGGTCCTTCCGGCCAGCGCGTCCGACGAGATGCGCAAGCACGACGCGATCCTGCTGGGCGCCATCGGCCATCCGGACGTCAAGCCGGGCATCCTCGAGAAGGGCATCCTGCTGAAGCTGCGCTTCGACCTGGACCAGTACATCAACCTGCGGCCCGTGAAGCTCTACCCGGGCGTCGAGTGCCCCCTGAAGGGCAAGGGGCCGGACGAGATTGACTACGTCGTGGTCCGCGAGAACTCCGGCGACGCCTACACCGGCACCGGCGGCGTCACGATGAAGGGCACGCCCCACGAAGTCGCCGTGCAGAGCAGCGTGTATAACCGGTTCCAGGTGGATCGCTGCCTGCGCTATGCATTCGAGCTGACCCGCAAGCGCAACAAGAAAAAGACGCTGGCCCTGTGTGGAAAGACGAATGTCCTGACGTATACTTATGACCTGTGGGAGCGAGCGTTCCACGAAATGGGCGAGCGCGACTACAAGGACATCAAGCGCGAGTACTATCACGTTGACGCCACGTGCATGTGGATGGTCAAGAACCCCGAGTGGTTCGACGTGATCGTCACGGGCAACATGTTCGGCGACATCATCACGGACCTGGGCGCGATGATTCAGGGCGGCATGGGCATTGCCGCGGGCGGCAACATCAACCCCGAAGGCGTATCCATG
>CAYQYB010000152.1:0-6500 GCA_964421535.1 uncultured Verrucomicrobiota bacterium | reverse complement strand
CAAGTGACGCGTCATCGCGTAAGATGCGTTTCGTTCGTGGGGAGGGGAGGAACGCGTGAAGCTTTCGATCGTCATTCCTGTTTATAATGAGGCGCGAACCGTTGAGCACCTGCTCGACATGGTCCTGGGTGTTGAAACGGGTCTCGAGACCGAGTTGATCGTCGTCGACGACTGCTCTGTCGACGGGACGCGCGAGGTGCTTCAGCAGGCGAAGTCGAAACGCCCGGGCATGGTTCTGCTTGCGCATGACAGGAACCAGGGCAAGGGCGCCGCCTTGCGGACCGGGTTCGCGGCCGCCACGGGCGATATCGTGCTGATCCAGGACGCCGACCTCGAGTACGATCCGAAGGAGTACCCACACCTGCTGAAGCCGATCCTCGACGGCCACGCCGACGTGGTGTTCGGCTCGCGCTTCCTCGGCGGCGGCGCGCATCGCGTCGTGTTCTACTGGCACTACGTCGGAAATAAGATCCTCACCATGCTGTCCAACATGATGACCAACCTGAACCTGACCGACATGGAGGTCTGCTACAAGGTCTTCCGTAGAGAGGTTCTCAAGGACATCCGGATCAGCGAAGACCGGTTCGGCTTCGAGGTGGAGATCACCGCCAAGGTCGCCCGGAAGAAGTGGCGCATCTACGAGGTGCCCATCTCGTACTACGGGCGCGACTACGCGGAGGGCAAGAAGATCACGTGGAAGGACGGCTTCCGCGCCCTGTGGTGCATCCTGAAATACCGCTTCGTGGACTAGGCCGCGGCGGACCTCTTTCAAGTTGACCCAACCCGACCGTTTCATTACGCTCTGCGCACGTTCATGGACGGCCCTCAACCTGATGAAGAGGGCCATTATTTTGGCGTGAAATATCGACAGATTGAAAGCGAGGAATCCGGATGCCCAATACAGTACTGATCGGCGCCCAGTGGGGCGACGAGGGCAAGGGCAAGATCATCGACGTGCTGACCCGGGAGGTGGACTGGGTGGTCCGCTACCAGGGCGGCAACAACGCCGGCCACACCGTCGAGATCGGCGATGAGCGTTATGTCCTCCACCTGATTCCGTCCGGCATTCTCCATCCCGGCAAGAAGTGCGTCATCGGCAACGGCGTGGTCGTCGATCCGATCTCGCTCGTCAAGGAACTCGACGAATTGCAGCAGCGCGGGATCAAGCCGGATGGCCGGCTGTTCATCAGCGACCGCGCGCACGTGGTGTTTCCGTTTCATCGCCTGACCGACGAGTACCGCGAGCAGACCCGCGCCCGCGGCGACAAGATCGGGACCACGAAGCGCGGCATCGGTCCTTCCTACGCTGACAAGGCATCCCGCGTGGGCCTTCGCATGGGGGACATGCTGGACCCCGATTTCGCGGCGCTGCTGTCGGCCCGCCTGAAGGAACAAAACAAGATTCTCGCGGCCCTCGGAGCCCCGGCGATCGTGGAGAAGGACGTGCTGGCTGAATACACGGCCGCCGCGAAGCGGCTCGCGCCGTTCATTACAGACACGATCCCCGTCCTCAACCGCGGCATCGCGAACGGCGAGTCGGTCCTTTTCGAGGGCGCGCAGGGCACGATGCTGGACATCGATTTCGGAACGTATCCGTTCGTGACGTCGTCGAGCGCGACCGCCGGCGGCGCCTGCACGGGATCGGGCGTCGCGCCGCATCGGATCGACCGCGTGATCGGCGTGGTCAAAGCCTACACGACTCGCGTGGGCGAGGGGCCGTTCCCGACGGAACTTTTGGACGACACCGGCAAGCTGATCCGCGAAACCGGCCACGAGTTCGGAGCGACGACGGGCCGCCCGCGACGCTGCGGCTGGTTCGATGCCGTGGTCGCGCGCTACTCCGTGATGATCAACGGCATCGACGTGTGGGCGGTCACGAAGATGGACGTGCTGGATTCCCTGGAGACGATCCGCATCTGCGTGGCGTACGAATGCAACGGGAAGCGCTACGAGACGGTGCCGGCGAACATCCGCGTGCTCGAGAAGTGCAAGCCGGTCTACGAGGACTTCAAGGGCTGGAAGGCATCGACGAAGGATGTGAGCCGTTTCGAGGATCTGCCGGCCCAGGCGCGGGCGTACATCCGGCGGCTCGAGGAGCTCACGGGCGTGCCCGTGTGGATCCTCTCCGTCGGCCCCCGGCGCGACAGCACCATGCAGCTTCCCCTGAAGAGCTAGTTTGCGGAAGTCATATGAAGGCGTCGGACAACAAGGTTCCGCAGCATGTGGCCATCATCATGGATGGCAACGGGCGTTGGGCCCAGCGCCGCGGCCTGCCGCGCATCCGCGGGCACCAGGTGGGCACCGAGTCCGTGCGGACCATCGTGCGCGCCTGCAAGAAAGCCGGCGTCAAGTACCTCACCTTGTACGCCTTCAGCGTCGAAAACTGGGTGCGCCCGAAAACGGAAATTCGGGGCCTCATGCGGATCCTCAAGCACTTCCTGACGAAAGAAGAGAAGGAGCTTCACGACAACGAAGTCCGCCTGCGCGTCATCGGCAGGCTTCACGATCTCCCCGAGGACGTCCAGGCGGAGCTGAAGCGCGTGATGAAGGCCACCGCCCACTACACGGGCGGCCAGCTGATCCTGGCGCTGAGCTACGGCGGGCGCGCCGAAATCGTGGACGCGGTCCGGGCCATCGCGAAGAAGGTCAAGAAGGGCGAAATGAGTCCGGAGGAGATCGACGACAAGGCCATCGCGGGAAATCTTTACGCCCCGGACATTCCCGACCCGGACCTGATGATCCGGACCAGCGGCGAACTGCGGATCAGCAATTTTCTGCTTTGGCAGTTGTCGTACAGCGAGTTCTATATTACGGATGTCCTCTGGCCTGACTTCCGCGAGGAGGAGTTTCAGAGGGCCCTCGATGCGTACAGCCGGCGGCACCGCCGTTTTGGAGATGTTAAGTAAGTGCTTGCGATGCTGAAAGACAGGGTTTTGAGCGGGGTGCTGGTGGGCGGCGCGGCCATTGCCGTGATCCTCTGGATGCCGCTTGGCGGCGCCCTGGCCATCCTTCTGGCGGTCTGCGCCTTGGCCACGTTCGAGTTCTACTCCCTGCTCGATGCCGCCCAGATTCCCCATTTCAAGTACTTCGGCCTGTTCAGCGGCCTCGTGCTCCTGCTGGCCACATGGATCCCGTTGCGCGATCTCGCAACCCCGTACTACGACACCGAATGGATGGTGATGTGCGGCATCACGATCGCCGTGTTCCTCCGGCAGTTTCCCCAGAAGAACAATCCCCAGCCGCTCGAAACGATTGCCGGCACGCTGATGGGTGTGATCTACATCGCGCTGCTGCTCAGCTTCTTCGCGAAGCTGCTGCTGACGTGGGGCGACGACACCGGCCGGATGCTGATCCTCTACCTGATCCTCGTGGTCAAGGCGTCCGACATGGGTGCGTACTTCGTCGGCTGCTCCTTCGGGCGCCACAAGCTCATCCCGCGGATCTCGCCGGCAAAAACCTGGGAAGGCTTCTTCGGCGGCCTGCTGTCGGCCGTCGTGGTCAGCCTCCTCTTCTGCGCGTTCGGAAGGAACAGCCTCGGCGTCCTGGCCCTGTCCGCGGGCGACGCTTTTGTCCTGGGGGTCCTGCTCGGGACCATCGGCACCGTGAGCGATCTGACCGAATCGCTCTTCAAGCGCGGCGCCGGCGTGAAGGACTCCGGCCGCATGATCCAGGGAATGGGCGGCATTCTCGACGTCATTGATAGCTTGCTCTTCTCCGCGCCCGCGCTGTATGTCTATGCGCGTTTCTTCCTGTAAGGCTGCCCGGTAGGGGATATCAATATGCTGACGCTATACACGATCGCGGTCATTCTTCTTCTGTTCGGGGCGACCATTTTCGTCCACGAACTCGGCCATTTCCTCGTCGCGCGCCGCTGCGGCATGGTCATCGAGGTTTTCTCCATCGGGTTCGGCCCGGCGATCTGGAAGAAGAAGTACAACGGCGTCATCTACAAGATCGGCATCATCCCGTTCGGCGGCTACGTGGCCCTCCCGCAGATGGACCCCTCGGGGCCGGGCGACAAGACTGCAGAGGAGAAGAAACAGGACCTTCCGCGGATTGCTCCGTGGAAGAAGATTCTCGTCGCGCTGGCCGGCGTCACCGGCAACATGATTTTCGCGTTCTTTCTCGCGTACCTCGTCTTCTGGATCGGCAAGCCGTCCGCCCCCCACGAAAGGAACTGCATACTCGGGTTCGTCAGTACGAACAGCGCGGCGTACGCGCAGGGCCTGCGCATCGGCGACGAGATCGTGGCCGTCGATTCGGAGGCCATCCGCAACTGGGATGACCTGACGCTCGCCTGCGCGATCCGGCAGTCTGTCAGGCTTTCCGTGAAGTTCGACGGAGGGGAGAAGTCCATCAACGTCCCGACGGAGAAAAACTGGATGGGCGTGTGGGCCGTGGACGGCATCGGGTGGATGAACTCCTGCTCCGTGGCGAGCGTCGTCGCGGGCTCGAGCGCGGACAAGGCAGGGATCGAGTCCGGCGACACGATCCTCTCGCTGGACGGCCAGAAGCTCTACAGCCGCGAGCACATGATCAGCCTGGTCACCGCCGCGCGCGACCGCACGATGGAGGCCGTCGTGCGCCGCGGGGACGGGGAGATCAAGGTGAATGTCACGCCGGGCTACGACGAGAAGACCAAGCGGGCGCTCATCGGGGTCGTGTTCAACACGATGGATTTCGACTACGACATGGTCGTGCATCCGCGGCCCGGCTCGCAGATCCGCGACTCGGCGACGATGATCTTCCGGCTCCTGCGCGCGCTGGTGACGCCCCGCGAAGCCAAGGCGGCGTCCCAGGCCATCGGCGGGCCGGTCGCGATCCTCGTCATGTACTGGTGGACCGTCCAGAACAGCTTCATGCTCGCCCTGTGGTTCACGATGATGCTGAACGTGAACCTCGCGATCATCAACCTGCTGCCGATCCCCGTCGTGGACGGCGGGCACATCATGTTCTCTCTCTGGGAGCTCATCACGCGGCGTCCGATCAGCGCGCGGATCGTCAACCTCGTCATGAATGCCTTTGCCGGTCTGCTGATCGGAGTCTTCCTGATGCTGACGTACCGCGATTTCGCGCGGATGATCTTCCCGATGTTCTCGCGCGGGCCGGCCCCGGCCGTGGAGCAGTCCACGAACATGCCGCCGGCCGAGGTCGAGCCGGCGAAGTGATATAAGACACGAACGACACGCGGTGGAATTGGTAGGGCGAGGCGTCCCCGCCGAGCCGGACGTGGCTCATCGAGGACGGTTCGCCCCATCTTTCATGTTGCTGATCCGTATTTGATGTGAGGCTCTTCAAGTATGCCGAGGGACTATCAGAAGTTCCTGCGCTCTGACCGGGTGATGGTTCCCCGCTGGCTGTTCCTGGTCGTGGTCTGGGGAGCGGTCCTCTGGATCGGGCTGAATATCCTCGTGCCCCCGAGCTGGGTCATCCAGCAGCTCGATTCGCCGGACGGAAATCGGTCGGCGCGCCTGCTGAGAACCCGTTACCTTCGCGAGAACTTCGTCGTGCGGGTCAAAGGCGGCTCCTCGTGGAGGACGGCCTATCTGTCGCCCACGATCACCAATGATTACCGCGTGGATCTTGGCGAGCGGCTGTTCTGGAGCGCCGATTCGTCCCGCGTGTATCTGCGCCTGGGCGGAGAGCCCGTGTGGGGCCATGACTTCTCCCTGGACCGGGACCTGAAGCCGGAAGAGTTGATCGCAATTCCTGCGAGGTAGGGCGAGGCCTCCGGCCGAGCCGAGGCGTTCGCTCCGCGGCTCCGCGGGACGCGTCGCCCTACCTGTGAGAGCCGGGCTCTACGGGGTCTTCTGCAAGATCGCCGCGCCGCCCATCTCGCCGAGGTTCGCCTTCTCCAGGTCGGTCCACAGCGTGCCGGGCCCGGAGTGCAGGATGTTCACGGCGACGGCCGGATTCAGGTTCGTCGCGAAGCACCAGAGGTTGTAGGCGACCGGGTCGCCGAAGGCCTTCACGCGGAGCTGGTAGCCGTTGGCGCGCTCGCCGTCGACCAGCTTGACCATATCCGCCTCCGCCTTGCCGAGCTTCGTGATCTTCTCGGCGTTGACGCCGGCGGTTTCCTTGTTGATCTCGGACACCTTCTTGAGGGCCTCGGCGCCGATCTCCGCGACCTGCTTCTGTTGGTCCGCCTTGATCTCGGCTTTGATCTTCTCCGTCTCCTGCGCGACCTGCTCGCGCTTCTGCGCGATGAGGCTGATCTCCGTGTTCAGGTCGGCCAGCTTCTTCGCCGTGTTCTGCTTCTCCTTGTTCGTCAGGTCCTGCTCCTGCGCGATGCTCGCCTGCTGGATGGGGTCGAGGATCTGCATCGGCACGTTGACGTGGCGGATCAGCGCGTTGTGGATGATGATCTTCTTCTCCGCGAGCGTCTTGGCCAGCGTGTCCGTCAGGTCGTTCTGGAACTTCTCGCGCCCTTCGCCCACGATGAAGTCGCGCGCGCCGTACGCGGACCCCTTGAGGCGGGAGATCGAGAGGATCTGCGGCAT
>CAYQYB010000151.1:0-6522 GCA_964421535.1 uncultured Verrucomicrobiota bacterium | reverse complement strand
TCCAATTCCCTGCAGGAGGACGTTGACCACGACGGCCTTGGCGACGCATGCGATGATGACGACGACGGTGACGGGATTCCGGACGACTGGGAGGTCCGCTATTTTGGCGGCTCGACGAACGCGATTCCAAGCATGGATTCGGACACGGACCGCTTCAGCAACGTGCAGGAGTACCTGGCCGACACGGACCCGACGAACCCGGCGTCGTTCTTCCATGTCGGGGCGATTTCGAACGACGGCTCTCGGCTCGTGTTCTTCCTGTCGTCCACGGGCCGCGCGTACACGCTTCAGCAGACGACGAACGTGGCCCAGTCCGGTTCGTGGGAGAGCGGGACGCCGCAGATGGGGAGCGGCGACGTGATGTCGTTCGGCGATTCTTCGGACTACACGCAATGCGTTTACCGGATCCGGGTGACGTTGCCGTAGGCTTCAGGTCGTCTGCCGGATCTGCAGCGGCATGGCCATGGTGAGGTTCTCGGAATCCTCGGGGCGCGTCTTGCCGTCCAGCTTCCGGAACAGCATGCGCGCGGCTTCCCAGCCCATCTCGACCATCGGCAGGTGGACGGTGGACAGGCCCGTGAACCCCGAGAACGGGATATCGTCCCAGCCGGTCACCGCGATTTCCTCGGGGGTGGTGATTCGCAGTTCCTTCAGGGCCTCGATGGTGCCGAGGGCGACGGCGTCGTTGAATGCGATGAACACGTCGGGCGGCTGGCGGCGGCCGCCGAGGTACTCCTTTACGACCGACCGCGCGAGGATCGCGGTCCACGCGCCCTGCACGACCGAGCCGGTCACGCGGCGGTGCTTCGCCACGCAGTCGAGAAACGCCTGGCAGCGCTCCTGCCCGTCGAGAATGTCCGGCGGCCCGGCCAGGTGCACGAGGCGGCGGTAGCCTTTTCCCACCAGGTGCTCGACGAGCTCTTCCATGGCCTTCCGGTTGTCCACGGTGAGCGAGCCGACGACGCCCCAGCCCCGGTCGCGGGCGGGCGGCTTGGAGGCGCAGAGGACGACGGGCTTGTCGCCGGGCTGAACGGGTTGCTCGTAGATGTCGAGAGGCGGCGCGATAAGGATGGCGCCGTCCACCTGGCCGCCGGCGGCGAAGCTCCTCCAGAAATCGATGTACTCGTCGATGCCCGGCGCGAACGTGCAGAGCAGGTGGCCGCCGCGCATCTTGACCTCGTCGTCGATGCCGCGGATGACTTCCGCGGTGAACCCGCTTTCCATCCAGCGGCCGAGCACGCCGATCAGTCCGGTCTTCGCGCCCTTCAGCCCGCGCCCGAAGACGCTGGGCCGGTAGTGGTGGACCTTGATGACGTGTTCGACGCGCGCGCGGGTGTCCGGCGCGACGCCCGACTGCTTCTGGACCACGCGGCTGACCGTGCTCTTGGTCACGCCGGCCAGCTTGGCGATCTCAACGATGTTCAGCGGTTTCCGTGGCGCGGTTTTCACGATGTATTCAATCCAGTAATAGAGCCTATCTGATTTGCCTCTTGGTTGGGCTCCGATTTCGATGATTTTTCACAACGAACCCGCCACGCGGACACAACGGAAACCTCTCCAATTCGACTCTCCCGGAAGCCAGAATATTGTCAGACTGCGGTCATAGCAACAGGCGAAGAATGCCTCTTGCGCCCAGTTGCCGCCGCGACATATGCGGCCGACTCCAGACGGAGGTCCATGGGGATCCGTCTGATAATCCGAGGAATACAGCCCCTCCCAGTCCCAGCAGATCTCGCTCACATTTCCTGCCATGTCGTGGAGCCCGTATCCGTTGGCCGGGAAACTGCCAACCGGGCTCGTGTAGGGCGCTACCCCATCATTGTATGCCGGGTGATAGCCTCTCGTTGGGCTGATGTCGTAAGGGTAGCTTGACGTGCTGCAGTAGTTTGCCAGATTGTGTGAAATATCGTCACCCCACGGGAAACGGCGTTGCTGTCGCCCGCCCCGCGCTGCTTTCTCCCATTCCGCTTCTGTCGGCAATCGAAATCCTTCAGCATCCCATTTTACATATTCGTTTGCGACGTCCACACGACCTGTTCGATATATGGTTTCTTGTGCCTCAGAGGTAAAGTAGCAGGGAGATAGACTCTCCTTCTCACTCCGGGCATTGCACCACTTGACGCAGTCATACCAAGAAACCATTTGTACAGGGTGATTTGTTGCTTTGCCTGCGCCTGGATTGTCGAATTGGTAGCCGTTGTTGGTTGCCCACTGATAGACTTGATCCCATAGTCCTTTGGTAATCTCCATCTCATCCATGTAGAATGAACTCACGAAGTTCGTGTGCTTGGGAGTGACGGGTTCCTCACGCTCATCCCCATCGATTCCCAGTTCCACGTCTCCGGCGTCGACAAGAACCATCCCCGCTGGGGGCGGATTGGTCAACATCACAACGCGGTAGAACATGGGTACCGACGCCGTGAATGAAGTGTTGTCGCGCGAGTCAATCGTATGGATAGGCTGAAATGTTTGAAACCATGGGCCGTCTGCGTACGAAGCCCACTCGACTCGGTATATTGCGGAGGGGTTGACCGTATTGGTCCAAGTGACTCGCCCGTTTCCTTGAAAAGACGAGATGACAGGAGTCTCTCCGACCCCGGATTGAGCGAAAAGGATCGCCGCCCCAATCAGCAGGAGCACAGCTTGCTTTGTCATGGCAGAGTCTCCTTCTCCTTCCCCGCCCACCACCAATCCTGTTTCTATTCTCCGCTCGTCACGAGCAGGACTTCCTCGATGCTGGTGACGCCCTCCTTGGCGCGCAGCAGGCCGACGTCGCGGAGGGTCATCATGCCGTTCTTGATCGCGCAGTCGCGGAGCACGCTGGTGCTGGGTTCCTTGAGAATCATCTCCCGGATCTCGTCGTTGACGAGGAGGATCTCCATCATCGCGCCGCGGCCCTTGTAGCCGGTCTCGCCGCACTTCGGGCAGCCGACGGCCTTGTACAGGTCCGCGCCTTCGAACAGTTTCGCGTCGATGTGATGCAGGCGGAGGACCTCGGTCGGGAGGGACGTCGGCTGGCGGCACGCCTTGCAGAGCTTGCGGTAGAGCCGCTGGGCCTGCGCGCAGAGGAGCGAGGCGGCGAGCATGAAGCCGTCGATGCCCATGTAGAGCATGCGCGCGATCGCGCCGGCGGCGTCGTTCGTGTGCAGGGTGCTGAACACGAGGTGGCCCGTCACGGCGGCCTGCACGGCGATCGCGGCGGTCTCGTCGTCGCGGATTTCGCCGACCATGACGATGTCGGGGGACTGGCGGAGGATGGAGCGGAGGCCGCGCGCGAACGAGAGCCCGACCTCCGCATGGGTTTGGACCTGGTTGATGCCTTGGAGCTGGTACTCGACCGGGTCCTCGATGGTGACGACGTTGACGTCGCTCGTGTTGAGCTCCTGGAGCGCGGAGTAGAGCGTGGTGGTCTTTCCGCTGCCCGTGGGTCCGGTGACGAGGATCATCCCGTGCGGCTGGGAGATGGCGTACTTGATGTTCTCGTAGGCCTTCGCGTCCAGGCCCAGCGCGGAGAGGCTGGGCGTCAGCGAGGTCTTGTCGAGAATACGCATGACGACCTTTTCGCCGTGGACGGTGGGCAGGATGCTGACGCGCACGTCGCACTCCTTCTTCTGCGCGCGCATCTTGAAGCGGCCGTCCTGCGGGATGCGGTGCTCCGCGATGTTCATGTGCGAGAGGATCTTGAGGCGCGAGACGATCGCGTTGTACATGGACTTCGGCGGGCTGGGGAAGTTGTACAGGATGCCGTCGATGCGGTAGCGCAACATCACGTTCTTCTCCATCGGCTCGAGGTGAATGTCGCTCGCCTTCTTGCGCAGGGCCTCCATCATCACGGTGTTCACGACGCGGATCACCGGCGCGCCGACCGCCTGCTCCTCCAGGTCGGTCGTCTGCGTCTCGATCTCCTTCTCGGAGGTCACCTCGACGTCTCCGTCGATCGCCTCCTTCAGCGCTTCTTCGAGCGACTCCTTCTTCGCCGGCCCGAACTTCTCGAGCAGCTCGTTGACGTCCTTTTCCGGCGCCACCAGCGGCACGATGTCCATCTTGGTGACAGCCTTGAGGTCCTCGATGGCGAATACGTTGAACGGATCGCTGAACGCCACGGTCAGCGTGCGGCCGACCTTGGTGACCGGGATCGCGGAGTTGCGAGCCATGCCTTCGGGGGTCATCAGCTCGAGCAGCTTCTCGTCGGGCGTGAAGTGCGCGAGGCTGATGGGCGGCATCTTCACGTACTCGGAGAGCGCGAGGGCGAGGTCGGAGGCGGAGACCACGTTTCTCTCGACGAGGACTTTCTCGATCGGTTTGCCCGTGCTCTTGGCCTCCTCGCGGACCATGCCGAGGAAGTCGCCCTTCACGTTCACGCGCCTGAACAGGATGGCGAGCACTCGTTCTGTTGCTGAGCTTTCCATCGGCAGATTCGAAATCTATCCTACACCAACTGCTCTCACTCGATAATGCAAAAGCCGGTATTTCCCTCACGCTGGTCACCGCTCGCCCGGGTGTATCGTCCTCGTCGTCGTCCTCGCACTCGTCCTCGATGGTGTCCAACAACCGAGTACGACGACGAGGAGGAGGACGAGGACGATTGATGCCGGCCTATTCCTCCACGTTCACCGGCATCCCGATCCGGATCATCTTGAGCAGTTTCTCGGCGTTCCAGTTGGCCAGGCGGAAACAGCCGTGCGACCCGGTCTTGCCGATATCCGCCGGCCGCGGCGTGCCGTGGATGCCGTAGCCGGGCAGGCTGAGCGTGATCCACGCCACGCCCACCGGGTTGTTCGGCCCGGGCGGGATGATCAGCCGCTTCCCGAGCGCCTGGACCTCCGGGTCTTCCAGGAAGACCGCCGGGTCGAGCGTGTACGTCGGATCCGAGGCGCAGTTGACGACCGTCAGGCTCCCCGACGGCCTCTTCTCCTTGTCCTTCGCGATCGAGCAGGGGATCTGGGCGATGATCCTGCCGCTGCCGTCGGCGGCGCGGATCAGCTTGTCGCCGAGCCGGATGGTGATCGTCGCGGCCGGCGGCGTCTTGAACGGGCGCGGGTCGGGGACAATGACGGCCGTGCCCGCGGGCGGGTTGGGCCACGGCGCGTCCGGGTTCAGCTTCCGGATGGCCTCTTCGGACGCGTGGTATTTCTCCGCAACGGTTTCGAGGACGGTTTCGTAAACGAGCCGCGGGGCCTGCGATTTTCCCCACCACGTTTTCGGAACCGGGGCCAGCGCCGCGATTTCCTCCGCGCTTACTGTGTGCATCGTGAACGCCGTATTCAGCGGGCCCAGCATCCTCAAGGTCGGCTCGTCCGGCTTTCCGGTTACGGGCAGGCCGTTCGCCGCCTGCCATGCGCGGATCGCCTGGCGCGTCCTCGATCCGATCACGCCGTCGGCGCAGTTGCAGGAAAAATTCTGGCGGTCGAGCAGGGTCTGGAGCGCCACGGCGTCGCGGAACGGCATCTCCGGCTTGGCCGGCATTGCGGGCGGCGGCGTGACGCGGGAGGGCGGAGGCGGTGTCGGCCGGGGCCGCGGTCGTGTCCCGACTCGGGCCGGCGGCGGTTCGGATTCGGGCGGAAGGGCGACGCACCCCGCGGTTAGAAGGAGAACCGCGGACAGAAGCGCGACAAAGTTCCGAGTTTCAAGTTTCATTTTCCATGCACCATCGGCACGAACACGACGGCGAGGTCCTCTTCCATTTCCACCTTCCCGGCTTTCTTCCGCAGGATGACAAGCCGCTGGGCGCCTTCGCCCACCGGCACGATCATGCGCCCGCCGTCCTTGAGCTGTTCGACGAGCGCGTGCGGCACGTCTTCCGGCGCGCAGGTCACGATGATCGCATCGAAGGGTGCATGCTCGGGCCAGCCTTTATAGCCGTCGCCTGCCAGGACATGAACTTCGGCGAAGCCCTGCGCGTCGAGCGCTTTGCGCGCGTGCTCCGCCAGCTCGGGGACGATCTCCACGGTGTAGACATCCGCTCCGAGCTCCGCGAGGATCGCGGCCTGGTAACCGGATCCGGTACCGATCTCCAGCACCTTGTCGCCGGGCTTGGGGTCGATGCGCTCGGTCATGTACGCGACGATGTACGGCTGGGAGATGGTCTGGCCGAAGCCGATGGGGCACGGGTGGTCGCCGTAGGGGTCGCTGTATTCGAGATACTTCTCGGGAATGAACCGGTGCCGCTGGATCTTCATCATGGCCGCGAGCACATCCGGATCCTTGATCCCGTAATGCTCGAGCTGGGCAATCATGGTTGTGTGGCCCATGGTCCAATCCTTTTCCGCGGCGCGGTTCTCGGCCCGCGTGCAAGACACGCCGAGCAGTATGAACCCGCACAACGCCGCCATCAATCCCGCGCGCATGGGGGCAGGATAGCGTGGGGGAGGTTTTTTTCCAAGGTCTGGAAATCGTCGAGCGTTTGAGTGCAACTCCGCCGCCTGGAGCAGGACTTCCTCAAGGACGGCGGCCTGCGCGAGCGCATGAACCGCGCGCGGCTGCAGGCGCGGGACCGGATTTGACACGCCGCGTTTTTTTTCG
>CAYQYB010000150.1:0-6563 GCA_964421535.1 uncultured Verrucomicrobiota bacterium | reverse complement strand
GACAGATCAAAGTGACGCCCATGGCCTGGACAACGATCAGGTCATGCACGCCGACGAGGGCGGTCAGTCGATCGTTGGACAGAACGATGTTGTCGTGCGCGTGTACGCTCTCGCACTTCCCGACCAGGACGTTCCCCTCCGCGTTGCGGGGAATGTGGTCCTCCAGCGCGGTCCACGAGCCGACATCGTCCCATCGAAACTCGCCGCGGGCCATGACGATGTTCTCCGCCTTTTCCATCAACGCAAAATCTATGGATATCTTCTCCAGAGGTTTGTATCCGTCCTGAAGAGCCCGGTCGAACCCCGGCCGGCCGGCCGCCTTCGCCAGCTTCTGCATCAGATCGGCCAACACCGGCCGATGCTTCCTGAACGCCCGCTCAATGGTGTCCACGGACCATATGAACATGCCGGAATTCCAGAAGTAGTTGCCCGCATCGAAATACTTCTTCGCCTTGCGGGAATCGGGTTTCTCGACAAACCGGCGCGCGCGGCAGAAGCGAATGCCGCCGACGGTCCGGCTGCGCGACTCGGCCTCAATGTACCCGTAGCCCGTGTTCGGATCGCGCGGCTTGATGCCGATCGTGATCAACACGTGCTCGTGCAGAGCCCGCGTCAGACACGCCTGCAGCGTCCGCCGGAAGAGCGGAATATTGCCCATGATGTGGTCCGCGGTGAGCACGCAGAACACGCCGTCCGGATCCCTGTGTTTGACCAATGCCGCGCCGGCCGCAATGGCGGCGGCCGTATCGCGGCCAAAGGGCTCGCCGATGATGTGCTGTTTCGGCAGTGCCGGCGCCGACCTGCGGCTGATCGCAACGAGGTCTTTGTTCGTGATCACGTAAATGTGGCTCTCGGGAATCAGGCCCCGGAGCCGGTCGACCGCCTGCGCCAGCAGCGGCTTGCCGCCGACAAGCGAGAGGAACTGCTTCGGCATTCGCGACGTGCTGAGCGGCCAGAAACGCTCCCCCTTCCCCCCCGCCAGGATCACCGCAAAGAAATGCTTGTTCATCAGACTCTCCTCACGGCTTGCACCAGCGTCTTGACCCACGCGGCAGCAGTCGCCCTGCCCCGGCTCGTGTTCGGCGCGGACGCAAAACGGTCCACGATGGCGCTTCCCACAACGATCGCGTCGGCCTCCCGCGCGGCGGTTTGCGCCTGTTCCGCCGTCGAAATCCCAAACCCGAGCGCGACCGGGAGCCTCGTCAGTTGCTTCGTCTTCCTGACGAGCGAGACGGCCGCGGGAGAAAGCTCCTTCTGCATGCCCGTCACGCCCTCGCGCGACACGCAGTACACGAAGCCCGTGCCCGCCGCCACGATACGGCGAATTCTCTCGCGTGGGCTCGTCGGCGCCACCAGGCAGATGTTGTTCAGGTCATTCCGCGCCAGCGTCTTTCCATGCTGCGCCGCCTCTTCCACCGGCAAGTCGAGGATGAGCAACCCATCCGTTCCGGCTCTCGCAATCCGACGGATCGTGCTCTCGAAGCCGCGAGCAATCAGAAGGTTCAGGTAACTGTAGAACATGATGGGAATGTCGCTTCTCTTGCGAATCTCCGCGACGCAGTCCAAGACGCCGTCCAAGGTGGTCCCGCGCGCCAGCGCGCGCATGGCGGCCTGCTGGTTGACGCGGCCGTCGGCCAGCGGATCGGAAAAAGGAATTCCGAGCTCCACGATGTCTACGCCTGCATCCTCCAGCCTGAGCACGATCTCCGCCGTCGCCCTGAGGGTCGGATCGCCCGCCGTGATGTACGCGATGAAACCCTTCCTCCGCCTGTACTTCAACCAGTCAAAGCGTCTGTCGATTCGAGTATTCATGATTTGTGATTGAGTTCAAAGATACGCGCCAGGCCGCGCAACGTGAGATCCTGGTCCACAGGCATCGGTATCCCGGAGCCGCGCAGGATCCATTCGGCGAAACCTCCCGTCGCGCAGAGCTTGACGTTCTCCTCGCCGATTCGGGCCATCAGCTCCTTGAGGATTTCCCTGACCAGGCCGCGGTAGCCCCACAACGCACCCAGCTGCATCGCCTCGGCCGTGCTCTTCCCCAACGAGTGCCGCACCCGCCTCGGCTTGATGTGCGGAAGGAGCGCCGTCTTTTCGGCCAGGTAACTGAACATCAGAGGCAACCCGGGAGCAATGATCCCGCCGATGTAGCCGCTCCGGCGGCTGATGATGTCGAAGGTCACCGCCGTTCCGAAATCGGCGACAATGACAGGCGTGCCGAAACGGTGCGCCGCTTCGCAGGCATTGGCAAGCCTGTCAGCCCCGATCGTTTTCGGTTTCGGGTAGGTGATCCGCACTCCGAGCTCGCTGCGATGCGTGACGTTCAACAGCCGGACATCCCCCCACAGCCTCCGGACCGACTCCTTCCACAGCCGGTTGACCGCGGGCACCACGGAAGAAAGAACCACCCCGTCCGGACAGCCACGCCCCGCAACTCCAACCAGCTTCGCGCGCAGCCGCGCCGGCTCGCAAATCGTTGTCGCGATCCGGTCCCTGCGCACGATCCGGCCTCCGCGGGCAAAGCCAATGGACGTGCTCGTGTTGCCGACGTCAACCACGACAACCTGCTGCTTCGACTTACTCATTCAATTACGGGGATTCCGTCTTTCCCGCCTCGTTTGACCCACTCCGCCATCATCCGTTCATTGTCGCGCCGCTTGAAGAACGGATACCAGTAGTCCATTTCGCTCAGGACAGCCCGCGTCACATGTTCGCGGCTGACCAGGACGCCTTCCATATGACAGGAAGTGGCCGTCTCTTTCAAGGCGTCAGTCCAATCCGCGGCCGCCTGCGCAACGTTGATTCCGATGCCGACCACGGCAAACTCGATCAGGCCCGCTCCGATGCGCGGCTCCACGAGGACCCCGGCGATCTTGCGGCCGCCGGCGAGAACATCGTTCGGCCATTTCAAGGCAAGCTTGCCGACCTCCAAGGTCTCCAGCGCGCGGACCACAGACACGCCGCCCAGGATCGCCATGAGCCCGGCGTCCGCGCCCGGGACGCCCGGGCGAAGCAACACGGAAAGGAGAACGCCCTTCCCGGATGTCGAGACCCACTCGCGCCCGCGACGCCCCCTCCCCTTGCTCTGGGATTGGGCGACGACGGTCGTTCCCTCCGGCGCGCCTTGAAGAGCCAGATCCTTCAGAACGTCGTTGGTCGAAGACACACTCTCGTACGCCAGGATTGGATGCCCAATGCAGTCCGTAGATAGGCGGGACTGAATCTCCAGCGTTGTCTTCATCGGTTCAACCACAGAACTCCAGGGAAAGGTCGGCCGCCGGCGCCGAATGCGTCAACGCGCCGACGGACACCGCATCGACACCCGTCCGGGCGATGCGCTCAATCGTCTTCAAGGTGACGCCACCGGAGACTTCGATCCTGCTCTTCCCCGCGCAGATCTGCACACAGCGGCGGATGCGGGCAACAGGCATGTTATCGAGCAGGACCCAGTTCGGCGACGCCTTCAGGACCGCCTTCAGGTCGCTTTCGCTCTCGACCTCCACTTCGATCGCCAGCCCGGGGCTCCTGCGGCGCGCAGCAACGACCGCCTCCGCCAGGCTGCCTCTCCGGCTCCGTTTCCAGAACGCGCGGTGATTGTCCTTGATCAGCACGCGGTCGTAGAGCCCCATGCGATGGTTGCTGCCCCCGCCGCACACCACAGCGTATTTTTCCAGAACCCTCATCAACGGAGTGGTCTTCCGCGTGTCGAGAACCTGCACGCCGTGAGGCTTTGCCTTTTGCACAAACTGGCGCGTCAACGTCGCGATGCCGGTCATGCGCTGCAGGAAGTTGAGCGCCACGCGCTCGGCGGCGAGTATGCTGCGGGCCTTCCCTTTCACGTGGAGGATCGGGTCGCCCGCGGCTACGCGCGTTCCATCCTTCACCAGCACCCGGACGGACAGCTTCGGATCGAGGGTCTGGAAGACAAGCCGCGCCACGGCTCCGCCGGCAACGACATAGCTTCCCCTGGAGACAATCACAGCCCTCGCCGGATCGCGGGGCCCAAGCATCGCCAGCGAGGTCACGTCACCATCGCCGACGTCTTCCTGAAGAGCGCGCCTGACCAGGTCCCTGACGTCCCGTCGTTTTGAAATGTCCGTACGTTTCACTTCCTGTTTCTCCGCGTGCTGCCGGCCTGTTTTCGTTGCTTTAATACCGGATAGGTCACACCCGCGCGAGCCTTTTGCGGCGCCCGGTCGCCCGAGCCCTGCGCCACCTTGAGTTCGTGGATTTGATCCCGCAGGATCGCCGCGCGCTCGAACTCAAGCGCATCGGCGGCTTCGACCATCTCGCGCTCGAGATCGGCAAGGACCTTCTGCACGTCGTATTCGACGCCCGCTTCCCGCACGACCTCCATCTCGATCTCCTCGGCCTTGCGCTGCTCGGCCAGGCTCTCCTGGATGCTCTTCTCGATGCTGCGCGGCGTGATGCCATGCTCCTTGTTGTATGCGATCTGCTTCTCCCGGCGGGCGTCCGTCACAGCGATCATCTTCCTCATCGAGTCGGTGACATGCTCGGCATACATGATCACCTGTCCGCGAATGTGCCGTGCGGCGCGGCCCGCGGTCTGGATCAGGGACGTCTCCGAGCGGAGGAATCCCTCTTTGTCGGCGTCCAGGATCGCCACCAGCGACACCTCGGGCAGATCCAATCCCTCTCGAAGAAGATTGATGCCGATCAGGCAGTCGAAATCCGCCTTGCGCAGGCCGCGCAGGATTTCGACGCGCTCGATGGCGTCGATATCCGAGTGGAGGTACTTCACACGCAGGCCGATGTTGTGCAGATACTCGGAGAGGTCCTCGGCCGTCTTCTTCGTCAGCGTGGTGACCAGCGTACGCTCCTTTCGCTCCGCGCGCTTCCGGATCTCCTCCATCAAATCGTCGATCTGCCCCGCCAGCGGACGCACCTCGACCGGGGGATCCAGGATGCCGGTCGGACGGATCACCTGCGGGATGGGCGTGCCGGACACTTCCTTCTCGAACGGCCCCGGCGTGGCGGTGGTGAAGATCATCGGCCCGGTCGCCTTCATGAACTCGTCGTAGTTCATGGGCCGGTTGTCCAGCGCCGAGGGCAGGCGGAACCCGTAATCCACCAGCATCTCCTTGCGCGACCGGTCCCCGTTGTACATGCCGCGGATCTGCGAGACCGTCACGTGGGATTCATCGATGACCGTCAGGAACTCGCCCGGGAAATAGTCAAGGAGAGTCGCCGGCCTCTCGCCCGGCGCGCGCCCCGAAAGATGGCGCGAGTAGTTCTCGATGCCGCTGCAGTAGCCGACCTCGCGAAGCATCTCGATGTCGTATTCCGTGCGCATCCGGATGCGCTGGGCCTCGAGCAGCTTGTTGTTCTGCTCGAACCACTTCACCCGTTCCTCAAGCTCCGCCTGGATGGCGCCCAGCGCCTTTTCGATCTTGCCCTGCGCCATGACGAAATGCTTCGCGGGCGAGATAATCGCCGCCTCCAGTTCGGCCACGGGATTCCCGGTGACCGGATCAATCCGGCGTATCGACTCGACCACGTCGCCGAAGAAGTCGATGCGGATGCCGTACTTGGCATACGAAGGGAACACATCCAGCGTATCCCCCCTCACCCTGAACGTTCCGGGCGTCTGCTCGAAATCGTTCCGCGAATACTGGATGTCCACCAGTTTCCGCAACACGCTGTCGCGTTCGACTTGGTCGCCCTTGTGCAGGCTGACCAGCATATCGCGGTAGTCCTCGGGGGACCCGAGGCCGTAGATGCAGGAAACGGACGCGACGATGATGACGTCCTGGCGGTTCATCAGGGCATCCGTGGCCGAGAGCCGCAGGCGCTCGATCTCCTCGTTGATCGACGCATCCTTCTCGATGTAGGTATCGGTCTGCGGAATATACGCCTCCGGCTGGTAGTAGTCGTAGTAGCTGATGAAGTACTCGACCGCGTTGTTCGGGAAGAAGCCCTTCAGCTCGGCATAGAGCTGTGCCGCGAGCGTCTTGTTGTGCGAAATGACGAGAGTCGGCTTGCCGTGCCGGGCGATGACGTTCGCGACGGTAAAGGTCTTACCGGATCCGGTAACACCCTCCAACGTCTGGAAACGCTTCCCCTCCCCCAGCCCGCGGCTGAGGGCCTCAATCGCCTCCGGCTGGTCGCCGGTAGGCTCGTAAGGGGAAACAAGCTGGAACCTGGCATCCATAAACATTCAAGGATATCCCATTTCCACTTGAATCCAAGTCTCGACCTCTGGTAGGAGAATGTGCGCAGTAACGCACTCACGGTGTACCTGTAGCTCAATTGGATAGAGCATCAGACTACGGATCTGAGGGTTGCAGGTTCAAGTCCTGCCAGGTACGCCACTTCTTTTCGTTGTATTCGTGACTGAACGGGTATTTCGTTCTTGTCTGCGGCGTCAGAGTCGCTAGATTACACACAGTTCGGGGCGTGGCTCAGTCTGGCTAGAGCGCTTGGTTCGGGACCAAGAAGTCGTAGGTTCAAATCCTATCGCCCCGACCATTTTTCCTTCTGATCCTTCTCCCCACTCCTTGCCCGTTCCATCGCACCGGCCGCACTGCTTGTCGAACTTCCCC
>CAYQYB010000149.1:0-6567 GCA_964421535.1 uncultured Verrucomicrobiota bacterium | reverse complement strand
CTGTCATCCCTGAAGGTCCCTCAGGACATTTCGATCATGGGCTTCGACGACACCGCGTGGGCAACGGCAACCCAGCCGCCGCTTTCCACGATCCAGGTTCCGAAGAGCATGATGGGCCGCCTGGCCGTTCAGCGAATCACCGCACGACGCAAGGACAACGAGCAGCCGACGACCACGGTCCTGTCGACCCAACTCATGATCCGCGGCTCGACGGCTCCGGTGCAGGTCGCGTCCGCAAAATCGTAAACGGCGGATCAAGGCGCGTTCTTCTCGCCAGCAAGAGACCGATAGATCTGCAGGGCATCACGGCCGAAGCAGACGAATACAACTCTTTCCACCCCGTCATTGGCGGCAAGAAAGCGTTCCGCCTCGCGCAGGGCGATCCTTGCCGCGCGCTCCATGGGAAAGCGATACACTCCGGTGCTGATGCACGGGAAAGCAATGGACTTCAGGCCGTGCCCCGCGGCAAGCTCCAGGGAGTTCCGGTAACAGCGCGCAAGCAGTTCATCCTCCCCGTGGCCGCCCCCGCGCCAGACGGGGCCCACGGTATGGATCACGTGTTTCGCCGGCAGATTGTGTCCCCCGGTGATCTTCGCCTCCCCCGCCGCGCAACCCCGGAGACCGACGCATTCGAGCAGCAATCCAGGACCCGCCGCACGATGAATCGCCCCGTCGACTCCCCCACCCCCGAGCAGCGTTGAGTTCGCCGCATTGACGATGGCGTCCACGCCCAAGCCGGTGATGTCGCCCTCGATGATCTCGATGCGCGTGTTCATTTCCGGATAGAGGAAGCCCGTACTCGTTTCGGATCACGAAATCAAGTACGGGCAATGCCCCGGGGTAACCAACCTCACCCTTTGGCTCGTTTTAGAAGTGCTCTGAACTGGGGATCGTCGTGGATCGACTCCAGGTCGCTGTCGCCGCCCATCCATTCAATGTCCTTGTAGCCAAGCTCGATCGCCTTCGTCAGCGCCGCCAACGCGTCGGCTTTGCGATTGATGAGGGCATAGCTGCAGCCGAGGTTGTACCAGGCGATGGCTTCGCTCGGACAGATGCGCGTAAGCTCGAGGTCCGTGTTCAGCCCGTCCTCGAAGCGGCCGGTCCGGGTGTAAAGCTCGCCGAGCGTCTCGAGGATCATGCGGTTCGGAGTGCAACGCCGGCGGACGGACTCGAGAAATTCAATCTCGACTCTTTCGCTTCGATTCGCTGCGCGTCTGAGACGGCTGCCCATTGATTGCTCCCCCGACCTGCCGGATAATATACGGCGGCGGCGCGCCCTTGTTAACATGAAGCAGGGGCCGGCACCTTAAAGTGCCGGCCCCTGCAAAACATCGATGAAACCGTGCTGTTACTGCGCCTTGACCACGGTCCCCGCCGCAGGATTCTTCTCGCCCTCCAGCACATCGCAGTACGACACCTTCTCGGTGACCTTGGCGACCTTGACCTTGCCGATCGTCTCGCCCTCCTCGTTGCCGAGGACTTCGCCCGTGTCGGGATCGGTCAGAAGTTCGCCCTGCGTCGTCATCGTCAATTCCTGTCCGGCTTCCATGCCGAATTCGGAACCGCGATTGATCAGGACCTGCCCGTTGTTGGCGACCTTGATCACGCTGCCTTCGAACGGGAATTGCTCCATCTTCTTCGCGATGAACTCGGCGGCCTTGTTGATGCAGTCCTGCGCAGCCTGACCCAGCGGGGTTTTCTTGAAGCCGCCCAGGTCCGTGTTGACGATGCCCGCGCTGACGCCGACGTTGAGCCCGACGTTGCCCGCCTTGCCCGTGATGCTCTCCTTCGCGACGATCTCGCCGGTCGTCGTGTCGATCAGCTTGACGATCACGGTGACCTGCGCGTCCGACTTGCCGCCGCCCACGCGGAACCCACCGATGCTGATGCCGGCGTTTCCGCCGGACTGTTTCTCGTCCACCGTGGTCACCGCGCCGGTCGCGATGTAGCGGGCGGAACGAATCAGCCCCGTCTGCGCCACCTTGCCCGCCTTGGCCGTACGGCCGCTCGCGGCGAGGTCTTGCTCGGCGATGACATCGGTCAGCTTCTCGCGCTCGACAATGACGAAGCGGCCCGTATCAAACAGCGCGGATTCCAGCATGATGGAAAGGTTGTTGCCGATCTCCCAATTCCCCGACCACCCGGCTTGATTCTCGAATTCCTTGCAGCCGATCGCCTGCTTGAGACCCTTGTACTCACCGAGGTTCATCTTGGCGTTTGACGACTCGGTGGCCGTCGTGGCGGTCTTGCCCCAGAGCGCCGACGCGTTCTGGACGGATATCCCCACCACAACCAACAGCACAACAGCGACCCACAGTGAACGCATTCTCATCCTGCCGCCTCCTTTGCTTGTATTCGGTACTTGGACGTGGCACAACGCTTTGAAAAAGACTAAACGAAGTCATGGATAAATCAAGCCGCTAAAACCATTTACGGCTCCTGATCGCGGAGGAGAAGAACGTGGACTTTGGATTGCAGAACAGGAAGGCGCTCGTCGGCGGAGCCAGCAAGGGCCTCGGCCTCGCGGCTGCGCGCGCGCTCGCCGCCGAGGGGTGCGCGGTCGCTCTCGTTTCGCGTTCGCAGGAGAACCTCCTCGCCGCGGCGAGGACGTTTGCGCCCGGACAGACGGTTGCCACGATCGCCGCCGATCTTTCCACCTCGGCCGGCGTTCGCTCCTGCGTGGAGAAGGCGGACGAATGGGGCCCGGTTGATGTCCTCGTCATCAACACCGGTGGCCCGACGGCCGGGCGCAGTTTCGAGCTGGACGAGGCCGCGTGGACCCGGGCCTACGAGTCGCTTCTCCTCTACACCAAGCGGATGTGCGAGCATTTCGTCCCCGGCATGCGCGAGCGCAAATGGGGCCGTGTCGTCACCATCACGTCCTACTCGGTCAAGGAGCCCATCGAACACCTCGTTCTCAGCAACGTGTTCCGCACCGGCGTCACCGCGTATCTCAAGGTCCTGGCGAAAGAGGTCGCGGCCGACGGCGTGACCGTGAACTCGGTCCTTCCGGGCGCTTACAGGACCGCCCGCTACGAGCAATTTCTCGAGAACATGGCGAAGCGGTCGGGAAAAGACAAAGAAGCCGTCGCCTCGGAGTTGATCGCCCAATTGCCCCAGCGGCGATTTCAGAACCCCTCGGAACTTGGCGCGCTGGTCGCGTTCCTCGCTTCCGAACAGGCTTCCGGAATCACCGGCGCCGCCATACCCGCCGACGGCGGAATGCTTCATTCTCTCCTGAGTTGATTGAAGCCCTCGCGCGATGATGGTATCACTTGAATCATGAGCTCGTTCCAGATAGCGAAAGTGTTTGGCATTCCGATCCGGGCGCACATCACGCTCCTGATCGTTCTCCCCCTGATCGGGCTTGATTACGCCCAGGCCATGGGCGACCGGTCCATCCTCTGGGGCCTCGTCACGGCCATCGGGCTCTTTGCGAGCGTGGCGCTTCACGAGCTGGGACATTCGATGGTCGCCATCCGGAAAGGCTGCCGGCCGCGCGAGATCCTCCTGCTTCCCATCGGCGGCGTGGCGCAAATGGATCGCATGCCGGCGCGGCCGCGCGACGAGTTCCAGGTCGCGATCGCCGGGCCGGCCGTCAGCCTCCTCCTGGCCGTGGCGGGCTGGGGATCCGCGCATCTGTTCGCCGGGTTGGGCATGGTCCGCCCCGCCCTCGCGTTTTCGCTTCTGGGCGCGGTGAACCTGATGCTCGTGCTGTTCAATCTCCTGCCGTCGTTCCCCATGGACGGCGGACGCATCTTCCGCGCCTGGCTGACGCCGCGCATGGGGCGGCTGATGGCCACTCAGATCGCCGCCAGGGTCGGCCGATTCATGGCCATCGTGTTCGGAATCATCGGGCTTATGAAGATGAACATCTTCCTGATCCTGATCGCCATCTTCATCTACCAGGCCGCAGGCTCGGAATACCGCATGGTCCGCATCCAGGAAGCCTCGAGGAGCGGCCCGTTCCGGCAGTGGATGAAGACGGACCAGCCGTGGACTTACGAGAACGAGGAGATCACCGTCAGCCCGCCGCCGTTCCGCCGCGGCAGCTCATCGCACATCTTCGCGAAGCCCATGCGGGCGCAACACGATCTTTTCGACGACCTGTTCGAGAAGTGGCGGTAACCCTTCGTTCCCGGTTCAGAGTTCCCTGTTCTCGGTTTGAACGATCACGCGAAGAAACCGTGAACCCTGAACCGAGAACTGCGAACCGTCCTACAGCTCCGCGTAAAACGCGCTCACCGCTTCGATTTCCTTCGCAACGGCCTTGATCACGTCATCCGCGACCGGCTTGTTGACCTTCAGGATCGCGATGGATTTTTCGCCTTTCGTGTCGTGCGGATTCCGGACGTCGTCGATGTTCACGCCGGCCTTCGCCAGCGCGCCGCCGATACGTCCCAGGACGCCCGGCCGATCCTTGTAGACGAAGACCACCGTGTGCCCCTTCGGCTCGAAGTACAGCTTGTGGAAGTCGTTGATGCGGGAGATCATGAGCGTCCCTTCGGCAACCGTTCCGCGCACGCTGGCGCTGTGAAGCACGCCCGCGTCGACGCCGCCGGTCAGGTCCACCGTGATCGAGTTCCCGTACCCCTTCTTCTCGTCGGTCTCGCGGTCGCCGCATTCCACGCCCATATCCTTCAGGAAGGCGCGCGCGGCCTTCGCGTCCGACGACCGGTCGAAAGCGTCGCTCAGCGCCGCCGTGACGGGAACCATCAGCCAATCCGCGAAAGGTTTCAGCTTCCCGTAGAAGCTCGTTTCCACCTGCTTCAGCTTCGTGTCCCTGCCCACGATCAGCCTGCACAGCTTCGTCAGGAGGAACGCCAGCTCTCCGTACGCCGCATCGAGTCCTTCCGGGATGTCGCGGTTGACGATGTAGCTGGTGATTCCCTTCTCGTCGAATTCGATCAGCTCTTCGGCCGCGCGCCTCGCGGCCATCGAGTTGGCTTCATGCGTGCTCGCGCCGAGGTGCGGCACCATGATGTCCGCGATGTCCACGACCGTCTTCGGCCCCGGCTCGTCCTTCGGATACACGTCGTTCAGGAAACGGATGCCCTTCTCCGCCTTGAGCGCGCGGAGGTCCGCCTCGTTGATCACGCCGGCGCGGGCGCAGTTGACCAGCGTGGCGCCCTTCTTCATCTTCGACAGAAGCGCCGCGTTGATCATCCCCTTCGTGTCGCTGTTCTCGGGAATGTGCAAGGTGATGTAGTCGCACTTTTCAAAGAGCGTCGGAAGGTCCACGAGCTGGATGCCCATCTGCCGCGCGCGCTCCTCGGAAATGATCGGGTCATACCCCAGCAGCGTCATCTCGAAACCGCTGAGCCGTTTGGCGACCAGCTTGCCGATGTAGCCCAGGCCGACGATGCCGATCGTCTTGCCGGTGACTTCGCGGCCCATGAACTTGGTCTTCTCCCACTCGCCCTTGCGGCAGGACGGATCGGCCTCCACCAGGTGGCGGGCGTCCGCGAGCATGAGGGCCACGACTTCCTCGGCCACGGCATTCGCGTTCGCGCCGGGCGTCGTCATGACGTCGATGCCTTTTTTGCGGGAGTACTTCGTGTCGATCGTGTTGTAGCCGGAGCCGGCGCGCATGACGACCTTCAGCTGCGGCAGCGCGTCGATGATTTCCTTCGTGACCTTCTCGCTGCGGACAATCAGCGCATACGCATCCGGATGCTGCTTGGCCAGGGCGGCGAGTTCGGTTTTCTCCTCCTGCACAACGGCGTAGTTTCCGTTCTTCTCCAGGAGTTCGCGGGCGACCTTGTCGAGCTTGGTGGGAATGAGGACTTTCTTCTTCATCGTTTACCTCCGTGTCATATCGGTTGGTTTACTGACGAATTCGGACGTGGAATTTACTACCGAAGTTTTTTTCGCGCAACCAGAAATCTCGGCGCGCGCCGATTTTACGGGACCTTTCTCTCTTGATTCTTCCGGCACCCGTTCTTAATGTCTGCCCCCATGCGAATCGATTTTCATCGGCTGGGAAACATGCTCCTGCTGGTCGGACTGCTGGCCCTGAACGCCTGCCAGATCTTCGGCCGGGAAAAGCCGTACGAGGAAACCAGCGGCAAGCGCGGCTGGCACCCTTTCCTGCACCCCGCCCGGAAGACGCCCGATGCCCAGCTGTCGTTCGCCGACCAGCTCCTCGAATCCGGCCGCGCGAAGAAGGCGATGAAGCAATATGTCGCGCTGACCGTGTATTGGCCTGAATCAAAAGAGGCGGCCGAAGCCCAGCTGAAGTACGCCAGGCTCTGGGACAGGAAGGGAAAGCTCCAGAAGGCCTTCGACGAATACCAGCGCCTTTTCAACCATTACCCCGGCCAGTTCCCCTATGACGAGGTCCTGAACCGCCAGTTCGACATCGCGACAAACGTCATGTACCGGAAGAAAGGCAAGTTCCTGTTCTTCTCCGGATTCTCGGCGCCGGAGCGAGCCATCCCGCTGTTCGAAGCCATCGTGACGAACGCGCCCCAGTGGGAGAAGTCCGCCGAGGCGCAGTACCTCCTCGGGCGCGCCAACGAGCTGTCGCTCGAATACGAAATGGCGATCGACGACTACATGACCGTC
>CAYQYB010000148.1:0-6591 GCA_964421535.1 uncultured Verrucomicrobiota bacterium | reverse complement strand
AGTTGCCGTAGAACACGCCCGCGATTGCCGCCATCATCAGGCATGCGAGTGTCGCGGCGAGGAGCGAGCGCAACGCGACCTGCGCGAGGGTCTTCGTCTGCCGCGGCGCGAGCGCGGCGGTTCCGCCTACGAAAATCGCAATGCTGGGAATGTGCGCGAAGCCGCAGAGCGCGTAGCTCGCGAGCACGGCGCTGCGGCCGTAGTGCAGGGATCCCGACGCGATCAAATGGTCGAGCTGCTGATATGCGGGAATCTCCGTCAGGATCGTCCGCACGCCCAGCAGGCGCGCGACCTCGAACGCGTCGGCCGGCGGCACGCCGATGATCAGCGTGAAAGGGTAGTACACGTACGCGAGCAGGTTCTCGAGTCGCAGGTTCGGCAGGACACCCGTGACGTCTTTGACGAGCCGCGCAACGGCGTCGAGGCCCATGTTGATCAGCGCGACGAGCCCGATGAACGACATCAGCATCACGATCACGCCCATGACCAGCTTGCCGCCGGCGGTCGCGCCGTTGATCGCCGCCTCGATCACGTTCGACGCGCGCTCGTAATGCGGCTCGACCACGCGCCCGAGCGTTTCCGGCTGTTCCGTTTCGGGGAGGAGCAGCTTCGACATGACCAGCGCGGCGGGCGCGCCGAGGATCGACGCGGACATCAGGTGGCCCGCGATGGAAGGGAAATGGCCCTGCAGCAGCAGCACGTACAGGCCGAGCACGCTCGACGCGATCGTCGCGAGGCCGCCGGTGATCACGGTGCAGATTTCCGAGCGCGTCATGTTGTTGAGATACGGGAGAACGGTCGTGTTGGACTCGATGCCGACGAAAATGTTGGCCGACGTGCACAGCGCCTCCGCGCCGCTCACGCCCATGACCTTCGTGAAAAAGCGCGCGAACAAACGGATCAGCACCGGCATGACTTTCAGGAAGTAGAGGACCTGCATCAGCGAGGCAAAGAAGATGATCGTCGGGAACGCCTGGGTCACGAGGATGAAGCCGATGGAGCCCGGCTCGCCCGGCGGGACGGCCAGCGGACCGAAGCAGAACTCCGCGCCCGCGCGTGCCGCGCCGAGAACCTTCACGAAAACATCGCTCAGGAAAAGGAACAGCTTCGATCCGGCGGGCACCAGGAAGATCAGCGCGCCGAACGCGAGCTGCGCGACGGTTCCCCAGACGACGCATCGCGTGTTGAAGCGGCGGCGGTGCGCGGAAAGAGCCCAGCCGACGCCGATGAGAATGAACAGTCCAAGAAAGCTGATGAGGTTGTAGATGTCCATGCGATCCTCTGTTTCTTCATAGTAGACGTGATTTTGAAATCGCGTCTACGCGTTGTGCAACTCAGAAGGAAGCCTCATTCGTAGCCCCCGGCCCGAAAAACGTCCAGAACGGCGGCAGGTTGTCTCCGCCCGCGTCGTCGATCACGGGCTGTTGTCCCTGCGCGCGCGTCCGCTGCCGATACTCCAGAACATCGAGGTTGTTCCGGGCGACGAAAAGGTACGGGTTGAGGCGGAGCGCCTGGCGGAACAGTTCGGCGGCCTTCTCCTCGTCGCCGCGCCGCATTCGTTCCCCCGCGAGCTTTGAGAGCATGAAGTAGTCGGAGGGAATCGCCGCGACCATTTTTTCCATCTCCTCGATGGCCGCGTCGCGCATCTTGAGGTTGAGGTAGTGGTTCACGAGGCCCCTCCGCAGGTACAGATCGTCGGGGTCGCGGGCGAGCGCCGCGCGGCTTTCCGCGACGGCCCGCTGCAGGTTGGCTTCCGTGAACAGCCCGCGGTACTTCGCCTCGAGGATCGCCTTCTTCTGCGCGTAGATTCCGTCGTGGCCCACGCGGGCAGTGAACGGCGGCCGGCCGATCATTTCCTCGAGCATGAAGCGGTCGTAGAACGCCTCTTCGAAGAAGGTGAACCCGAGGCGGCGCGCACATTCCTCGCGCGGCGGCAGGCGAAACGCAGGGTCCGGCGCTTCGACCAGCGCGGCCGCGGCAAGCGGCTCGATCGTCGCGAAAAGAACTTTCGCCACATCGTAGTTTCCCGCGAACGTGAAGTGAACGTGCTCGTGGAAAAATTCGTCGCCCGGCAGTTTCACGGGGCCGGTCACGGCTTCGGAGAGCCCGCGCTCGACATCCGCCAGCCGGCAGCGGCCGAGGTTCGGGTCAGAAAAGAGCTCGCGCACGACGGCGTTCAGCCCGCTGTCCGTGCGGAAGCGCAGCGTGTCCAGATCGCGCGCCTTGAGGAAATGATCGCACGCCGCGACAGGGCTCAGCCCCGCGAGCTCGAGGCATTTCGCGTAATAGAAGTGCGCGTCGGCGTGCGACTTGTCGCGGTTCAGGCAGCGTTCGAAGGCGGCGGCGGCCTCCATCACGCGGCCGTCGCCGAGGAGGGACAGGCCGCGCTGAAAATCGGTATTGAAGAAGCCTGCAGCCTCCGGCGACAACCCGGCGCGGTGCGCGGAGGCAAACGGCGGATTGTCGCGGAGGTTGACCGCGACGGTGCAGGGGACAAGGACGGCGCCGGCATCCGTCGCGGCCCGATAGATGTCGCGGTAGTTGCGGCGGAAATGGTCGTATGTGACCTGCAGGCGCGGGTCGTCGGCAGCCATGCGGTTGTTCATGAACGCCGCCATGCCGTTCCAGTTGTCCGCCTTGCCCCACGAATCGCCGCGCCGGTCGAAGAGCGAGGCGAACAGCTGGCTCAGCTTCGTGGAGTTCAGCCAGAGGTGCGCGCGGATGAGCGCCGTCGAGCCGAAGCGGCGTCCGAACACCGAGCCGGCCCCGTATGGCCCGATCACCTCGTTGTTTCCCATGTACACGACGAGGACGTCGGGCTCCATGCGGGCGCAATCGCGCGCGATGGGAAGGACCGCGTGCGAGTTGACGGCCGTCATCGCGGCGTTCACCACCTCGATCCGCGCGCGCGGGAAGCGCTCCTTGAGGAACACGCGCAGGATGCGGGCGAAGCCGTATTGGTCGGACGGCGTGCCGTACGCGGCCGAACTGCCGAGGACGAAGACGCGGAACGCGTTGGTGCCTTTGTGCGGCGCGAGGACCTGCGCGCTCGGCCAGCGCGCGATGCGCGGCGGGAAGAAGCGCCAGCCGAACTTCAGGTTCGTGGTGTAATCCCGTCCGCCGACGTTCGGCACGAAGAAGTGCGTCGAGTAGCCGGCGCCGATGGCGCGAAGCGCGCCTTCGAGGAGCACGACCGCGATCAGCGGCGCAAGCAGGGCCAGAAGGAGCCGGCCGAACCAGGCTTTCGCGGTCGCGGGTTTCTGCGATGACTCCTGCATGTTCTGCTTTATAGCTTCGTCAACCGCCGACTGCAAAGCATTGCGGAGGTCGCGTGCGCGCGGTATTCTGCCCGCATGGGCGAGATCACCATTTTGCGCGACCTGGCCATCGTGATGGTTGCGGCGGGCGTCGCCGCGCTCGTGTTCGAGCGCCTGCGCCAGCCGAAGATCCTCGGCTACGTTCTGGCCGGCGTGCTGATCGGGCCGTATGGGATGTCGTGGGTGCAGAACGGCGCGACCACCCAGACGCTGGCCGACATCGGCATTCTCTTCCTCATGTTCTCCCTGGGCCTGGAATTCAACCTCCGCAAGCTGAGGCACGCGGGGCCGACCGCCGTCCTGATCGCGACGCTGGACGTGGCCGTGATGATGTGGATCGGCTACGAGCTGGGGCGCGCCATGGGGCTTGGCACCGTGCCCAGCCTCTTCTTCGGCGCGATCATCTGCGACTCGTCAACGACGATTCTCTCGAAGACGCTGAAGGACATGGACAAGATGCGCGAGGACTTCTCGCACGTCATCTTCGGCACGACCATCGTCGAGGACATTCTCGCCATCGCGCTGATCGCGATGCTGACGGGCGTGGCCTCCACGGGCGAGCTCCAGGCGGCCGGCGTCCTCATGCAGATGGCGAAGCTGGTGATCTTCCTCGTCGTTCTCGTCGTCCTGGGCCTGCTCGTCGTGCCGCGCCTGCTCGTGTATGTCGCGCGCTTCCACAGCGAGGAGCTGAGCGTGATCACGGTCATGGCCCTCGGGTTCGGCGTTTCCCTGCTGGCCGTGTCGTTCAACTTCAGCCTTGCTCTCGGGGCGTTCATGATCGGCGCGATCACGGCCGAGTCGCGCATGATCGGGCGGATCGAGCTTCTCGTGACGCCGTTCCGGCACATGTTCAGCGCGGCGTTTTTCATCGCCGTAGGCATGCTGGTCCAGCCGCGGCTGATCGCCCAGTATCCGTTCGTGATTCTCGGCATCACGGCGCTGGTGGTGGCGGCCAAGACGGTCAACTGCTCGATCGGCGCGTTCCTGACGGGCCATGACCTGCGCACGTCGTTCAAAACGGGCCTCGGCATGGCGCAGGTCTGCGAGTTCGCGTTTATTATCGCGACGCTGGGCCTTTCGCTGGACGTGGTCACGCCCGGCATGTACCAGGTGGCGGTCGGCGTGGCCGTGCTGACGATGCTGCTGAATCCGTTCCTGCTCCACCACTCGGACCGGCTCGCGGACGGCATCGCGCGGTTGGTGCCGGGCGGGATCCTTGCCAACATGCGGCTCTACGTTCAAGGCGTCCGGCGCATGGCCTCGCAATACCAGGACAATCCCGTCCGAAGGACCGTGCGCCGCTCGGTCTGGATCATCCTGATCAACGCCGCGTTCGTCGCGGCGATCTTCATTGCCGCGTCGTATATCGCGCACGCCCACCCCATGCATGTCCCGGAGCTGCTGAGCGGTTTCGGGGGCCGCCGGACCGTGTGCTGGATCGGGGCGATCGTTTTGTCGCTTCCGTTCCTTGTGGCCTCCGCGCGGAAGATCCACGCGCTCGGGATGATCTTCGCCGAGATCATCACGTCGTCGCCGTCCGCGCAGGCGACGAACGTCCGCGTCCTGATCGCCGCGCTGATCCTGTTCGCGGGCATCGTCGGGCTCGCCCTGCTGACGTTCATGCTCAGCTCGACGCTCCTGCCGTCGTGGAAGGTGGTCGTCGCGGTGATCGTGCTGGTCGGTGCGGTGACGTGGCTGCGGTGGCGGAGCGTGATCAAGGTGTACAGCCGCGCGCAAGCGGCGCTTCACGACGTGCTCTCGCAGGAGCTGCCGCCGCCGAAGCCGCAGGCGGTGCCCGCGATGATCGGCGCGCTGCTGGACCGGGACCTCGACGCGCTGACGATCTCTCCGCAGTGGCCCGCGGCCGGGAAGGCGATCAAGGACCTGCGCCTGCGCACGCAGACCGGCGCGACGATCGTCAGCATCGAGCGCGGGCGCGAAATCATCCTCAACCCCGACGCGGACGTTTGTTTCCAGCCCGGCGACAAGGTGCTGCTCCTCGGCAGCCGCGACCAGACCGACGCCGCGGCGAAACTGCTGGCGGGGGAGTGACCGCGCCCGGATTTTCCAAACATTGGAAATAAACGGAGCCATTTATCCAAAGGTTGGAAAACGCAGGGAGGAAGGGAGGCGACGACGATGAAGACGCGCAAGATCCAGAAGGTGATCAAGGCCAGGCCGGTGGTCGAGGGGGCGGGGGTTCATCTGAAGCGGGTGTTCGGGTTCAACGAGGAGCTCCTGTTCGATCCCTTCCTGCTCCTGGACGATTTCCGCTCGGACAAGCCGGAGCATTTCCTGAAAGGGTTTCCGTGGCATCCGCACCGCGGCATCGAGACGATCACGTATGTCCTGCGCGGAGACGTCGAGCACGGCGACAGCCTGGGGAACCAGGGCATCATCACCGCCGGCGACGTGCAGTGGATGACGGCCGGCAGCGGCGTGATTCACCAGGAGATGCCGAAAGGCGACGCGGAGGGGCGGATGTACGGCTTTCAGCTGTGGGCGAATCTTCCGGCCGCGCAAAAGATGATGGATCCGCGGTACCGCGACGTGCGCAGCGAGCAGATTCCCGAAGCGATTCTCGAGAACGGGACCAGAATCAAAATCATCTGCGGACAGGTCGGCGGCAAGCAGGGCCCGGTCCGTGACATCGTCATCGATCCGGAATACCTCGATGTGGCTGTTCCTCCGAAGACGGAGTTCTCGCATCCGACGAAGCGCGATCACACGGTGTTCGCGTACGTGATCGACGGGAAAGGCTGCTTCTGCGGAGAGAAGAACCCGTTCGCGTATGAGCGCGAGGGCGTGAACTACTTTGATCTTCAGGCGGACCCGCTCATCGGCAACAACACGCTCGTGCTGTTCGGCGCCGGCGACCGGGTGGCGGTGTCCACGGAGAGCGAACCGGTCCGGTTCCTGCTGATCTCCGGGAAGCCGATCGGCGAGCCGGTGGCGTGGTACGGCCCGATCGTGATGAACACGCAGGAGGAGCTGCGGATCGCGTTCGACGAGTACGCCAACGGCACGTTCATCAAGAAGGGCCGCAAGCCGCCGACATAGCGTACGCCGCGGAAAGAAAAAGCCGGGGTTTTCGGCCCCGGCTTTCGTTCCACACTCGCCTTGCCCTGCGAGTGTCAGGCGGCGAGATCATGATGTTCCGTTCATGTTCGCCCACCTGCCACAACATACCTCGTGTTCCTCGCTTCGCAAGCGGCCCTCGTAGACGCGATTTCGAAATCGCGTCTACTAATAGAAAGAAACGAGAGGGACGGTT
>CAYQYB010000147.1:0-6685 GCA_964421535.1 uncultured Verrucomicrobiota bacterium | reverse complement strand
TCGATTATCACGGGCGCGAAGGAGGGGGACGAGCCGGAAGGCTGGTTCTTCTTCTGCTCCGACAGGTCGCACCACGTGGGCGTCACCGACTCGCGCAAGCATGGCGGAATGCAGTCGCTGCTCTTCAAGGCGCAGACGCCGACCGAGGCGTACGAGGGGTTCGCCCAGAAGTTCGCCGTGACGCCGGACGATCACCACACCCTCAGCGTGTGGGTGCTGAACGATCCGCAGGACCCCATGACCGGCGAAGCGTACGGCCAGGTGAGCATCGAGTGGAAGGACGCGAAGGGCGTCGAGATCTCGCGCACGTACAGCCCGGCATGGAGCAAGGACATGTCCACGACGCGGTGGGAGAAGTTCAGCGTGGAGGATTACGTCCCGACCAACGCCGTCGTCGGCATTGCGGTCATCACGTTCTTCTGCCGGGACAGCTCCGGGGTCGGCGGGTTCTTCGTGGACGACTGCGAGCTGGTTCGGCGGTGAGAGGGATCTCCATTCAAAGGTAGGGCGAAGCCACCCGCCTTCGTTGTGCGAACTGCGGTGGGCACGCTGGCAGAGCCGCATCCGGCTCGGCGGGGACGCCTCGCCCTGCCATTGTTCAGCGCTCGAAGCGGCTGACGCCGTCGGTGCCGCGCTTGACGAAGAGCTGGAGGGTGAGCCAAATCGGGTACGCGCACAGCGCCACCCACACAAACCACAGCGCGGGAAACAGCCCGATGAGTTTCAAAGCGGCCCAGTAGGGAATGGAGACCGCCCAGAACAGGCCGCCGGTGCGGCCCAGGTCGTGGAAACGGCGCACGGTCTCGAGGATGGCCCAGAAGACGGTCCCGGCGAACAGCAGGGTGAAGACGGCCGACAACGCCCAGCGGGCGCCGTCGATCCAGCAGGCCTTCTGCACGAGGATGAGGGTGTAGAGCGCCGCCGCGGCGACAGCCATGTGGAGCGCGAACGCGAGACGGCCGATCCGTCCTTCAAACTTCGTTTCGATCCAGATGCAGAAGATCTTCAGCCTCAGTTGGAGATCGGAAACCCGAACGGCGACGTGTTCATGGGTCATTGTTGTTCTCCGTTACTTGGCGGGTGCCTCGATCACGGCTTTAGCAGCGTTTTCCTTCACGATCTGGCGATACTTCCATGTGCCGAACGTGAGGCCGCACAGGATCGCGGCGGCCAGGGCGAAGACCACCAGTTTCATGGCGGCCTGCCGGCCTTTCTGCCGCAGGAGAAGGGCCAGCATCGCGAAGCCGCCGGTCGCGGCGAACCCGGTCATGATGATGAACCAGAAGTTCCAGCCGTAGGTCTCTTTCGTGGCGTCGAGGACGCGGCCGGTGATGAAGAGCGACAGTGCGGAGCCGTAGTACTGGAACGAGTCGATGACGCCGGAGGCGAACCCGGCCATCTTCTTGCCGCCGATGTCCATGGGGGCCGCCGCGCCGACGATGGAGTGGGTGCTGTTGGCCGTGATGGCGATCAGGACGAGAAACAGGCAGCCGAGGAGGATGCCGCCGGTGGTGGGGCCGACCATGCCGAGGGCGAGGACTGTGGCGGCGGTCGCGATGACGACGGATTCCATGAAGTAGAGCACCATGGCGACAGGGTAGCGGTGGCCCCGGAAGAACCGGTCGGACACCCAGCCGGAGAGGACCGACCCGGCCACCGCGACGAGCGGGATGAGCGCGAGCGTGTTGACGGCGATGCCGGGGATGTTGGTCTTCATGTTGAAGCCGAGGACATCCTCGAAGTACAGGATCGAAAGCTGGTCGGAGCTGTGCCGGACGGCGCCGGTGCAGCCGTACGCGACGGCGTAGAACCAGACGAGCGGGTTCGAGAAGACGAACTTGAACGCCTCCTTTACCGGCACGGTCGTGCCGGCGGAGTTGTCCACGTCGTCGTGGATGGTGCCCGGGTACCCGGCTTCGTCCGGAGACTGCGCGGCGAAGAAGTACAGCAGGACCGCCACGATGGCGACGAAGACGGGCGGCACGATGAAGAGAATGCGCCAGGATCCGGGGTCGACGACGAACGCGCCGATCGTGAAGCCGGCGAGCAGGACCGGCGCGAGCCGGCTGATCATCACCTGTCCGGACTGGATCATGAAGCCGAAGATGCCGGCGAAGACGCCGCGCTCCTCGCGGTTGAACCAGGCGGCGTTGATCTTGACCATGCCGGGCGTGCCGGCCGCCTGGATGTAGCCGTTGAGCAGCCACAACCCCGCAAACGTGGCGAAGTTGCCCGCGAAGGACCCGAATCCGTACACCAGGTTGACGGTGATGGTTCCGATGGCGCCGATCAGCATGGACGCCTTGCCGCCGATGCGGTCGCAGAACAGCCCGTTGACGAGCTGTCCCGTGCCGTACGCCACGGAAAACCAGACCCAGATGTCGGAAATCTGCGTGATGGAGAAGCCGAATTCCTCGCGCATGCCGGGCGCGGCGAACCGGAAGTTGTAGCGGCACATGTAGTACATCGCGTACATGAGCCCGACGGTGAACCAGTTGACGCCTCGGCGGGCGCGGAAGCCGGGCGGGTGCCTGTGAGAATCTTTCCACTCCAACTTGGATTCAGCGGCAAGGGTCATGGGTTGATTCCTCTGTGTTCAAGCACCAGATACACATCCGGACCGAAGCCGTTGAGTGTTCCTACTCAGCCGCCGCGGGCCGCTCGAAATGCACCAGCTTCTTCTTCGGCACAAAGGTGACCTTGAACCTGGACAGCAGCTGCCGGCCGATGCGCGGATACTTGAGCAATCCCAGGCCCTGCCCCTTGCTGTCCACGACGGACACGTTCCGGAAGACGATGTCGCCCACGCTGACCTGCTTGAGCGTGTCGGAGGACGGGTTGTCCATGGCGATCTCGAATTCGCCCGCCGAGTCCAGCAGGAACAGCTGTTTCTCTCCGTCGATCGCGCCGTCCGCGGCGAACGAGCCCTCCGCGTCCTTTAGCGGGAGCGTGTCGATCAGCGTGCTCGCGTCCGGCGAGTACTCGGTGGTCGAGCCGATGATGACCACGTGCCTCGGGTAGTCGATCTGCACGAAGCCAAACGACCTGATCAGGTCGCCGCCGATGACGATTTCCGGCGCCGGGCTGTCTTCGTTCCTCGCGAGCGGGCCCAGGGGGCCGGTCGCGGACCGGAAATGGAGCAGGGCGTTTTCCATGTGAAGCTGGTCGAAGCGCAGCTTGGTGAGGATGCACGCGTAGCCGGCGACATCGTCGTTCACGTGCCGGGGCGTGTAGTCGTAGGCCGGCGGGCCCAGCGGGACCGCCTTGGTCCTCGTGAAGGCGGGGAAGTCGATCCAGTTGCGCGTGGTGGTGGTGTCGATCAGCGCCACGCACTTCTCCTCGCGGCCGTTGTCGACGTCGATCATCGGCGCCGTGGATTCCGTCAGCTTCACGAATTTGCGTTCGGCGATCTGTTCGGGATGGACCCGGTTGGCTCCGGAGAATTGCGCGGTCTTGTTGGGCGACGTGTACACCGTGATCCAGAAACTGCGCACGTCCTTCGCGCGCGCGAAAACCGTACGAAGCTGGTCGTCCGTGAGCGGCTTGGTTTCGTTGGACGGGGTGGTGACGCAACCGCCCGCCAGCAGGACGGCGCAGAGGCCCATGAAGAGATATCTCGCTGTTTTCAACATCGACGTACGTTGCCATGCGGCGTGGGTGGAGACAAGCCGTATTCAGAGATCAGAGGCCAGAAGTCAGAGATCAGCAAGAGTCTGATCCGGCTGACCGCTGGCCTCTGATCTCTGACCTCTGCCTGTTGATTTATTCCGGTACCTTGCGTAATCTGAAATCCGCACATGACCATCGCCGAAAACAGCCGCAAGGGCCTCGTCGGCCGGGGCGTTCCCCGCGTCGACGCCTCCGACAAGGTGCGCGGCCGCGCCCAGTATGTGGACGACCTCGACGTGCCCGGCTGCTGGCACGGCTTCGTCGTTCGGTCCCCGGTCTCCCGCGGCAAACTGCGGTCCTTGAAAATGGATCCGGCGTTCGACGCTTCCAAAGTCGTCGTCGTCACCGCGAGAGATATCCCCGGCCCCAACATTCTCGTCATGCACGACCGCTCGATGCCGCTGCTGGCGTTCGACGAGGTCCGCTATATCGGCGAGCCGCTCGCCGTCGTTGCCGCGCCGACGCTCCGGCAGGCGATGGAAGCCGCGGAGCACGTTCAAATCGATATCGAGCCATTGCCGCCGATCCTGACGACGGCGGAGCTGGTGCAGAAGTTCAAGGCCAGCGAGCTCAGGACCGGCGTCGAGCAGACCGCGCCGAGCGGCGTGGGTGGGTTCGCGGGCGGAACGCCCGAAAGCCCCGACGTGCTGTGCAGCCAGTCGATCGTCAAAGGCGATGTGGAGAAGGGCTTCGCCGAGGCCGACCAGATCGTGGAAGCCGAGTACACCGCCGGCCACCAGGAACAGCTCTACATCGAGCCGCAGGGACTGGTCGCCATCCCGCAGAAAGACGGCGGGATATTCATCCAGGGCAGTCTCCAGTGTCCGTACTACGTCCAGCACGAGCTTCACGAGGCGCTCAATCTTCCCGCCGGCAAGCTGCGCGTGAAGCAGGCTGCCGTCGGCGGCGCGTTCGGCGGCAAGGAGGAATTTCCCAGCATGCTCGCGGGCTACTGCGCCTTGCCCGCGATGAAGGCCAGGAAACCGGTGAAGATCGTCTACGACCGTCACCAGGACATTCTCTACACGACCAAGCGCCACCCCGTCTGGGTCCGCCACAGGACCGGCGTCAAGAAGGACGGCACGATCACCGCGATGAAGGTGGACTTCCTTCTCGACGGCGGCGCGTATCTCACGCTGAGCGACGTCGTCATGTATCGCGGCATTCTCCACGCGGCGATGGGCTATCGCTGCGAGAACGTGTTCGTGAACGGTCTCGTTGGCCGGACCAACACGTTTCCTTCCGGCGCGTTCCGCGGGTTCGGCGCGCCGCAGGCGATTTGGGGCGTCGAGTCGCACATCGACGCGCTGGCCAAAGCGTGCGGCATGCCGCCGCACGAGTTCCGGCTGAAGAACTGCCTGCGGGTCGGCGATACGACGCCGACGGGCATGCTCCTGCGCGACAGCGTCGGCTCGCCGGCCGTGCTGGAAGAAGCGCTCAAGCGGTCGAAGTTCACCGACAAAATCGCCAAGTGCAGCCACGGCAAGAAGGGCGCGAAGCGCTGGTACGGAGTCGGGCTCTCGTTCTTCGCGCACGGCTCGGGATTCACCGGCGACGGCGAATCGAAGATCGGGACGAAAGTCGCGCTCGACCTGGGATTCGAGAACGCCGCGCCGGTTGTTTTCATCCGCGTGAGCTCCACGGAGATGGGGCAGGGCGCCCTGACCGTCATCTCGCAGATCGCGGCCGACGGACTTGGCGTGGATCTCGACCGCGTCCGCTATCCTCTTCCCGACACCGGCGTCGTGCCGAACAGCGGGCCGACGGTCGCCTCGCGCACGACGATGGTGGTTGGAAGCACCGTGCACGCCGCCGCATGCAAGCTGCGGAAGACGCTCGAGGCCGCCGCCGGCCGCGCGATCTCGGGCGGCAAGTCCTTTGAACAGATCGCTTCGAAGTACCTGATGGAACACGGGCCGCTCCGGGTCGTTGAGCTGTTCAAGCTGCCGGACACGGTCAAATGGGACCAGGCGACTTTCCGCGGCGACGCGTATCCCGCGTTTTCGTGGGGCTGCAATGTCGCCGAGGTCGAGGTCGATCCGCAGACGCTGGAAATCAAGGTCCGTAAGGTCTATGCCTGCTTCGACATCGGCCGCGTGATCAACCCGGTGACCGCGAAGGGCCAGGTCGAGGGCGGGCTCACGCAGGCGCTCGGCTACGCGGTGATGGAAAAAGTCGGGATCAAGGACGGCAAGTTCGACGCGAGCCGGATGCAGACGTACGTCATCCCGACCGCGCTCGACGTCCCCGAGTACGATATCTCGTTCGTCGAATATCCCTACGAGTTTGCCGCGCCCGGCGCGAAGGGCATCGGCGAGATGCCGATGGACGGGCTCGCGCCCGCGGTCGCCAACGCGGTCGAGCAGGCCACAGGCGTTCGCATGACCGATCTGCCCATCACGCCGGAGAAATTGTTTACGAGTTTAACCACGAATGGACACGAATAGACACGAATTGGAGTGCGAAGTTTTCCAAACATTGGAACCCTTACGTCGTGGCTTCCCCGTGATTTGTGTCCATTAGTGTTCATTCGTGGTTGCCGAATCTTATGAAGACGGTTGCGAGAACGTGGAAGGTGAATGGCGAGGAGAAGACGGTGAAGGTGCCGCCGATGCGGCGGCTTCTCGACGTCCTGCGCGAGGACCTCGGGCTGAAGGGCACGAAGGAAGGCTGCGGCGAAGGCGAGTGCGGCGCGTGCACGGTGCTGGTCAACGGCGAGCCGGTGGTCTCTTGCCTGATCCCGGCTGGCCAGGTTGTCGATGGAGCCCAGATCATGACCGTCGAGGGCTTGGAGAAGACCGCGGGCGGCAAGCTGCTGCAGGAAATGTACGCCGAGAAGGGCTCCGCCCAGTGCGGGTTCTGCATCCCGGGCATGATCATGTCGTCGTACGCGCTGTTGTCGAAGAACCCGAACCCCGACGAGGCGACGATTCGCGAAGCGCACGCCGGCAATCTGTGCCGGTGCACGGGGTACCAGAAGATCGTGGACGCCGTCGAAGAGGCTTCACGGTGGGGA
>CAYQYB010000146.1:0-6708 GCA_964421535.1 uncultured Verrucomicrobiota bacterium | reverse complement strand
GAGATGTTCTGCGCGAGCTAGAGTCGAAGAGCGTTCCTTTTCAAAGACACACCACGATGCCTGAGGCCGTGTCCGTCACCGGATCTCCCGTCCTGTCGTCGCCTCATGTCGAGATCCAGGACCTCGCCTCCCAGATCGTGGGCCTGATCTGCGACCCGAAACCGGGCGAAGCGTGGTGGGATGTCTGCGCCGGCTCGGGCGGGAAGAGCTTGCATCTCGCGGACCTGATGAACAACCAAGGCTCGATTCTCGCAACCGACATTCGCGAGTCAGCGCTGGAGGAACTGAGGCGACGGGCGAAACGCGCGGGAGTAACCATCATCAAATCGCGGGCGGGGTCTCCTGACCCCGCGCGTCGCGGTTTCGACGGCGTTCTCGTCGATGCCCCCTGCTCCGGCATCGGCACGTGGTCCAGGAATCCCGACGCCCGCTGGCGAACCACGAAGGACGATGTCATGGCGCGCGCCGAAACGCAGGCGAAGGTTCTGCGCGAGTCGGCGGATGGCGTGCGAGCCGGCGGCCGACTCGTCTACGCCGTCTGCACAATCACCGACGCGGAGACGGTGCGCGTGATCGAGTCGTTCCTGAGCCGGCGGAAGGATTTTGCTTTGGACGGCGAGCCGAGATGGGTCTGGTCCTGGGAAGGCGCGTGCGACGGGATGTTCGTGGCGAGGATGAATCGTCTCGCGACCTGATCTTTACAGGTGGCCCTTCCCGAAGAACTGCTGGGCGTACGGCAGGCTCAGGCCATATTCCGTGTCCGGGAGCCACGCGACGTGCCAGTCGGCATAGAGAACGTTCGCACCGCCAACGTGAGGCACGTACTCCGACGTCGTATTGTACGGGTAATCATAGGCCACGGCACAGATGGATGGATCCGTGATGTCCCGGGACGTGGCGACGCGCACGTACGAATTGCTCGGATACGCAAAGAACCCGTTGAACTCGTACGAAGTCCACTCGTTGCTCGTGCCGCGAATCATCAGGTCCGCCGTGCTCACGGGAATCACACCGGGAAGGTACGTCTTCTGGGCCGGGCAACGAAACACGCTGTAGGCGTTGTTCACGTATGGCGTGTAATAGCTGGCGACCAAGCCGTACTGTCTCCAATCCGACACCGGCGGAAATACATTGTTGTGGTCGAGCAGGTACATCTTCATCGCCGTGCCGATCTGCTTGAGGTTGCTCGCGCAGTTCGTCCGGAGCGCATTCCGCTTTGCCTTGCCGAGTGTGGGCACGACGAGAATCGCGAGAATGCTGATGATCGTGATGACGACAAGCAACTCGATCAGGGTGAATGCCGTGCCTCGAACCGATGACGTCTTGATGAGCTTTGGCATGGTCAATCTTACAATCCCCAGATGCTGCCCCGCCTGAAGAAGGCGGTGTTTCCGATTTCCGTAGGCGGCTCCGCCGAGTAATTCAGCCCATGATCCTTGCAGGGCAGCCAGCCGGCGTGCCCGTCCAGATACGCCACATTCATACCGTCCCCGTGTGGGGATGATTGCTCGCGAGACCTGACGCCTGCAACATACAGCTTGTAAGGATAATCATACGCGTAAGCCGCGACCGAAAAATCGGTAATGCCGTTTTGTCTCTTGTTGATCGTTACCGCCAGGGATCCATACGAGCACAGGTAGCTGTTGAATTGGTACTCGGTGTAGTTGACGATTCCGTTGGCGTTGGTGCCCATAACATAGCGCGCGTCGACAAATCCGGGGTTAGCCGGGCAATCAAACACTTCCTTGATGTTCTTCACATAGGGCATAAGCTGGTTCGCCGCCGCTCCGGAATTCCACTGGTCGGCATCCTGCGGTCCGCGATACGGCAGCTTGTCCCCCAGTTCCCCGAACTGCTGGGCCGTGGCCACGGCGATCTGGTGCAGGTTGCTCTGGCACTTGCTCCGGTTGGCTTTTTCCTCGGCGATGCCGAACACCGGGAACAGCAGGGCGATCAGGATCGCGATGATGGAGATGACGACCAGCAGTTCGATCAGCGTGAACGCGTTCCTCAGCTCTTTCATGGCGCAACAATCCTTCTAAGGGATACTTACACCAAACCGCCCGTGCAGTCCAGACTTCGGAAAAAAGAACTCGCCTATTTTTCCAATCCTTGGAAAACTTCCGGCCGGTTTTTCCAAGGATTGGAAAATTGGATCGGAGCGCGATCTTGAAATACGTCGAAAAAGCCAAAGAAGTGATCAGCCTGGAGATGGCGGCCTTGAAGAAGGTCCGGGACGGCCTCGGCAAGGAGTTCAACCAGGCCGTGAAGCTGATCCTCGAGCGCCTCAAGGCGGGCGGGAAGGTTGTCGTCACCGGCGTGGGCAAGAACCTGCCCATCGGCCAGAAGATCGCCTCCACCCTGACCAGCACCGGCTGCCCGGCGATCTTCATGCACCCCTCGGACGCCATGCACGGCGACCTCGGTATTCTCCACAACACCGACATCCTTCTGGCCCTGAGTTACAGCGGCGAGTCGGAGGAGTTGATGAATCTGATCCCGGTGGTGCGCCGGTACGGAGTCACCATCATCTCTCTGTGCGGCGTGAAGGACAGCGCCTTGGCGAAGAACAGCGACGTCGTCGTTGCCGTCACCGTGGACCGCGAAGCCTGTCCCTTCAACATGGCGCCGACCTCCAGCACGACGGCGACCCTGGCCGTCGGCGATGCCCTGGCGATGATCCTTCTCGAGGCCCGCGGCTTCAAGAAGGAGGATTACGCCAAGCTGCATCCCGGCGGAGCGATTGGCCGCACCCTGTTGCTGCGGGTTTCGGACATCATGCGGACCGGCGAGCGGCTGGCCAAGGTTCAAAAAGGCTCCAAGGTCCGGGACGCCGTTCTCGCGATGACCAGCGCGCGCTCCGGCTCCGTGGTGGTCGTGGACGAGCAGGACCGCGTGGCCGGGATCTTCACGGACGGCGACCTGCGCCGGCACATCGGCGATCCCGTCGGCGTCGGCGACCGCGCGATCGAGGAAGTAATGACGCCCGGCCCGATCACGTTGGGCAGGAACCATCTGGCCGTCGACGTCCTCGCGATCTACGAGAAGCACAACATCGACGATCTGATCATTGTTGACGAGAAGAAGCGGCTGGTCGGAATGGTGGACATCCAGGACCTGCCGAAGTTCAAGATCTTCTAGATCGTCCTCGGCTTTCTCAAGCCGCCGAGTACGACGACGAGATCGATGACGAGGACGAAGGATTTCTTCACTCCGCCTCTCCATTACTCCATTGACCCAACGCCTCCCTCCCGCTATCTTTCCGACCTATTTCGGACAGGCTCTTGAACAACAATGAAAGGGCGTTTTCGCCATGCCGATGCTGATTTCTAAGTTTCACAGGCTGATCCAGTCACGACTGCTGTGGGCGACGTTTCTTGTTGTCATCGTCTTCTCCTTTGTGATCTGGGGAACGCAGATGCCCAGCCAGAGCCGGGCAGCCGCGGAAGCGAACGCCGAGGGCAAGCTGAACGGCGAATGGGTTTCCCGCGAGGACTTCCGGCAAGCGTACTTTGACACGTACATGTCCGTGGTCCTGGCCGTGGGCAAGCCGATCAACGTGACGGAGAAGATCGACGAGGAGATCCGCAAATCCGCATGGCGCCGGATCGTCGCGCTGAAGCAGGCCAGGGAACTCGGCCTGGGCGCATCGGATGACGAAGTCCGGGCCACCATTCAGGCGCACCCCGGCTTCACGACCGAAGGCCGATTCAACCCCAGCGCCTACAACGCCTTCATCCAGAACTTCCTCGGCAACCTCGGCTTCAGCGAGGTGCAGTTCGAGGAGCACGTTCGCGGCGAAATCGCGCTCCAGAAACTCCAGTACATGGTCCAGCAGTCGGTCCTCGTCCCCCCGTCGGACATCGCCCGCACATTCCGCTCGCTGAGCGACAAGTTCAACATCGAGTACGTGGCGATGACGGTCACGAACTTCGAGAAGGAGGTCAGCGTCACTCGCGAAGACGCCCACAAGTACTTCCTCGCCGAACCGGAGCAGTTCACGATCCCGGAGATGGTTCGCGTGAAATACGTGCAGATTCCCGTCGAGAAGTACATGGCCGGCGCCGCGGTGACGAACGAAGACGACGCCCTCGCCTACTACGACGAGCGCATCGACGACTATCGCGTGACGAACACGGTGACCGAGACTGTAACGAACCTGCTTGCCGCGGGCTCCAACATGGTTTCGACCGTGGTTACCAGCAAGGTCGTTACCCTCGACTTCGACCAGGTGAAGACGAACATTTTCGAGGCGCTGACTCTGCAGGCGGCAAAGGATCGCGCGGCCGAAATCGCGACGGACTTCGTCGTTTCGCTTGCGCCCGACCGCGACGGGAACTCCCCGAAGTTCGAGGACGCGGCGGAGAAGGCCGGGCTCGAGGTCAGGAAGCTCGAGCCGTTCGCTCTCGACGACGAAGTGCCCGGCATCGACGCCGGCGCCATCTTCAACCACACCGCGTTCAACCTGACGAAGGCGGCGGACGAATACTTCAGCGACGCCGTCGTCGGCAGCAACTACGTCTACGTGATCGCGCTGGAGGAGAAGATTCCGTCGAGGGTGCCGGAGTTCGACGAGGTCGCCGACAAGGTGATGGCTGCTGCGCGCGAGAACGCCCTGGCGGAAACGCTGTCCAAGAAAGCGAACGAGATCCGCGAAGCGGCTGTGAAGGCGGTGGACAAGGGCGAGGCATTCGAGAAGGCGCTGGAGCCTTACGGGATGAAGCCCGTCGTCATCAAGGACTTCACGGCGACGGAAGCCTCAGAGAACACCAACGAGTACATCAACATCCTTCTTCGCGGCGTTCTGCCCCGGAACCAGGGCGAGGTCACAGACCTGCTCTCGACCGAGGATTCCGTGATGATCGCCTACGTGGACAAGCGCACGCAGAGCAGCGAGGCCGCTCTCGACTCGCTCAAGCCCCAGATCGAAGAGACGGTGAAGCGCCAGCGCTCGCGGATCATGTTCGAGGACTACCAGGATTACCTTCTGAAGCAGGCCAACTTCGAGGACCGGATGAAGGCTGTCACGGCTGCCGAAGAAGAAGATACCGGAGACGCGGAAGAGGCGCCGGCGGAGAACCCCGCCCCCCGGGATAATCCATTCTGACCCGTGGACCCATGAGCAAATCTTTGAGAATCGCCGTCGGCGCTGACCATGGCGGATTCGAACTCAAAGATCAGATCGCCGCCTACCTGAAAACCCAGGGCCATTCCGTCCGGGACTGCGGCACGAACAGCAAGGAGGCCGTCGACTACCCCGCGTTCGCGTCCGCCGTCGCGAAGCTGGTCGCATCCGGTGCGTGCGACTTCGGCATCATGGTGGACGGAGCGGGCATCGGGTCGGCCATGACGGCGAACAAGGTCCGCGGCGTTCGCGCGGCCGCCTGCTACAGCGAGGCGCTCGCCCGCAACAGCCGCGAGCATAATGACGCCAACGTCTTGACGCTTGGTTCAGGCCAAACTAGTATAGACCAAGCCCGGCCGATCATTGACGTTTTTCTCGGCACGGAGTGCACGGCGGAACGGCATCGGCGCCGCGTTGAGATGATCATGCAGGTCGAAGGCGCCCAGCCGGGTGGGAATCGGGAGGTTGACTTGGATTTGTCTCCTGAAGATATCGAGAAGATCACGCAGCGGGTCAAACAGCTGATCGTCCAGGGCTCCCCGGCTCCCGCCGCCGCGGCCGCGAAATCCGTGACCCCGGAACAGCTCGCGAAGATGATCGACCACACGCTCCTCAAGCCGGAGGCGTCCAGCGCCGACATCCAGAAACTCTGCGAGGAGGCCCTGAAGCACGGCTTTTTCTCCGTCTGCGTCAACCCTTCGAACGTCAAGCAGGCCGCCGCCCTTGTGCGCGGCAGCAGCGTCAAGGTCTGCTGCGTCGTCGGTTTCCCCCTCGGCGCCCAAGCCCCGGAAATCAAGGTTCTCGAGGCTCGGAAAGCGATTCGCGAAGGCGCCAAAGAGATCGACATGGTCATCAACATCGGGGCGCTGAAGAGCAAGGAAGACGCGCTTGTGCTGAAGGACATCCGCGGCGTTGCGGAGGCCTGCAAGGAAGGCCGCGCGTTGAGCAAGGTCATTCTCGAGACCAGCCTGCTGACGAACGAGGAGAAAGTCCGCGCATGCGAACTGAGCATGAGGGCGGGCGCAGACTACGTGAAGACATCCACCGGTTTCAGCACGGGCGGAGCGACGGCGGAGGACATTGCGCTGATGGCCCGCACGGTTGCCCCGAAAAAGCTCGGGGTCAAGGCGTCCGGCGGCATCCGGTCGTACGGCGACGCGCTCAGGATGATCCAGGCGGGCGCGACGCGCGTCGGCTGCAGCAGCAGCGTCAAGATTCTGGAGGAAGCCCGGATGGGAATTCGCGCGACGTCGAAGCCCGACGGGAAGCAGTACTGACGGCTCTGTAGATAAATGGCCGCGCCGGGACGCGGCGTGAAAAGGAGACCTCTCATGGCGGAACTTAGAACGTACGTGTTCATCGACAGTCTCCAGCCCCAGTTCGCGTCGTTCCTGGGAACCGTGGCGCAGGGGTTCCTTCCCGTGGCCGGGCAAGCCGCCCTCTTCGTCGAGATTTCCCCGGGCATGGATATCCATCGGATCACGGATGTTGCGCTGAAGGCGACCGACGTTACGCCGGGCATGCAGATCGTGGAACGCCTGTACGGCATGCTCGAAGTGCACTCGCATTCGCAGGCGGACGTT
>CAYQYB010000145.1:0-6746 GCA_964421535.1 uncultured Verrucomicrobiota bacterium | reverse complement strand
GAGGCCGACTCGCTCTCCGCGCGCCTGTTCGGGCGACATGTACAGCGGCGTGCCCGTCAGCGCGCCCGTCATCGTGACGGACGGCCAGTCGATCAGCTCCGCGACTCCGAAGTCGGAGAGCAGGGGCTCGCCGAACTCGTCGATCATGATGTTTGTCGGCTTCACGTCGCGGTGGATGATGTGGTGCATGTGCGCGTACTGGAGGGCGCGCGCGATCTTGATGATGATCTGCACGACCATGTTCAGGCTCATGGGCGTGTTCTCCATCGCGTCCTCGAGCGTCTTGCTCTTCCGCACGGACTCCATCGCAATGTAGTGGTACGGGCCGTCCTTGCCCGTCGCGTAGATCGTCATGATGTGCGGGTGCCGCCGCAGTTTCTTGGACGCCTCCGCCTCGCGGCGGAACCGCTCGAGCATGGTCTCGGAGACGCCCGGGCCCTCGGAGAACACCTTGAGGGCGATCTCGTGCCCGGTGGCGTCGATCGCGAGGTAGACGGTGGCCATGGCGCCGTGGCCGAGCGATTCGGAGATGAGGTACTCGCCGATCTTGAACCCCTTGCCGGGGTACTTGGGCGTCGCGTTTTCGAACACCGGAATATTGGTGCCGTTCTTCGAGTCGTGGGTCGCGTCCGTCATAGAAATAGGTCCCAACCGACGCGCCTAGTGTGCTTTCGGAACCGGAGATTGGCAAGTAAAAGGCGGCACGGAAGCCAGCAGCCGGTTCCACGCCTTTCCGAACCGCGCAACATGCGCCCGCCGGCGCCGCGCGAGCTCTGCAGCCAGTCCCGGCGGTTGAAGCGGAGCGCCGCGCAAATGGTTCAGGCAGATATCGCAGTCGTGAACGTCGCCGAGAACATCCTGGACCGCCTTGAGGCGCCGGGCCAGCCGCGCCGCCGGCTTGCCCGGCGTTTCCGCGAAAAACTCCGCCATGTAGCGGGCGCGGCGGCACGCGATGCGAAGAAGATGCGCGCTTCTTGCGGGGAATGAAGCGGGAAGACGCGACCGTTCCATCACGCGATCCAGGGATTTCCTGATCGCGCGGGCGGCGAGCTTTTCCAGCGTGATGTCGGAAGCCTCGCCCGCCGGTTGGTCGAGAAAGAGCCGGAAGTCGGCGTTCAGCGCGCGGGTGGAGGGGGCGGTCACGACGCGGCGCGCCGCTTCCCTTCTCCGTTTCTGGACCTCGCGTTGCCGGCGGCTGAACTCGCGTCCACCGTCCCGTTCGAATACGCGCATGGACTTCAGCGTGCGCATCCAGACGTCCATGTCGCGCGCCGGCCCGAGCTTCTTCGACAGGCGGCGAAAGCGGGCTTCAAGTGCGTCGGCCTCCGGCCGCGGCAGGATCCTGCGGAAGGCCTTGAGCAGGTTGCGAAGGCGCCGGATGGCGACGCGCATGTCGTGAAGCGCCTCGACGCGGCCGGCCAGCACTCCGGGCTCCGAGGCCAGGAAGATGTCGTACTGTTCGCGGAGAAGCTTGCGCGCGAAGCGGGTGGTGTCGATGGCGGTCATAATTCGTCACTGGCCATGGGGGTCTTGCCTGCAACCCAAGGATCTTCAACTACGGAATGCGCAAAACACGCGAAAGAGTTCGACGGACGAACCACTCACGTTTGAGTTCATCTTCGCTTCCTTTTCGTGCCTTTCGCGTATTTCGTAGTTCCCGCTTCTCCCCTCGTTTTCTTCCTTGCGGTCTAGCTCTGCGGCGCGACCGGCCGCTGGGGCTCGAACACCGTGCCGACGGCCTTCTTCGCCGTCTTCGCCGCCTCGCAGGCGCGGCGATAAAACACTTCCTGGGCGCGCACCGCCTTCTTGCGGGTCGCGGGCTCGGCCCGCTGGTAGCTGCCGTCGGGAAGAAGATGGCGCGCCTTGACGTTGTCGTCGAAGCACGTCTCGAGGATCGAGACCAGCCTCTTGCGGCAGTGCGGCTCGTCCACGGGGACGAGGAGCTCGACGCGCCGGTCGAGGTTGCGCGTCATCCAGTCCGCGCTGGAGATGAACACCTTCTCGTCGCCGCCGTTGTGGAAGCAGAAGATGCGGCTGTGCTCGAGGAAGCGGTCGACGATGCTTGCGACGGAGATGTTCTCGCTGAGGTCGGGCACGCCGGGCCGGAGGCAACAGACGCCCCGGATGTTGAGCCGGACGTTCACGCCGGCCTTCGAGGCGTCGTACAGCGCCTTGGCGAGGTCGGCGTCGGCCAGCGAATTGAGCTTCGCCATGATCCGCGCTTCCTGGCCCTGCTTCCGGCGCTCGATCTCGTTCTCGATCAGCTCGACGAGGCGCGCCCGCAGCCCGATCGGCGCCGCTTCGATCTTGCGGTAGCGCACGGGCTGGGAGTAGCCGGTGATGGTGTTGAAGAACGCCGAGGCGTCGGCTCCGAAATCGCCGTCGCAGGTCATGAAGCTGACGTCGCTGTACAGGCGGGCCGTCTTCTCGTTGTAGTTGCCGGTGCCGAAATGCACGTAGCGCCGGATGCCGGTCGGCTCGCGGCGCACGACGATGCAGATCTTCGCGTGGGTCTTGAGCCCCTTGAGCCCGTAGATGACCTGCACGCCCGCGTGCTCGAGCGCCGTGGCCCACTCGATGTTGCGCGCCTCGTCGAAGCGCGCCTTCAGCTCGACGACGACCGTCACGTGCTTGTCGCGGTCCGCCGCGCGCGCGAGCGCCGCGACGACGGGGCTGTACTCGCTGGTGCGGTAGAGAATCTGCTTGATGGCCAGGACGTTCGGATCGTCCGCCGCCTCCTCGACGAGCCGGAGCACGGGGTCGAAGTTCTCGTACGGGTGAAACAGGAGGATGTCGCGGCGCGCGATGGCCTCGAAGATCGATTCGGACGGGCCGATCTCCGGCGACGGCTGGGGCGGCCACGGCTCGATCTTCAGGCTGTCGAACCCGCTCATGAACGCGATGCGGGAGAACGCGGAAAGGTCAAGGGGCCCGGGCACGGAATAGAGCGAGGCGTCGTTCGCGTCCAGGCTGGTCGTCAGGAAGCTCCGGAGGACGTCCGACGCGCTCTTGCTGATCTCGAGTCGCACGCACGAGCTCTGCTTTCGCTCGGTGAGCACCTCCTTCATCTTCTCCAGCAGATCGCCCGCGGCGTCTTCGCGGACGCTCATGTCCGCGTTGCGGGTGATCCGGAACGGGGCGCTTTCCAGGATGGGCTCGCCCGGGAAGATCCGGTCGAGAAACGCGGTGATGATGTCCTCGAGGAGCAGGTAGTGGTAGCCGCGCTCAGTCGGCACGGTGATGAATCGGGCGACGCCCTTCGGAACCGCGACGACCGCGAAGCGGGGGATGTCGGCGCCCTTCAGAGTTTTCAGCCGGACGCAGAGGTTGATGCCGAGACCGGTCAGAAGCGGAAAGGGCTCGTCGAGGTCGACGGCCATCGGCGTGATGACCGGGTAGAGCTCGTGCTCGAAGAGGCCCTCGACGTAGGTGTCCTGCTCTGGCGAGAGCTCGTCCATCTTCAGGCGCTGGATTCCCTCGGCGGCCAGCTTGGGCTCGAGGTCCTCCAGCAGGCACGCGTACTGGTCCGTCACCATCTGGTGGACGATGCGGCTCAGTTCGGCGAGCTGTTCCGCGGGCGTGAGGCCGGAGGGATCGGCCTTCTCGCTTCCCTGGCCGGCCAGGAGCTGGAGCCCGCCCACGCGCACCATGAAGAACTCGTCCAGGTTGGAGCTTGTGATCGCGAGAAACTTGAGGCGCTCCAGCAGGGGGAGGGACGGGTCGAGCGCCTCCTCCAGCACGCGGCGGTTGAAGGCCAGCCAGCTCAGCTCGCGGTTGATGAAGGCGGAGGGTTTAGCGGTCATGGGTCGGTTCCCCCGTCTGCGCGCGCTCCTCCCGGAGGATCACGGGAACGCCGTAGATCTCCTCGAACATCGCGCCCTTCTCCTTCATCGCCATGCGCTCGATGGTCAGGTCCTCGACGTTGCGGATGGTGATCACGAACTGCCCGGGCTCGCGCGCGAAAGTGATGTCCTCGATCTGCTGCATGTGGTTCCGGTCCAGCGCATCGGCGACGCGCAGGATGGCGGCGAGCTTGGAGACGACGATGCGGCTGTCGCGGTCCAGCGACGTGTATTCCGGATGGGTTGCGCTGGGCATGGCGCGCCGGTGGTAGCGGGCCACGAGGGCGATCAGCGTCATGTCGTTGCGAGTCAATCCGAACAGGTCGCTGTTCAGGATCAGGTACATCGAGTGCTTGTGGTGGCTCCGGCTGCTGATGAATCCGCCCACCTCGTGCAGGAGCGCGGCGACCTCGAGCAGGAGCTCGTGGCGCTTGTCGAGCTGGTGCACGGGCTGGAGTTCCCGGAACAGTTTGAGGCAGAGATCCGCGACATGGCGCGAGTGTTTCTTGTCGAAGCGGTACTTCTCGCCGAGGGTCATTGCCGCGTGGATGACCTGCCGCGCGAACGAGCCGGTCCAGAACCCCGACAGGGTCATCTCCTTCAGCAGTCCGTCGCGGAGACTGCTTTTTGGAATGATGATGCAGTCTGTCTTGAACGCGCGCGCGATGTGAACATAGACGAGCAGGGCGGGGCCGACGGTTTCCGCTTCCTGGAACGAAAGGTGGTACTTGCTCGCGATCCGTTCCGCGGTCAGGGGAAGGACCTTGTCCACGAAGCCCGTGAACGCCTTGTACTCGATTCGCGCCGCGGGGGCGGTGGCCCATTCGGGGTAGAGATGCGCCGCGACGAAACGCGAGTCGCTGGACATCGCCACCATCGCGGTCAGGTCCGAGACGGGCACGTTGCGGACGATCTGCTCGACCATGCGCTGGATGTGCTGGCCGAGGATCGTGCGCACGCGCTCGGACGGCGCGCGCTGGGTTTCCAGCATCTCGCGCATGCGCAGCGAGCCGAGGCGGTACGAGTCGGAGAAGGTGACCTGGCCCTTCTGCACGAGCAGGAGTTCCGTGCTGCCGCCGCCGACGTCCACGACCAGGACGTTTCCGTCTTTCAGGCCCGGGTCGCCTTCCACGACGCCCTGCGCGGCCATGTAGGTCAGGCGGCTTTCCTCGGCCTCGTCGATCGCCCGCACGTTGATGCGTGTGCCGATGTAGATGCGGTCCAGGAAGGTGTCTCGGTTCTCCGCCTCGCGCACCGAGCTGGTCGCCACGGCCCGGATCTGCTCCGGCTGGGTGATCCCGTATTCCTCCATCACGCGCTTGAATCCCTGCAGGATTTCAACGCACTCCTGGATCGTGGACTGCTGGATGCGGTTCTTGGTGAACGTGTCCTTGCCCAGGTGACAGCCCTGCCGAAGCTGCTCGAGGGTGCGCAGTTCGCCCTTCTCGCCGATCTCGGCGATCTCCATGCGGATGGCGCTCGCGCCGATGTCGATGACCGCCGCGAGCCGGGCTTTCCTGTCCGTGGGTGCAAGGATGTTAGCTGTCGTTTCTTTGTTCATCTGACCACCATTAGTCCAAAGTCCAAGGTCTAAAGTCCAAAGTTGAATGCCCGACTTTGGACCTTGGACTTTAGACTTTGGACCGCTCCTCGGCTGCCACCAGCGCGGCCGCACCCATGACCGTTGCGTTGTCGCCCAGCTGGGCCGCGACGATCTTGAGCGATTTCGTGAACGACTTCATCGCCCGGTTGTCCACCGTCTTTCGCACTTCATTAAGGAAGAGGTCGGACATTGCCTCGACGAGCCCGCCGCCGAGCACGACCACATCGGGCGCAAGCAGGTTCACCACGCCCGCGATCGCGCCGCCCAGTTGCTGGGCCGCGTTGCGGACGATTCGTTCCACGACGGGGTCCTCGGCGACGGCTTTCGCCAGCACGCCGCTCTTAATAGAGGACAGGTCGGTGCCCGCCATTTCGAGCAGGTGCGGGGCCTCGCCCCGGTACGCGGCCGCCGCCGCTTCGGCCGAGATGGCCAGCCGGCTCGCGACCGTTTCAAGGCAGCCGCGCTGGCCGCAGCCGCAGACGCGTCCGCCGGCCTGGACCCGCATGTGGCCGATCTCCATGCACGAGCTCGTTTTGCCACGAAGGATCCGCCCCTCGTAGATGCACGCGCCGCCGATTCCCGTTCCGGGGAAAACGCCCACCACGCAGCGGGCCTTCTGCCCGGCGCCGAACCGAAACTCACCATACGTTCCGGAGTCGACGTCGTTCGCGATCACCGTCGGACAGCCGAACTCCTTCTCGAGCGTGTCCTTGAGCGCCACGTTCTTCCAGCCGAGGTTCGGGGCCTCGAGGATGACGCCGCGGTCGAGATCGAGCGGGCCCGGGCAGCCGACGCCGATCCCGCCGAGGTGCTGGACCTTGATATGCGCGTCGTCGGCCGCTTCCTTGATCGTCTCGACAATCCGGTCGAGCACTTCCTTCGCGCCCTGGCAGCCCTTGGTCTTCGTGCGGTGCGATCCGAGGATCTTGAACCCGGCGTCGAAGACCGTCGCCATCATTTTCGTCCCGCCGAGATCAAACCCCAGCCAGTATTTTTCATCCGAACCCATGAAGCTCCTTCTTTCTGCCGAAGATTGTTTACCGCGGATCACGCGGATGTACGCGGATTCGGCCATCCGTGAAATCAGCGAAATCCGCGGTTACTCCTCTTTGGTTTCGGTTTTAAAGAATCGTTTTCTATTTGCTCTTCGTGATCTCGAGAATCTCGACGGCTTCGGCGGGGACGTTCTCGTACGGGCCGCGCGAGGTGGTCTGCACGCCCTTGATCTTGTCCACGACATCCATGCCCTCGACGACCTTCGCGAAGACGCAGTAGCCGAAGCCCTGCGGGGTGGGGGAGCT
>CAYQYB010000144.1:0-6749 GCA_964421535.1 uncultured Verrucomicrobiota bacterium | reverse complement strand
CAGAGCGGCGCGTTTTACCGGATCCGGTACCTGACGGACGACTCCACCCCGCCCGCCGTCGCGACCAACGCGCGCGTCTACGAGTACAACCGGGGAAATCCCGGCTGGCTCGCGAAGTTTAACCAGTTCAGCACCTACGCATCCAACGGCTGGCGGTTCCCCAAGGTCAATCTGGCCCTGGACAAGCTCTGCTACATTGACCCCGACGCGGACGTGGACTACTACACGGCCCTCATGTCCGACCTCGAGGGCAAGTTCCCGGAAACCGTGTTCGTGTACGCGACCATCCCGCTGACGACGTCGGCCGACAGCGACAACAACCTGCGCAACATCTACAACGAAACGCTGCGCGGCTGGGTCCGGACGAACAGCCGCGTGCTTTTCGACATCGCCGACATCGAGGCGCACGACACGAACGGCGTCGAGTACACCTTCACCTACAGCGGACGCACGAACCAGCTGATGTACAGCGGGAATTCCTCTGACGGCGGACACCTGAACGCCCTCGGTTGCCGCCAGGTGGCGAAAGGGTTCTACGCGCTGTGCCAGGCTCTGCTGACCACCGACCGCGACGGCGACGGCATGAGCGACGGTCAGGAGCTGATCGCCGGTATGTGCCCGACGAGCCCGGCGTCGGTTTTCAAATTCTCGTGCCCGACGAACTTCACGGGGTCGTCGGCCGTCATCTCCTGGCCGAGCACCTCGAACCGGTTCTACGTCCTGCAGAGGGTCACGAATCTCGTTGAGTCGTCGTACACGAACCTGTTGACGAACTCCGCGGCGACGCCGCCGATGAACTGTTACACGGATGCGCCGGCCGGAACCGGCCCGTTCTTCTACAGGGTGGGCGTGCGGCAGTAATGCTGTGGAGTGTGGCGTCCGCTCTGCGAGCGGACATCTCAAGAAAAGCGGCTCGCAGAGCCGCTGCCACACCGGAAGCGGATGGTCAATCCCTCTTCACGCCAACGTCTCGCGGATGAACTTCACGTCGTCGGGCGTCAAATGCTTCCCCGCGCCCGCGACGTTGCATCGCGCCTGCCGCTCGTTGCGGAAGCCCGGGATCGCGCAGCAGACCCTCGGATAGGACAGCAGGTAGTTTAGCGCCATGGACGCGAGATCTTCGGTGGACGAACCGAACCGGGCCTTGAGCTTCCCGAGCTTCGGGGCCAGACCCGAGAGATACTTCTCGCCGAACTTCTCGCTGCCCTGCCGGTGATCGCCGGACTCGAACACGGGCGGCTTCTTCGGATCGAACTTGTCCAGCAGCAGGCCTTGGCCCAGCGGGCTGAACGCGACGAACGACAGGCCGTGTTTTTCCATGAGGCGGTCCACGGGCGAGCCTTCGCGCACGAAGTGGTCGTCGAGCGCGTTCGCCCAGCTCTGGAGGACCTGCGGCTTGATGACCGGCACGAGCTTCTCGAAGTCGGCTTCGGAATACGCGGACAAGCCGACCATCCGGACCTTGCCTTCCTTCACCAGCTTGTGCATCACCTCCACCGCCCCGGCGAGGTACTTGTCGCCGGGCCCGAAGTTGCCGTGGTGGAAGTAGTAGATGTCGATGTGGTCCCGCTTCAGGTTGACCAGCGACTGCTCGCACTGGTGGCGGATATGCGCGGGCTCGTACGCGTTCTCCGCGGTCCCCGCGAACCAGCCGACCTTGGTTGCGACGACCAGCTTGCCGGACTTCACGCCCAGCCGGTCCAGCGACCTCGCGAGCATCCGCTCCGCGCGACCGTTGCCGTAGACGTCGGCATTGTCGAAATGGTTCACGCCGGCGTCGAGGCCCACCTTGATCGCGGCGGTGACCTCGTCCTCGTTCACGTCCCCCCAGCCGATGGGAGAGCCCTTCGCCCAGTTCGGCCCGCCCATGGTCCAGCAGCCGAAGCTGATCTCGGAAACCTCCACGCCGGTCTTGCCGATCTTGCGGTAGTTCATACGGGCAATGTGGTGCAGAAACGAACTCCTGTCAACAGAAGGGGAGTTCGGAGTTCAATCCGGAGGGTCACACCTACCCGCAGAACTGGAGGTTGCGCTTAGCCTCTTCGGCGACCTTCCAGTACCAGCCGTTCGGGTCGTAGCACAGCCCGAAGGAGTAGCGATCGAGAATGTCCTGGTAGACCGCGGCGGCCTCCTTGTTGCGTCCCTGCCTTTGGAGCGACTTGCCGCGGATGTAAAGGCAGGTGGCAACATCGTTCAGCGCCCAGTAGTCGGCCTCCTGCCCTTTCGCCGGATAGTCCGTGAGATCCGACTGCATCCTCTCCGCCGCGTCGCCGTAGAGCTCGACGCATTTCCGGATGTAGAAATCCATCGCCTCGTACCGATGCGCGACGTAGGCCTTCCACGCCTTCGCGGTCAGCGTCTCCGAGGTGTAGTTGCCGAAATCGAGGTTGAAGTCGATGCAGTTGATCTCGTCCTGCGCCGCGCCGGCGACTTTCCAGAACCAGCCCTTCGGGTCCCAGCACTGGGCGAACCGGTAGTCGCGGATGATCGTGCGGAAAACCTGCTTGGCCTCCTCGTTCCGCTTGAACTGCCGCAGGGCTTTCCCCTTGATGAACATGCACGTCGCCACGTCGTTGAGCGCCGAATAGGTAAACGACTTCTCGGGCGGCGGCACCGCGGTGAGCATCGCCTGCTGTTTCTGCGCCCGCACCCCGAACCGTTTCTCACATTCGTCGGTGATCATGAAGACGTCCTGGTAGTTGCCCTTCTCCAGCGCCTTCCATGCCTGCTGGGTCAGCGCGGCCGAACTGACGCCGGGCGCGGCGCGGGCGGGCTTCAGATAGACGACCTCGTTCGATCCGGTCGAAGCGGGGCTGGACGCCGCGCCCTGCCCCTGCGGAGAGAGAACAACGGAGCCGGACGGCAACGCCGAGCCGCCTGCGCTCGCCGCGCCGTTCTGTGCCGTGGAAAGAGAGGCCAGGAGACAAACCGTCAGCGCGAAACTCAATGCGGAGCGCCTGCACGTCCTGCCACGACGGGCCTTACGAATTACGACGACCATGACACCCTGCTCCTCAACTGCAAACGATTGCACGACCTCTGATCTAGTCATAACCCACAACGTCCAACCTGTTAAGACACCGCCGACCTTGTCAGCTTGCTCCCGCATGAATCCCGCACGATCAACCGCACCGGCACCAGCACGTTCGGGTTCTCCAGCTTCACGCCGTTCAGCATATCCACCACCATCCGGCACGCCGTCGAACCGATGGCGTACGGGTTCTGCGCCACCGTGGTCAGGGGCGGATTCAGGTGGGCGCTGTATGCCACGTTGTCGTAGCCGATGACCGCAAGGTCTTCCGGAATCCTCAGCCCCCGGTTCCTTGCCGCCTGCATGACGCCCATCGCCAGCTCATCGCTGAACGCGAAGATCGCGGTCGGAGGTTCTTCCATGGCGAAGAACTGCTCGGCGCACCGGCTGCCGGTCTCGATGCCCTGCTGGAATAGACCTGCGCCGACCAGGCGGCGGTCGAACTCGATCCCGGCGCCGGACAGGGCCGCCTTGTATCCCTCGAGGCGGCCGTGCGTGGCGGACACGCGCGAGCTGCCGGTGATGACGCCGATTCTCCGGTGGCCCAGCCGGACCAGGTGATCCGTGGCGAGACGCCCGCCCTGGACGTCGTCGTTGGCGACGCACGGCACCTTCGGGTCGTCGATGTACCGGTTCACGAGAACGAAGGGCACGCCTTCCTTCTTCAGCATCGAGAGGTTCCGCACCTTCTTGTTCTCGTTGATGATGAGCATCCCGTCGATGCGGCGCGCACGCGTCAGGTTGAACGGGAACAGGCGGTCCTTCGCCTTGCTCGTCGCCGACGCGATCAGGATGTTGTAGCCGTTCTTGACGCTCTCGTGCTCGATGCCGCTCAGGACCTGCGAGAAGAACGGGCCCTGCAGGAAAAAGATCTTCGGGAGGATGATCCCCAGCGCCTCGCTCTTCTGGCTCACCAGCCCGCGGGCGAGCGAGTTCGGGAAGTAGTTCATGCGATCGGCGATCGCGAGGATCATTTCCTTCGTGTCCTTCGGCAGCAGCGGGCTGTCGTTGATCGCCCGGGACACCGTGGAGATGTTGACTCGCGCGATGTTCGCGATCTCCTTCAGCGTGATCCGGGTCCTCCCGCCGGCGGGCCGTACCGGCGCCGCGACGACAGGCTTTTCAGTACCGATTGCGAGTTCCGAACTTTTCATGACTTCACCGCCTTTTCTTCATTCCACTTGTATGTCGTCCAGGTAAAAGACCATGCCTTCCGGGTTGTTGAACCGTCCCGTCGCCCAGCCGAAGAAGCAGGAGATGTAGGACAGGTCCATCCCGGAGAGATCGATTTCATACCGCGTCCAATCCTTGCCCAGGTAAACGTTGCCGATGCTTGTCTTGTCCGTATCGGGATAGGCGCCCAGGGCCCCCCCGACGAAAAACGTCTCGATCATCTCGCCGCCCTCTTCGCCGCGTGCCCAGAAGGTGACCTTCCTCGCTCCGCGGAGATCGAGCCCGCCGTCGAGCGTGCCGTCGTTGTTCGCGGGGTGCTGCCACATCACGCCGACCATGTTGGCGTAGCGCGAGCCCTTGGCCGTGTAGCTGATTTTCATGCACGCCTTTCCGCTGTGCACGTTGTTGGTCCACCTCTGGTCCACGCGCAGGTCGCGGTAATCGCCCATCCATCCCGACGGGGCCCCTTTCTGCCTCCAGGGATCGCCGTCCTCGTAGACGTAGAAGGAAGCGAACCCGGCGTTCGTCGACGTTTCCGCGGCGGCGGCAGAGCCCGCCGCCGGGCCCGCAAACGCGACCGCCGCGGCGAAGACCGCCCTTTGAATTCTGCGCGTCAGGCTCATTCCATTTTCCACTTCATCGTGTTGTAATAATCATGAACGCTGTACAGGTACCACATGGTCGAGGACATGGATTTGACCCATGTTTCATCGGTCTTGCCCCGCGCGATCTCCCACTCCCACTTCAACGTCTTCACGATCGAGTTCGTCGGCGGACGGATCGCCATGTAGGGAAGGGCGGAGTTGAGGTTGTAGAAGCGGGAGAACTTGTTCATGTCCTCCGTGTACGAGGCCGACATCGCGGCGTACTTGCGCGCGCGCTCCGGATCCCCCCGCCGGGCGAAGTAGCGCGCCAACTCGGCCAGGCCGACGATGAACTGCCCGGTGCCCTCGAACCAGACCAGCGGCTGGCGCTGGTTGTCGTAGCCCTCGTTGTCCGTGAAATCGATGCCGTGGATCACCTCGCCGTTCTCCAGCGTGTACGTCGAGGAGCAGTGCTTCAGCGCGGAGGCAACCAGCCGGTCCAGATCGATGCCCCACTTCACGAAATTCTCGGGCCCGATGCCGCCCAGGCCCCAGCTCGTGCCGTCCAGGATCTTCATCGAATCGACGCCGTTCTCGTTCACGCCGGCATGGAAGATGTGCAGGTCCCAGTCGAACACCACGTCGCGGAGGAACCGTCCGATGTGCGCCCTCTCGTCGCCCAGCCACGCCCCGTCGATCTTCTTCTCGTGGAAGATCGCCTGGACCTCCGGCGGCGATTCATTGTAAAGCGTCTCCAGCATCTGCAGGACGGCGTAGTAGTCCACGTTGTGCTCCGTGGAGAAGATCTTGGTCCAGTCGGGCCCCCAGCCCATGCCCATCGAGATGCCGCCGCGTTCGCCATCCGGGAATCGGTAGTACGTCAGCTCCTTTCGGCACCAATCCACCACGTCCAGCGTGAACTCCAGATACCGGGTGGTCCGCGTCAGCTTCATGTGGTTCAACGCGGCAAACAGGACCCACAAGGTCGGGCCCGCGTGAATGCGGTCGCCGTCACCGCCCATCGCCAGGTCGTCCGTCGTGTAGTTGTTGCTGACCTTGTACGAGTTGTACAAACCCCGGATCCCGTTCTTCTCCATGTAAAACTCCCGCTCGAGCAGGTTCAGGATGTGCTCCGCATCCTCACGCTGGTCGTTGAGCAGGTAACCCATGACGGCGAGCGCCAGATCGTAAGTGTAGGCGCCGTCGTCGAGATAACCGAGTTTCTGATGGTAAACGTCGTGAAAGCGGCCCGTCTCGTTCGCGAACGACGTGGTTGCCGTGTCCGAGAAGCTGGGCAGCAGCCCCGACCGCGACTTGCGCGACTCAAGAAACGCGCTGATCTCCTTCTTGACGCGCGCGGTGTCGAACGAGAGAGGGGGGGCATAGGTCTTCATGGGATCTCCCTGGATCCCCGGGCGGACCCCGGACGCTCCGGGATCCGCGGTGACACAGCCGGCAAGAAAGACAGACACCACCGCCGCGCAGGCACTGCCCAGGCAATGCCCCTTCCTGTGCCGGCACAAGCAGACCGTCCGCTTACTCGTATCTGACGTCGTCCAGGTAGAACACACAACCATACGGATTCTTGTCCTGTTTTGCGGTGAACCCGAAACCCGTCCCGATGTAGAACATCTGGTACTTGTCCAGGTGAACCGTGTATTCCGTCCATTCGTCGTACAGCTTGATCGGCCCCGTGGTCAGGGAGTCCGAGTCGGGGTAGTTCGCCGCCGCTCCGCCCGCGGTGAACTCGACAATCTCGCCGCCCTTCAGCCCGCGGGCCCAGAACTTGAGGACCTTGGCTTTGCTCAGGTTGTACCCGCCGTCGAACGTGCCCCAGTTGTTCGCCGGGTTCTGCCACACCGCGCCCGCCCAACCGGTCTTTCCCTGCGCGGCGTACGAGACCTTCATGCTGGCGTATCCGTCGGTCAGCGAGTTCGTGTAGCTGCCGGCGACTTTCAAAT
>CAYQYB010000143.1:0-6791 GCA_964421535.1 uncultured Verrucomicrobiota bacterium | reverse complement strand
CGAGGGCCGGCTGGTGAACCTGGGCTGCGCCACGGGGCATCCGAGCTTCGTGATGTCCAACAGCTTCTCGAACCAGACGCTCGCGCAGATCGAGCTGTACTCGAAGCCGGGCAAGTACCCGATTGGAGTGTACACGCTTCCGAAGAAGCTCGACGAGATGGTCGCGCGCCTGCACCTCAGGCAGCTCGGCGTGAAGCTCGACAAGCTCTCGAAGCACCAGGCCGACTACCTCGGTGTGCCGGTGGACGGGCCGTACAAGCCAAACCATTACAGGTACTAAGCGATTGGATCGGAGTAACTTGTGCGGCCTCCGCGGCATGTGCCCGCGGAGGCCGCTTTTCTTTCTGTTCGCGACCCCGCCTTGTGTATTCCCTCCCCAATGACCGCGGCCCCTTTTTTTCAAAAAAACCCAAAAAAAGGCTGGATTTCCTGCGTAGCATCTAGTATCAACCTAGTATGCATAATTGGTAAGCGGCGTTTCTGTATGTCCGCTGGGTAATTCAACGACGGTCATCAGGGGAGTTCATTCAATGAAGTGTACAATCGGTCGCGTTGACTCTCATTTGGGAACGGTCCTTAAACATTCGCGGACGGGAGGAATCTTCCTCGCTCTTCTCGCGCTCGGTGTCGCGGCGTTCTGCGCGGACGTCGCGTGCGCACAATCCAACATCCTGCTCAACGGCAGCTTCGAGACGGCGGACATTCCGCAGGGCTGGCTCGGCATCACGAACTGGTCGAGCACCGACCCGACCGGCGGCGTCGTTGTCGCGGACGCGGGCGCCGCTCAGAACGGGGTGAACTACATGCGGATGAATGCCTTCGGCGCCGCTTCGCGCATTCTGCAGCAGCGCTGGCCGGCGCAGGCGGGCAAGGTGTACCGGTCCGACGCCTACCTGATGTCGCCGGCAGGCGCGAATTACTTCATGCCCTCGAACGGCTACTGCTCGGTGATGATGCAGTTCTACAACTCCGCCGGATCGAAGGTCGGCGGCAACGCGGAGTCGCCGTTGTTCCGCGTGTCCGGCCCCACGAGTTGGACGAAGTTCACGTCGGCGCCCATGGTCGCGCCCGCGGGGACGGTGACGGGGCGCACGCTGGTCTTGTATGTGCCGTCGACCGATCGGATGACGAACCAGTACGTTCTCTACGACAACGTGCGTTCGTACGAGTCCGAGCCCACGATGTCCGGCGCGCTGAAGAACCCGGACTTCGAGACGCTGCCCGCGGCGTGCTGCACGCTCCAGGGCATCCCGTACTGGACCGGCTTGGGCAACGCGGGCGGCGTGGTCGCGGACACGAACTTCACCGCAGGCGGCAAGTACACGCTGGCCATCTGGTGGCAGGAGAACCTGCTCGGGCAGACGTGGCCCGCGGTGCCCGGCACCCGCTACTCGACGAGCGCGAAGGCCCTGTCGCCGGTCTGGAATCCGCTGGCGACGACCGGCACGACGCACGGCGCGGTGATTCTTGAGTTCTTCGACGCGAACACCAATCTCCTCGGCTCCTACGTCAGCCAGGACCTGACGCCCGCGATGACCGGGACGTGGGTCACGCTCGAGGCACAGGGCGTCGCTCCTCAGAACACCGCCTTCGCGCGGACGCTTCTCGCCGTGCTGGGCGGAGGAATGACCGGCGGTCTGGTGTACTTCGACGACACGACCCAGCAGGTCCTGAGCAGCGGTCCGACGTCGTGCGGGAAGGTCGTGAATCCGGGGTTTGAAGACGGGCCCCCGGGCAATGCCTACGACCTCGATCTGATCGGCGATCTCGCCGGCTGGAAGTGGCTGGGCGGGACGAACGCGGGTTTCGTGCAGACGACCGTGCGCAGGGACGGCGGGCAGGCCGCGGCGATCACGTATCCCAACAACCTCATGGTCCAGGAGTTTGTGGCCGCAACCGGCCGCGCTTACGCGGTCGAGGGCTACATCTACAACCCGTCGTCCACATCGGAAGTCCTGAAGGGCTCGTCGTGGGGCCAGATCCTCCTCGAGTTCCGTGATCCCATCGACTACTTCGACGGCACCAACGTGGTCACGAACACGATCGCGATTTCGACCGCAACGAGCGGCCAGTTCACGACGAACTCGCCGTCGGGTTCGTGGGTCAAGTTCAGCGTGACGAACTACGCCCCGAACAGGGTCCAGGGCGGCGGCAGCGTGGTCACGGGCCGCCTCGACCTCGCGGTCCTCGGCGATCCGGCCGGCTACAGCGGCGCGCTCTACTTCGACGATGTGTGCGTTACCGAAATCGTTTCGCCGAAGCTGAACACGTCGTCCGGCGCGCTGCTGAATCCCGGCTTCGAGTTCACGCCGAAGGGAACCCTCCTGTCGGCGATCGACAACTGGGAGAACAACGGTTTCGACGGCGTGGTGGACCAGACCCACGTCCGCAGCGGACTGAACGCGGTCCGTCTGTACTACACGGAAACCCTGGTCGCGCAGACATGGCCCGCTACGGCCGGCAACCGCTACTCGACGGAAGGCTACGCGTACACGCCGTCGAGCGATCCGCTCCGCGGATCGACGAATCCGGCGCTCCAGGCCCTCGTGATTCTTGAGTATCTCAACTCGACCGGCGGCGTTCTGATTACCTATATCAGCCAGCCGTTCGGCACCAATGCGGCGAAGGATGCGTGGACGCTTCTGCATGCGGAGGGCATCGCTCCGGCCAACACCGTCCAGGCCCGGACGTACTTCGGGATCGTCGGGAAGGACGATGCCTTCGCCGGATCGGTGTGGTTCGACGACTTCTCTCAGTCGCTCGAGGCCTCGGGCCCGACGTCGTGCGGCCTGCTCTCGAATCCGGGCTTCGACGACGGCGTGCCCGGCAACGCGGACAACCTCCAGTCGAACGGCGACTTCAAGGCGTGGACGTGGCTCGGTGGGACGAACGGCGGGTTCGTGCAGGGGACGTTCAAGTACGATGGCGGGCAGGCCCTGGCGATCACCTGGCCGCACCAGCTCGCGGTCCAAACTTTCCCGGCGGTCACAGGGATGTCCTACGTTTTGCAGGGCCGCATCTTCAATCCCGGTACAGAGCGTCTGCAGGACACGGCCTACGGCGTTCTTCTTCTCCAGTTCCTCAGCGGCACGAACGTCATCGCCACGAAGGAGACGCTCCACTTCACTACCAACTCCCCGGCGGACACATGGGTCTATTTCTGCACGACGAGCCGCGCGCCGTCCAGCGGGTCCTTCACTGGCCGCGTGGCCGCGTTCCTGCAGGGCGACGAATTCGGCGACTCGAATTTCGCGGGCGCGGTCTATTTCGACGCGTTCTGCGTGACCGCCACCAATATCCCGTTCACCGGCACCCAGAGCGGCGCGCTCTACAACCCGGGTTTCGAGGACTCGGGCTCGGGGACGAGCTTGGAATACATCGACAACTGGCAGCCCTACGGGAACGCCGGCGCCCTCCAGAGCGACGTGGTCCGCAGCGGGAACAACGCGCTCCAAATCTACTACCAGGCAAACCTCATCGGGCAGGACTGGACGGCGACGGCGGGCGACAAGTACCGCACGGAGGGATACGTGCTCACGCCTTCCTCCAACCCGATCCGCGGCGACATCGGCACGAACACCGAGCCGGTGCAGGCGGTGGTTGTCCTTCAGTTCCTGGACGCCACGAACGGCATACTCATCTCGTACCCCAGCCAGCCGTTCCTGCCTTCGAGCCCGAAGGACACGTGGACGAAACTGGAGTCCATCGGCGTGGCCCCGCAAGGCACCGTGAAGGGCCGGACGCTGGTGGGCCTGATCGGGCAGGCGACCAACTTCAACGGCCTGCTCTACGTGGACGACACGAGCCAGGCGCTGGTCTGGTCGGATGCGCCCGTGTACAGCCTGATCCGCAACGCGGGCTTTGACGACGGCCCTCCGGGCAACATCGCCCTCCTGACCAACACCTACGATCTTCCCGCGTGGACCTGGCTCGGCGGAACCAATGCCGGCTTCATCCAGCGCGAGGTGATCAAGAACGAGGAACAGGCGGCGGCCATCACGTTCCCGGGCAACCTGCTGACGCAGGAGTTCGTGGTCCCGACCGGCCGGAACTACGTCGTCGAAGGCTATATCCAGAACCCGACCTCCGCGACGATGAGCGGGACCGCCTACGGCGTGTTCCTTCTCGAGTTCCTGGACCAGGGCGAAGTGGTGGTGGGCGAGGGGACCAATGCGGTCGTCGTGACGCAGACGGTGACCCGCTCCGTCGCGGAGACCCTGCATTTCACGACCGGCGGCCCGTCCAACACGTGGGTCAAGTTCTCCGTGACGAACCGCGCGCCGTGGACGAGCACGAGCGGCTCGATCATCACCGGACGCGTTGCCGCGACGATCCTGGGCAGCTCAACGGACTTCTTGGGCGCGCTGTACTTCGACGATCTCAGCGTGCGCGCGACGAACCTGTCGAACCCCGTGAACTACCAGAGCGGACTGCTGTGGAACCCGGGCTTCGAGTACACGGCGAAGGGAACCGCTTTGCAGTTCGTCGACAACTGGGACAACTTCGGCCTGGCGGGCGTCATCGGCCAGACCCACGTCCGCAGCGGCGCGAACGCGCTCCAGGTCTACTTCACCGAGACGCTCGCGGGCCAGACGTGGCCCGTGACGCCCGGCGCAAGCTACCGGACCGAGGGCTACGTGTTCACGCCGTCGGCCAATCCTCTGAAGGGCAACAACGAACTGCAGGGGCTGGTGATTCTCCAGTTCCTGAACTCGACCGGCGGCGTGGTCATCACGTATCCCAGCGCGACGACGTTCACGACGGGATCCGTCGCGGACACCTGGACGCTGCTTGCGGCCGAGGGCGTCGCCCCCGCGGAAGCCGTTCTCGGAAGAACGCTCTTCGGGGTTGTCGGCACCAACGCGAACTTCAGCGGCGAGGTCTGGTTCGACGACCTGTCCCAGTCTCTGACTTCGACGGGCGCGGCGCCGTGCGGCATCCTGGTCAATCCCGGCTTCGACGACGGCATTCCGGGCAACGCATGGGACCTTGATCCGTCTTCGAACACCAATGTTCCGCCGCCGCCGGACAACCTGCCGGGCTGGAGCTACCTGGGCGGCCCGAACGCCGCGTTCGTGGCCGGCAACATCCGGAAGGAAGGCTCGCAGTCGCTGATCCTGACGTACCCGGCGAACTATGTCGTGCAGGATTTCCGCGCGACCGGCCTCGAGCTCCTGAAGAACAAGGGCTTCGAGCAGGGCCCGGCGGGCGGTGCGGCCCCGGTCGACTGGTTCATCGTGAACAACCTCGGCCAGCAGTACTGGGCCGCCGAGACCGGAACCAACGGCATGGCGTTCCACTCGTGGAACGACGGGGCTTGGGGCTTCTTCGGGCAGGAAGTGGATGTCAATCTCTCGAAGGGAAGCGTGTTCCAGTTCTCGATCCGCGGCAACGCGCAGTCCAACTTCAGCTCGTACACCGGCGAGGCGTACATCAAGGTGGAGTTCTGGAAACGCGGCGAAGGCTCCGCCCGGAGTTCCGTCCAGTCCGATATCTATCCGAATCTCACCTTCGCGCCCGGCGTGTGGAGCACGTACACGGTGACGGCGACCAACGCCGACTCGCAGGTCGACATGGTCAAGGTGCTCGTGGGCTACGGAAACGCGAGCGACACGGGCGGCGACCAGAGCGTGTTCTGGGACAACGCCAGCCTGCTCCAGGGTCCGCCCGGCGGATACACCTACGTCGCCAGCGGCTACCTGTACACGCCGTCGACCGCCAAGTTCCAGTCGGACGGCACGTGCTGGGGCGAAATCTCGCTGGTGTACTTCGCCGATGAGACCAACCTCATTCCGGAGTTCACGGCGGCGTCGCTGCCCTTTACGCAGGATATGGCGGCCGATACCTGGCACTACTTCTCAGTGACCAGCACCGTTCCGTTTGGCGATAACCTCAAGGGCCGGCTGATGTGCGTTATCAACAACTCGCGCGATCCGGCGGGAGACCTGGACCTCGGCGGCATCATCTGCTACGACAGCCTCTGCCTGCAGGCGTCGCTGGCCCAGCCGCCCGCGGGCAACGACGCGTTCGCCGATTGGCAGATGGACACCTTCGGGAGCACGAACGGCCCGAACGTCGGCGCGACCGAGGACTACGACTTCGACACGTTCGACAACTGGAGCGAGTTCATCGCCGGCACGGACGCCAAGTCCCCGTCCTCGTACCTCAGCATGCAGGCGGTGACCGGCTTGAGCAACGGCGGGTTCATCGTCAAGTGGCCCAGCAGCAGCGGCCGCTACTACACGCTCCGCCGCAGCACGAACGGCGTGAAGGGGTCGTTCTCGATCCTCGCCAGCGGCATGCCCGCGACCGCGCCGCAGAATGTCTACACGGACAACGTGCCTCTGGGCGCGTGGTCGTACATCTACAAGGTCAGCGCAACGACGAACCAGCCGTAGCGGGGTTGGAGAGCGGGGATTGAATCTTCCGGCGCGGCCATCGGCCGCGCCGGAAATGTTTCTGCTATGGCCGGATCCATTTCACGGAATACGCGCGAGCGCTGTTTGCGGCGTTTGTGTCCGTGAGAACGATGCGACGGGATGTGGCCGTGGCCATGCCGGCGATTTCAATCCATTCGCCTGACGGCAGGTTCGTGCTGTACTGAAGCTGGCACTTCGCGTCCACCACGGCATCCCACGTGGTGGTTACCGTTCCCGTGGCGCGAATGGCGACGCCGGCGACGACCGTTTCGTCGATGCCCATGTCGGCCCGGTTGTTGAAGATGCGGTTCTGTCCGGCCACGTCCGTGGCGCCGGCCATCCAGGCAAGGTTGGTGCCCGTGTCGATGCAAG
>CAYQYB010000142.1:0-6819 GCA_964421535.1 uncultured Verrucomicrobiota bacterium | reverse complement strand
GGGTCTATTTTTCCAATGCTTGGAAAACCCGGGAGAGAAGAGGAGCGAATTCCTTCGAGCTCAACTTTCTCCGGAACGGCAGGCGGGCAAGGACCGGAATCCGGCCCAGCCTTTCGATCGTGCGGACGTTGTTCTCTTCGATCGCGCCTTGTTTTCCCGGCGTGGATTGCACGATCACGATGCCGGCGACCTTGAGTTTCGCGCGCCGGAGTTCGGCGACCGAAAGGAGCGTGTGATTGAGGGTGCCCAGCCCCGCGCGCGCGACGAGCAGCACAGGCAGCTTCAGCAGCTTCATCAGGTCCAGCATGGTGTTCCTGCCATCGATCGGCACGAGAACCCCGCCGGCACCCTCCACGAAAATTGTTTCGTATATCTCACGAATCTTCCGGAAATGAGCCCGGATCGTTTCTTTCTGTATATGGGCCCCGGCGAGTGCCGCGGCCAGATGAGGAGAGGAGGCGGTTATGTAACGGTAGGGGCACATTGAGTGTCGTTCCTGCGGCCCGGGGTTAAGATCCGCGGCCGACAGGCAGAATTCCAAATCAGGCGCCAGGAGTTGTCGACCGCGCCGGGTACAGCCAGTCTGCACGGGTTTCATCGGGGCCGCGTTGATGCCGCGCGCCCTGGCGGCAACGAGCAGGCTGGCGGTGACGACGGTCTTGCCTATGCCCGTATCGGTTCCGGTGATGAAGACGCTCTTCATGGTCTGGTTGCCTTGATGTAGCCGACTTCGTAGGTGGCGACCACCTTGCCGCTGTCGGTGAGGTAGTGCGAGTCGTAGTCATCCACGAGGCGGCTGAGTTCTCCTCGGGTCAGCGGGGTCAGGGCTCGGGATACGGCTCCGCCGGTGACACCCATGTCATGGATTGCGCGGAGAAAATCTCGGGCGGAGGTGTAATGCTCGAACTCGGTTTCTTCCAGGGATTCGAGCACGGTGCATCCGCTCAGCTCAAGGCTGTCGATGACCTCTGCAAGGCGGGGAAGGCGGCCCTCGGGCTGTTTGTCGGGGGAGACGCGCAGTCGCGCCTCGCGCAACTCGTGCAGGGTTCCGTCCAGCATGATGGAAAAGGTGAACTGACCGCCGGACTTGAGTCTGTGCGAGAGGTTGTGCAGTCCGTCGAGGAGAGGGTCCACCCAGTGCAGGGCGCAGTTGCTGGTGATCAGGTCGTAATCGTTCCTGCCGTGGTAGCTGCGGGCATCGGCGACATGCCAATGAATGGTCGGGGCGGCGGCGAAGTTCCGGCTGGCGGTCTCGATCATCTTTGAAGAAACGTCCATGGCGTCGATGGTGGCTTGAGGAAAGCTTCCGAGCAGGTGCCGTGTAAGCGCGCCGGTTCCGCAGCCCACTTCAAGGATGTGGGTGACCGAGTCGGATGATGGAATGAGGCGGACGAGTTTTGCAGCGACTGCGTTTTGCACGCGCGCATGGGCGTCGTAGGTCGGGGCGGCGGCTGAAAACCGCTGACGGACGGTTCTGCCGTGGAGTTCGGGCTTTTCCCGGAGGAAGCGGAGCACTTCCTGCTCCACGAGCGCGGAGTGCGTCAACGGCAGGTTGTGGCCGACGCCCTTGAATATCTTCCCGTGGGCGTGAGGGAGATTGTCGAGCAGCCACTGTCCGGACTGGAAGGGAACGATCCGGTCTTCTTGGCCGTGGAGAACGAGAACCGGCACGTGCAGGTTCTTTGCGGCTCTTCGAAGGTCGGCGGTCTGCAGGTAGTCGAGGTCGCGCACAAGGGCGTCCGTTCCGAGCGAGGTGGTCTTGGAAACGTGCGCGGACAGCGTCTCCGGGTCGAGCGTGTCGGGCGAATGAACTTCAGCGAGAAATTGCGAGAGCACCGGTCCGGGGTGTTTCCTGAGAGCCGCGATCATGGCACGCAGGTTTTTGGCGGGAATTCCCTGCGGGTAATCCTCGTCGGAGCAGAACTTGGCGGTCGAGCCGACAAGGATCAGGCCGGCCACCAGTTCCGGGTGACGTGCGGCGGCTTCGAGGGAGATCATGCCTCCCATCGACCAGCCGAGGAGGTAACTTGGGCCCTGCTTCTGTTCCAGAACTTGAGCGAGCTTATCGCCGTATGCGGGACCGAGGTCATGTACGGAGAGGGCGGTGATGTCGAAATGCTCCGCCAACGCGGCCGAGAGCGGTTCAAGCTCGCATGCAGGGTGGCCCCAGCCGGATAGCAGGATCAGGGTGGGCCTGCTCAAATCACGCCCTCCGCTTGTGCGGCCTCAATGATGAGCCCGGCCGCGCTCGTGAGATCGTCCTCGGAGTGGTCGAGCGTGATCGAGAGACGAAGTCGGGCGGAGCCTTGTGGAACGGTTGGCGGACGAATCGCAACGGCGAGGATGCCGTCCTTGCGCAGTCGTTCGGCGAGAGCCAGGGCCTTTGCGTTTTCGCCCACGATGACCGGAATGATCTGGCTGGCCGAGCGCAGCGTGTCGAGCCCGGCTTCTTTGAGCCTCTTTCGAAACGCGTCCGCGCGCCTGAGTAGTTCCGCGCCCATTTCAGGCGCCGCCTGGAGGATTTCCAGCGCGGCGATGGATGAGGCGATGACCGACGGGGGCAGGGCAGTCGTGTAGATGAAGGCGCGGGCGCGGTTGACGAGCAGTTCTCGCATGCGGACGGAACAGGCGGCAAATCCGCCGTAGCTGCCCAACGCCTTGCTGAGCGTTCCCATGGATACGTTGACTGACGCTTCCAGGTGATGCTTGCGGACGAGTCCGCTGCCGCAGGTGCCGAAGACGCCCGTCGCGTGCGCTTCGTCGACCATCAGCATGGCGCCATGCCGCGCCGCGGCGGCTGCGATTTCGGGGAGCGGCGCGAGGTCTCCGTCCATGCTGAAGACGGACTCCGTGACGACGAGCCGGCGGCCGCCCGTGTTCTTCCTCAGCAGATCCTCCAGATGTTGCACATCGTTGTGGCGATATCGGACGAGGGTGGCCCGGCTGAGGGTGATGGCGTCGATGACGCTCGCATGCGCGAGTTTGTCCGCGATGACCGTGTCGTCGCGGCCGACGAGCGACGGGATGACTCCCGCGTTGGTCAGGAATCCGCTGCCGAACACCAACGCGGAGGGATAGCCTTTGAACTCCGCGAGGCGCTGTTCCAGTTCCTCGTGCGCGGGAAGTGTGCCGGTGACGAGCCGGGAGGCGGTGGCCCCCGCGCCGTACTCGTCGAGAGTCTGCTTGGCGACGGTAATCAGCCGGGGATGCTTGGAAAGGCCGAGGTAGTCGTTGCAGGAGAAGTTCAGGAACTCGCGCCCGTCGAGCGGGATCTTTCCGCCGGCGGCTGGAAAGACGCGCGTCCGCCGCTCCGCTTGTTCCGCGCGGAGGGCGGCCATCTCTTGCTCGATCCATGCTTCGCGATTCATGGGGTGCGAATGTAAACGGTTCATGGACACTTTTCGATACTTATGATAATGCACGCGGGCATGAACTGGAACGAGCTAAGCGCCAAAGTTCTGGCGGGAACGCGCCTTTCACGCGAGGAAGGGCTGCGTATTCTCCAATCTTCGGACGACGAGTTGCTGTCCGTGATGCAGGCCGCGTTCGACGTCCGCCGCCGCTTCTTCGACCGCCGCGTGAATCTCCATGTGATCCAGAACGCGAAGAGCGGGCTGTGCAGCGAGGATTGCGCCTTCTGCAGCCAGTCCGTGGTCTCGTCGAGCCCCATCCCCCGGTACAGCATGCAGACGCCGTACGAGATAATCGAGGGCGGCAAGCGGGCGAGCGAACTGGGTGCGGTCAAGTATTGCATCGTTGCGAGTTCCCGGGGTCCGTCGCCGGATGAGCTTGCGGCCGTATGCGACGCGCTCCGCCAGATCAAGAGCCATTCGAAGATTCATCTGTGCGTCTCGCTCGGGCTCCTGACAGAACAGGAATCGCGGCAACTCAAGGCGGCGGGCGCGGACCGGATCAACCACAACATGGAGACGTCCAGGAGCTACTTTCCGAAGATCTGCAGGGCGCACGGATACAACGACCGGATCGCAACGATCCGAAATGCGCAGGCGGCCGGCCTCGAAATCTGCTCGGGCGGGATCATGGGGATGGGGGAGACGCTGGAGGACCGCGTCGATCTTGCCCTGGAACTTAGAGAGTTGAAGGTTAACTCGATCCCTGTGAACTTCTTCAATCCGCGCGCCGGCACGCCGCTGGAGAAGGTATCGAAAATGAAGGCGGGCGACTGCCTGCGCGCGCTGGCCATGTTCCGGATGACCAACCCGGAGTGCGACATCCGTGCCGCCGGCGGCCGAGAGGCCTGCATCGGGCATCTTCAGCCGCTTGTCCTGTACGCTGCGAATTCGATCTTCACGCAGGGCTATCTCACGACGCCGGGGCAGGGGTACTCGTCGGACAAGGTGATGATCGAGGATGCCGGGTTCGAGATTGCGGCCATCGAGGCGTGATGTAGGATGCGGCTTGAAAGGGCGTTCTATCACGGAGGGTGCGCTCATGCCGGAACAAGCCAAGCAAGACGGCTCAACCAGCTCAAAGGTCCAGGACATCGTTGAGTTCGTAAAGCGCCTGTGCATGGCTCTCACCAACGTCGAGATGTTCTCGGCGGACCATCCTCTCGCAAGAAAGAGCATCGATGCCTCGTTCGAGTGGCTCGCCGGCATGATCAAGCGGCGGGATGAACCGGTGGTCCTCACCATCGCGGGCAAGAATGTCGTGATCGACGGCATGCCGCTGGAAGACAAGAACCCTCTCGTGAACAAGCTCGCGAAGAAGTTCGAGGACGTTCACGTTTCCAACCTCTTCTTTGAGAAAGATGTGACGTCGGACGAGTATGTCGAGTTCTTCCGGATCATCGGCAAGGGGCCCCGCTATGTGGACGAGCACGGAGGTCTGCCGAAGCTGATGTCGGAATCGAAGATCGCGCGCATCCGGCTGAGGGATATCAGCTACGTGATGGTCACCGGGGACGAGAAGGTGGTCAGCAAGGATGCCCGGGTGGTCGACGCGAACGCGGCCGTGATCTCCGCGGACTCTGAAATCGCCCGGTACATGGTCGGGAAGGTTCTGCAAAGGGCGGAGGAGCAGAAGTGGCTCCTCGACGAGATGAAGAACAATCCGCAGAAGATGGCCGATCTGATCGTGGACGGAATCGAGCTGGCTTCGTCGCGCGCGGAAATGGGCGTTCAGGACGAGGACGGATCAATCGAGGCGCTGATGAACAACATCCGCCTGATCGGGCAGGGCCTTGTGGACGAGAAGACGGGCGACGTGAAGGAGGGCGAGGGTGACCTGGAGAAGGCGCTCGTGAACCTTGAGACGGAAGTCCGCCTTCGCTCCAGCAAGCTGATGTCTTCGAAAGTTGCCGCCGGCTTCATCAACGAGATCATGGGGGTGGTCACCACGTATGCCGATCGCGTGCGGGCCAAACAGGTGTCCGATGAATTCCTGAAGGGCGAGACCAGCCTCAGGAAGACGGAGGAACTGCTGCGGAAGTTCGCACCGAAGAAGGAGCCGGTCGACAAGTTCCTCCAGCAGGTCAAGGAGCGCCTTGCCAGGAAAGGCGCGACCGAAGACGAGATTAACAAGCTGATCGATGGCATGGAGGGTGACAAGCAGAAGTCCGCGCCGAAGAAGCCGGCGAAGCCGCGAAAGAGCTACAGCCAGGCTGTTTCCGACGGTGTCTCGAAACGCCTCAAGGACCTGAACCTCGACGAAGCGAAATCTCAGGCTGTGGCGGAAAGCATGAGTTCTTTCATCGAGGAACGCGCGAGAGAGAAAGCCGGCGAGATGAAGGCCGAAGCCGAGGTTCTTCGCGTTGCCGTGAAGCGAAAGAACAGTATCCTGGATGTCATCTCCGACGGCGTCATCTCGTGGGGCAAAGACGGCAAGGTGGATTTCATCAACCAGAGCGCGAAAAACGCCCTGAAATCGGAAGGTCCGGAACTGAAGGACGCCCTGAAGAAGCGGCTCAAGGAGTGGAAGTTTCCGATGGAGGATGTGCCGGACCTGACGAAGGAAAACGATTTGAGCGAGGCGGACATGAAGTTCCTGCTCGTCGTGGCGCGAGTGGCCAAGGATGCCGACGGGGAAGTGGCTGGCGTCACGCTCCTGCCCTCGAAGTGAACCCTCAATGGATGTTATCGAGATCCAGACGAAAAGCGCGTTGGTCAAGTCGCGCATCCCGGGCGTCAACTTTGTGATTAATCCCTACCTCGGCTGCGGGCACGGCTGCCGCTACTGCTACGCCGTCTTCATGCGCAAGTACTCCCGGCTCCACGCGAACGCCGCGTGGGGTAGCTTCGTCGAGGCGAAAACCAACATCGTGGGAGTCCTGCGCGCGGAGCTGGCGAAGAAGCGGCAGACGGGCTCGGCGATGCTTTCGAGCGTCTGCGATCCGTACCAGCCAGCGGAACTCAGGTACAAGCTGACGCGCGGATGCCTCGAGGCCCTGCGGGAATTCGGCTGGCGTATCGAGATCCTGACCCGGTCGCCGCTGGTGATGCGGGACGTCGACATCCTGAAGTCGAGCCTCGGCGCGTCCGTGGGCTTCTCGATCCCGACGGACGACGACAAGGTTCGGAAGATCCTGGAGCCGCACTCGCCGCCGATCGGGAGCCGCGTCGCGACGTTGAAGAAACTGCGCGAGGCCGGCGTGGAGACGTGGGCGTTCATCGGGCCCATCCTGCCGATGAATCCGCAGGCGCTTCACGATATGGTCGCGCCGCATGTCTCGTCGGTGATCATCAGCGCGCTGAACTATCGGAGCCAGGTCTCCGGCATCTTCCGTGCGCACGGCTGGGGTTACGCGCTCGGCAACGAGTATCAGAAGGGCGCGCGGGCGGAGCTGAAACGTCTCTTCGG
>CAYQYB010000141.1:0-6889 GCA_964421535.1 uncultured Verrucomicrobiota bacterium | reverse complement strand
GATCGTTCAACGAGCACATGTCCCCCTACTACGCGCAGATCATCAACGTGATGTCGTACGCGCCGCGCAAGGAGGTGTTCGCCCAAGCCTCGCTGGAGATGGCCCGCGCCGCCGCCGAGATGGTGCACAACGAGGGCTTGCCGGTGGTCGGGTTCGATCTGGCCGGCGAGGAATCGGGTTACCCGGCCGAGGTGCACAAGGCGGCCTATCAGTACGCGCACGAGCACTTCATCCGGAAGACCGTGCACGCCGGCGAGGCGTACGGCCCCGAGTCGATCTTCCAGGCGATCACCGAATGCCACGCCAACCGGATCGGGCACGGGACATTCCTGTTCGCCGCGGACATGATCCAGGATCCCTTGATCGAGGACCATGGCGCGTATTGTCGCAACCTCGCCGAGTACATCGCCAGCCAACGGATCGGCGTCGAGGTCTGCCTCACGAGCAACCTGCAGACGACGCCGTCCATCAAGAAAGTGGCCGACCATCCCCTCTCCCAGATGATCAAGCACGGCCTTTCCGTTTCAATCTGCACGGACAACCGGCTCGTCTCCGACACGACAGTCTGCAAGGAGCTTCAACTCGTTGCCGACAACATCCCCATCACGCCCCATCAGCTGCGTAACCTGGTTGTGGCGGGCTTCAAGGGCAGTTTCTTCCCGGGTAGCTACAGCAGCAAGCGGGCGTACGTCCGGAAGGTCATTGACCGGTTTGAGCGGGTTGAGCAGAAGCTGCTGGGGCCCAAGGCCTGACTATCGCGCCAGTTCTTATTGACTCACGGCGTTTTTGGGGTCATTTTATCGAACCCAAAAAGAGGTACGACGCCATGAGCAGGAACAAGCATCTCGACGACTTCATGAAGTCGTTTCCGCACGAAGGCCTCACCTTCGACGACATCACTCTGATCACGCAGTTCGCCGACTTCCTGCCGAACGACACGGACCTGAGCAGCAAGTTCTCCTCGCGCATTTCCGTCAACATCCCGTTTGTCAGCGCCGCGATGGATACAGTCACCGAGGCCCGCATGGCCATCGCCATGGCGATGCTCGGCGGCATCGGCATCGTTCACCGCAACCTCACGCCCGAGCAGCAGGCGGAAATTGTCCGCACGGTCAAGCACCACCTGAACGGGCTGATCGAACATCCGGTGACCTTCCGCGTGACGGACACCCTGAGGACCGTCCACAGCGTGCGGGCGGAAAAAGGGTACACGTTCAGCGGCTTCCCCATTCTGGACGCGAATAACAAGGTTGTCGGCATCCTGACGGCGGCGGACATCAAGTTCTCCAGCAACCAGGACGCACCGATCTCGTCGGTCATGACCGCCGAAGTCATCACCGCGCCGAAAGGCACGACGCTCCAACAGGCCTACGACATCATGCAGAAGAACAAGATCGGCAAGCTGCCTCTCGTGGAAAATGGCAGACTGGTCGGCTTGTACAGCTTTTCCGACGTCCAGACCCTGATCCAGAACGTCGAGCCCATGTTCAACCGCGACGCCCAGTACCGCCTGCGCGTCGGCGCGGCCATCGCCCCGCACGACGAGGAACGCGTGGCGATCCTCGCCAAGAACCAGATTGATGTTGTCGTCGTGGACACCTCTCACGGCCATTCCCAGGGGGTTCTGGATATCACGAAGTGGGTCAAGAAGAACTATCCCGAAATCGATGTGGTTGCGGGCAACATCGCCACCGGCGAGGCAGCCGTCGCCCTTCGCGACGCGGGCGCGGATGCCGTCAAGGTCGGCATCGGGCCCGGCTCGATCTGCACAACCCGCATCGTCACCGGCGTCGGCGTGCCTCAGATATCCGCGATCTACGATTGCGCCAAGGCCCTCGACGGAAGTATCCCGGTCATCGCCGACGGCGGCATCCGGCATTCCGGAGACATCACGAAGGCCATCGTGGCCGGCGCCGATACCGTGATGATGGGTTCGATTCTCGCGGGCACCGAGGAGAGCCCCGGCGAGAAGATCATCTACCAGGGCCGGCAGTATGTGACCTATCGCGGCATGGGCAGCCTGGCCGCCATGACGTCGGGCCAGGGCAGCCGGCGGCGCTACCACCAGGACGACGTGGCGCCCGATGATCTCGTGCCCCAGGGCGTGGAGGGCATGGTCGCCTACGCGGGCACGGTGGACAAGGTGATGACGCAGTTCTGCGGCGGTCTGCGGCTCGCTCTCGGATACTGCGGCAGCCGGAATCTCGCGGAGCTGAAATCGCGCGGCAAGTTTGTCAGGATTTCGCCGGCCGGTGTGGCCGAAGGCCACGCGCACGACGTAAAGATCACCAAGGAAGCCCCGAACTACCGCAGCTGAGACCGGAACGGCTCTTAGAACTCCAGCCGCACGCCGACGTTCAGCCCGCTCGCCAGGTCAAGCTCCGGATCCTGCCCCAGGTTATGCTCCGTGGAGCTTGTGCGGGGCGGCTCCAGGACCAGCGAAAGATTCTCCATAAGCGAATCCTGCTGCTCCGGGGACAGCTGGACGTCGTTCTTCGACATGACATTGTCGACATCCGTCTTGAAGCTCACAAGGAACAACACGACAAGAGCCGTGGCGAACAGCCCGAGGGTGATTGCGGCTCCCTGCGAGCTGTTATCCGAGAAATCTCCGGCCTGGCAGGCGGAAGGAAGAGCCAGCAGCAGGAGCGCAGGAACCAAAAGCATCGCGACCACCCTTGTCCACGTTGTGCGCATAGTCTTTCTCCTGTGATCTATCCTGCGACAGCCGTCAGAAGGCTCCGAAAAAGATACTGCTGAATGTCGTGATCGGCACGGCCTCGCGGAAATCGTCGATCGCGGCGCGAATCTCGTGCAGCGTGATCTTGGCTTCCTCGTAAAGCTTGTCGTCCCTGACCAGCTTGCCGAGGGTCCCGTCGCCCTTCTCGATCGCAGCCGAGATGTTCTTGATGGACGCGGAGGCTTCCACCAGGTTGGTGTACAGCTGGTCGTCCTCCGAAAGCAGCTTGCCGATGGTCCCCTTTCCCTTCGCGGCCCGGTCGCTGATGTCCTTCAGGTTCGACGTGATCTCCTGAAGGTCGTTGTACACCTTCTCGTCCGTCAGGAGCTTCCCGATCGAGCCCTCGCCACGGCTCAGCTTGGCGGTGACATCGTTCAGCTGCGACATGGTCGCCTTGAGATTGTCGATGATCTTGCCCTCGTCCAGGGCCTTCTTGATCATCTGCGTGGTCTTGGTCGCCTCGTCGATGAGATCGACCGGAGTGACGCCCCTGACCACCTCGGTCTTCGGGATCAGCGGCGCCCCGTGGGACCCCTCGTAAATGTTGAGGTAACGCCCGCCCAGGACGGACGACGGGAGGATTTCGATCGCGTAGTCCTCGTGCAGCTCCACGGGCTGCTCCAGGTTCACGCCGACGTGCACGCCGTCCGGCTTGATCTCCAGGGTCTTGATCCTTCCGACGGAGACGCCGCGCACGAAGACGTTGTCGCCCTCGCGAAGGCCCTTGACGTTGTCAAACACCACCTGCACGTGGTAGGTGCGGCTCAGGAAATTCTCCCGGCTGAGCACGATCGTGAAGAAACCCAGCGCGAGAAGGATCATGAACATGAAAGCGCCGACGGTCACTTCCATCGAGGTTTCCTGCAATCTGCTGTGTTTCATTTTCGCACCGCCTTCTCCCATACACCATGCTTGGTAATATATTGGGCCTCAAGGAAACTTTTCACAACTTCATTCCTCGACTTCACAAACTCCTCGGGCGTCGACACCTCGACGATCTTCCCCGCGTGAAGCATCGCGATCCGCGACCCGATGGCCAGCGCGCTGTGCAGGTCGTGCGTGACAACCACGCTCGTCACGCCCAGCTCCTTGCGCAGGCTGTCGATCAGGTTGTCGATGGTGCGGGACGTCACGGGATCAAGCCCCGAGGTGGGCTCGTCGTACAGGATGATCTCGGGCGACGTCACGATGGCGCGCGCCAGGCCGACGCGCTTGCGCATGCCTCCCGAGAGGTCGGACGGAAAGCGGTCGAGAATATTCGACAAGCCCACCAGCTTCAGCTTCTCGATCACGAGCCGGTCGATTTCCGTCTCCGTCATGGCCGTCTTCTCCCGCAGCGGCAGCCCGACGTTATCCCCCACGTTCAGCCACTGAAGAAGCGCGGCGCTCTGGAAAAGGAAGCCGAACCGGTCGCGGATCCTCTCGAGGTCCGCCGCCCCCGCCTCGCTCACCACGTCGTCGCCCACCCACACGCGTCCGCTGTCCGGCGTCAGGAGCCGCACCATGTGCTTGAGGGTGACGCTCTTGCCCGCGCCGGATGTTCCGATGATCACGAACGTCTCGTGATCCTTGATCTCGAAATCGACGCCGTCCAGAACGACGCGGCCTCCGAGCTTCTTGTGGACTTTCTCAAACCGGATCATTTGTAGAACACCCTCGTGACCATGTAGCCGACCACCAGGATCGTCAGGAACGAAATGATCACGGTCCGGCGCGTGGCGCGGCCCACTCCAACCGCGCCCTCCGTGGTCGCAAAGCCCTGGTGACAGGACACCGTCGTGATGATCAGCCCGAACAGGAACGCCTTGAAAAGGCCCACGTAGAGCTCCTTGTTCTCGGCGTACTGCGTCGCGTTGTCGAAATAGGCCGTCATGGAAACGCCCAGCTGCGTATAGCCGACGATCGCGCCGCCGACGATGCCGATGATGTTCGTGTAGATGGTCAGGATCGGCATCATGACCGCCAGCGCCACCAGCCGCGGCATGACCAGGAAGCGAACCGGGTTGATGGACATGATTTCGAGCGCGGCCACTTCCTCCGAGACGACCATGGTCCCCAGCTGCGCGGCGATGGCCGATCCGACGCTGGCCGCGATGATCAGGCCCGTCATGAACGGCCCCATTTCCCGGAGCATGACGATGGTCACCGCCGTCCCGATATTGACCTCCTGCCCGAACCGCCGCAGCTCAAGCCCGGTCTGCAGGGCGAGGATCATTCCGGTGAACACGGCCACCACGGTGATCACGCCCAGGCTCTTGATGCCCGTGAGGAACAACTGGTACAGGACGGCATCGCGCGACCTCTTCGAAAACATGTAGCGGGTGTACGCGATCGCCTGCAGCAGCATGACCATCCCGCGGCCGACGTTTCGACAGGAAAGAAGGATTCGCCGGCCCAGGCTCTGGAAAAAGTTGATGGGCGGTTCGAAATATTCTGGCTCACGTGTGATTATGGCTTCTTCTCCTTGCCGCCAAAGTTCAGCAAATATAGCACGCGCAACGACTTTTGTGTACCGTCTCGCTTGTAACCCAGAAGCCCTTTCAAAATGGAGAACTCGCGACGGCTCCCCTCGCGGTCGTCGCGCGTCCAGGAAACCACGGGGAAGAGAGAGACCGAGCGGAACTCGCTGCCGCGCTTGCGGCATCGGTACAGGCCCCAGAGCAGTTCGTCGTCGTACGAATCCCCCATCAGCGTGTGCGAGTAGAGCGTCCAGATCGGGGCGTATTCGCGCTCCACGGGCCCCGTGTCCTTCAGCGGCCACAGATCGAGGAACCGGAAACGCTTGTTCCCCTCGTCCTGCCTGTACGACAGCAGCGGCCATATCTTGTGATGCCGCGAGACCACCTCGGACCGAACCTTCGGATCGTGCGATCGAACCTTTCCCACCTCGGAGTAGATGAACGGCAGGGCGAGGAAGCGCTGGCGGTAGGTTTCGCCCCGGTCAATCTGCTCGGTGTGGAAGATCGGCCAGAGGAAGAACGATGTCCGCACGCTGTGCATGTTCTTCTTCCCCCAGACCGGCCAGAGGTACATCTTCTCCACCTCGCCGGAACTCCACTGCACAAAGGGCCACGGGCAGTAGTTGTAGTTCAGGCGCTGGCCGGAGGAAAACCGGATCAACGGGGGAATGAACAGCCACGACTTCTGGTCCTCCAGGTCAAAGTGGCCCCACAGCGGCCACAGGATATACGCCTCGCCGGACGAGCGAGGGTACTTGTAGCGCCCCCACGTCCAGAACGGCCACATGATGAAACGTTTCTCGAAGCGATCGCGGTGGTAGTTCCTCCCGTAGAACGGGAAGACCCTCTTGCGGTAGATTCCCTTGCCCTCCGTGCGCGAGAAGATCGGCCACACAATATCCCTCGTTTCCACCTCGTTGATGCGGCTGCGCGCGTACGCGGGGAACAGGACAAAGACGACTTCGTCCCGGCCCAGGATATCGCACACGCGCCCGCCCAGGGGAAAGACGGCCATGTAGAAACTCTGGTTCTTGTCGCGCCCCTGGAAGTAGATCGGCAGGGACCACAATCGATATTTCGACTTCGGATTCGTGCGATCCGTGTCGATCCACCACGTCAGCAGAACACGCCACTGGAACTCCTTCCGGAACCGCTCGGCGCTTGCGATCGGCCACACGATGTCCTTCTTGTGCCGCTCGGTCACGGGATCCGTGTAGGAACTGTACAAGGGGCGGACAGCCCTGAGCTGAGCGCCGTTTGTCGCAAAGGACCGCTCGTAGATCGGGCCAAGGACTTTGAGGCGCATGCTGCCGTCCGGGTCCTCCAAACGGCTCGCGATGAAACCGAAGTCGAACTCCCGGGGCTTGCCGGAGCCGACGGCGGAACCGGCGCAGAACAGGAAGATTAGAACGACGCAGATTCGTTTCATCATCGCGTGGGCCCGCCGCGCGGCACAATGTGCTGCCATGAGGGCTTGTGCTCAAATACCCATCGGTAGTAGCCGGCCTTCGACAGGTGCGAAGCCGCCGCCGCATCCAGAATGACCACCGCCTGCTCGTGCATCTGCAGCGCCGAAGCCGGCAGCATCGACGTTACCGGACCTTCCACCATCTGCTTCACCGCCTCGGCTTTCGACTCGCCCAAGGCCAGCAGAAGAGCCGTGCGCGCATCGCGAATCGTGCCGATGCCC
>CAYQYB010000140.1:0-6893 GCA_964421535.1 uncultured Verrucomicrobiota bacterium | reverse complement strand
CCATGGTCGCATCGAGAGCAGCGCTTATCGCAGTTCATGCAGGCATGGAAGAGTTGTGTCACGTTGCGCCTCAGACGGGATCTACCCGTATGGCAGAAGGAGTTCTTTGATCGGCTGTTGAGGTCGGGGGAAAGCCTGTCGGAGAAGTGGGCATACGTAAGGATGAACCCCGTAAGGGCTGGTTTATGCAACAAACCGGACGAATACCTCTATTCAGGCACACCTGAGGATATTCTTGCGCACTTGAATCGGCGCGAAACCCTCGAAAGCTCGGGCTTCGCGCCCTACAAGGGAGCTGTAGATTTGTAGGGCGGGAAGCCCGGCAGGGTTTCCCGCCGGATAATGGAAAGAGAACGACAAAGGCGCGAGGCTGGTGCCCCGCGCCTTTCTACTTCCTATACCTTTGCGCTAAATCGTTACCACTTCACGATCACGCCGGCGTTCGCTCCGAGCCCGTCCAGGCTTCCGGTGTCGCTGTCGAAATCGATGACCGGGTCCGAACCCGAGCTTCCGCTGATGCTGTCCACCTCGAAGTCGACCCAGCGGTGGACGACTTCGGCGAACAGCGCGACGCACGGGAATATCGTCATCTGGGCGCCGCCTTGGAGAAACCAGCCGGGCTTGATCTTGAAGTCGATGTCGCCGCTGCCCGTGGGGGAATCGTACGTGCCGTCCATGTAGTACCCGCCGCCGCCCGCGCCGGCGTAGAGGTCGAAGATGAGGAGCGGAATGTTCGCGACGACCGCCGCCTCGACGGGGATAACGCGCAGATCGAAGTCCATGCCCTCCTCGTCGCCCGCGAGATCGGGGAAGTATGATCCGCGGAATTCCAGGCTGACGAACGGCATGACCTCCATCTTGACCTTCGCGCCGCCGCCGTACCCGTTGTCCGCGTCCTTCGTGTCCCAGTAGGATCCGAACGCCCCGACTCCGCCGGCGGACGCCGTTGCCGCGCACAGCCCGGCCGCAAGCATCAGTGCAAACAGTCTCTTCATGGGAAGCCCTCCGTTGCGGGTTACTCTACGGCGAAAGCGGCGGGTGGGGAAGCCTGTTCCCGGAGAAACAGAACCCCCGGACCGGGGTCCGGGGGTTCTGCATGAATCTTTTTGATACGGTTAGAACTTCAGCGCAACGCCGCCGTTGACGCCGAAGCCGGAGAGATCGATATCCTCCTCGAGCTCGACGTCCTCGTCATCGACGTTGACCTGGTCGACCTTGACCCAGCGATACATGGCTTCGGCGAAGATCGCGATGTTTTCGGCGAGGTTGAACTCCACGCCGCCCACCGCGAAGAAGCCGAACTCATCGTCCGGATCAACATCGGGCTCCAGGCTCTCGCCCGCCACGAGCTCGGATTCGAACTCGGGAATGACGTAGTAGCCCACGCCGCCGCCGCCGTAGACCGTCAGGGCATCGGCGACAGGGAACTGCAGGACGATGTCCGCTTCCACCGGGATCACCTTGACGTCTTCGAACTGCCACGTGACGCCTCCATCCGATTCGTCCGGCGGATCGAACGAGGGCAGGTACGTGCCGCGGACTTCGATGCCGATCATCTCGGCCACGTCGGCCTTGAACTTGATGCCGCCGCCGTACCCGTCGCCGAAGTCCCCGGCATCCCAGTAGGAGCCGAAGAAACCGAACCCGCCGGCTGCGGAGGCGACACTCGTCGCGAGCGCGAACGCAGACAGAACAGCCAATACCTTGCGCATAGCCATCCTCCCATGTTGCGGCGACCTGTCCCGACAGGGGACAAGGCGTTGTCGCCGTTCCCCCTTATGCTAGGCGATTATCCGGGCGCGTAAAGCGTTATTTTCAAACCCGGAACAGCGCACCGAGACGCTTGCCGAGGATCAGGCTGGCGCCCACGATGGTGACGGTGAGGAAGCCCATGGCCCAGACGCCCATCGCGGAGGCGAGATACTTGCCGGTGCCGATCAGCTGGAAGAGTTCGTAGATGGTTTTCGTGATGGGGTAGAAGTCCATGCGCTGGGCGAGCATCAGGCTGTCCGACACCTCCAGCATGCTGAACGCGAAGGCGAGCAGAGCGCCCGCGATGAGGTTGGCGAGAATCAGGGGCAGGGTGATGCGCCGGAGCGTTGTGAACGGGCCCGCGCCGAGGTTGGCCGCCGATTCCTCGAACGTGACGGACGTCTGCTGGAGCCCGGCCGCGGCGGAACGGACCATGTACGGGAGCCGCCGCACGGCGTAGGCGATCACGAGAAAGAGGGTCGGGTTGACGCGCACGTCGAACACCGACTGCCAGAACGGGCTTTCCTTGACCCAGTCCGAGTTGCTGAACTGGGAGCTGATCGCGAGGTAGCCGAACGCCATGACGAGGCCGGGCACGGCCAGCGGCAGCATCGCCAGCGCGTCCAGGATTCCCCGCGCGCGGATCTCGGAGCGCACGACGACGAACGCGATCGCGATTCCGATCACGATGTTCAGAAGGACCGCCAGCGACGAGTACAGCAGGCTGTTCCGGATGCTGCTTACCGTCATGCTGTGGCCGAGCGCTTCCACGTAGTTCGCCGGCGAGTATTTCGCGGGCAGGACGGACTGGTACCAGCTTCCCGGCTCGCTGAAGCTGGTCAGGATGACCCCGGCGTGCGGCAGGAGCGCCACGCCGATGACGGCGACGAACGGCAGCAGGACGAGCAGGGCCTTGATGCCGCGGACCGGCGTGGACGCCGCCGCCGTCGCGGCCTTGCTCTGCATCGCGAACGCCTTCCGGCCAAACAGAAGCTTGCTGGCGGCATAGAGCAGTATGCTCACGGAAAGCATCACGGACACCAGGGCGTAGGGAAAGGGGTTCGAGCCGATTTCCTTCAGCGCGTCGAACACCTGCACCGGCGCGCAGCGCATGTAGTTCATGATCAGCGGCGTGCCGAGCTCGGTGAAGCTCCAGATGAACACGATCGTGCCGCCGGCGAACAGCCCTGGCATGGTCAGCGGCAGGGTGATTCGGAAGAAGCGCTTCAGCGGAGGACAGCCGAGGTTTGCCGCGGACTCTTCCATTGCAGGATCGATGTTCGCCAGCGCCGCCGCCACGTTGAGATACAGGATCGGATACAGCGACAACGCCTGGAGAAGAATCACGCCGAAGTACCGCCCGCGCCCGAGCCAGTCGATCGGCCCGAGCCCGAGCAGCGCGTTCAGGGCGCCGTACTGGCCCAGGATCTGCTGGAACCCGATCGCGCCGACGAAGGGCGGCAGGATCATCGGCACGAGCACGAGCCCGCTGACCCATTTCTTTCCGGGAAAGTCGAAGCGGTTCGAGAGCCACGCGAGCGGGACGGAAATCAGCGTGACCAGCGCGGTGGTGCCGACGGCGATCATCAGGCTGTTGAGCAGGCCCTCGGCGTAGATCGGGTTCTGGAAAACGCCCGCGAGGTACTTGAGGGTGAAGTGGCCGCCGACGAAGAACCCGCCGCGGATGACCATCCAGAGCGGCGCGAGCAGGGCGACGCCGAGGATCGTCAGCGTGGTCCAGAAAATGAAATGTGCCAATCCTCGTTGCATGGATGTCAAGCGTCCAAGGTCCAAAGTCCAAAGTCGAAAGTCGGAGGAATCCTCTGGCTTTGGGCCTTGGACTTTAGACTTTGGACTACTCCCGTCTTCATCTTTCCGCCACCTTCTTAGCTGTTCTGTAGTTCTCCCTGTAGAACCCCGTCCACTCCCTCAGGTAATCCAGCCGGTCGTGCTTTTTCGAAAACGTCACGGCCGATCTCCACGTCAGCGGCTCCGGCTTGTCCGGCAGGCGGCCGAAAATCTCGATGGCCGCGGCCTGCTTCTCCGGCCCGCCGTTCCGGATGATCGCTTTCCACGCGTCGTGCAGTTCATCCACGGAATCGAGGCACATCGCTCGGATCAGGTCGCGCTGGATGCTGAAGTGCTGGGCTGTCCAACGGCTCCGGTAGGTGAAATTGGTCGCGAGAGAGTAGGGGTTGACGGTCGGGTCAGCCAGGTTGTCGGCGGCATACTTGGCGTGTTCCCGCCACGCGTCGACCCATGTGCCACACTTCGCAAAGTGTGGCACATGGGTATGTGACGTCGGCGGATAGAAGTTCCTGCGAATGGGCAGGCGGCGGAGAGCGAATTTCTGCGGGCCGCCGGGCGTTCCGGGCCGATAGGTCCACAGCTTCTGGCCGTCCTCGCTCATCACGTATTGGATGAACCGGACGGCCGTCTCGCGGTTTTCCGCGCCGCGCAGGAGGCCGACGGGGTCGCAGCTGACGCTCGAGCCGCCCACGGGCGTGATGTAGACCATGCGCTCGGAACCGTCCGGCGCGCGGCTGCACTGCGCTTGGTAGCGTCCGTAGAAATCGATCGCCAGCCCCGCCGCGGCGTCGCCCATGCTCACGTCGATGGTGACCTTGCTCGCCGCGTCGGTGAAGTAGCGCGCGTTCGCGCCGATGCGCTGGATCAGCCGGATTCCGTTTTCCCATCCTCGCTCCACGGCGGCCTGGTATTCCGACGGAACGTCCTTCGGCAGTTCGCCCGGTGAAAGTTTTGCGGCCTGGATGGCCTCTTCGAACTTCTCGATCTGCGCGTCGTTGAAGCCCGCGGCGATGACTGACTGATGGCATTTCTGCTGAACGATCATTTCGAACGCCTTCGCGATGCTTCCACTCTTGGTCGGGTCGCACGCGGCGACCTGCCGAAAGTACGCCGGGTCGGCGAGATCGTCCCACTGCGTCGGCGGGCGGGCGACGCGGAGGTCGCGCAGGCGGTCGAGGTTGTAGCAGATGCCGAACGTGCTGAGGACGTTGCCGAACATCCGCGGCGTACGCCATGTCTCGCCGCTCAGCTTCGCGGGGATGTCGAGGACTTCCGGCGGCTCCTTGCCCGCCGGCCACGGGTCGACGATCAGGCCCTGCCGGTACGCGTCGCTGTGGTCGTACTCGCCGCCGCCCCAGAGCAGGTCCACTTTGCTGGTGAATTCCTTGGGGTCGTCAGTCTTTCGAAACGCTTCGTAGATCTCCCGCAGGGCGGGTGCGCTGTTGGTGTCGAGCTTGCGCGCGACGACCGCATCGCTCGCGCCGGCGGGCCAGGGCCTGCCGGCGCCGATCCACCACGCGCGCGCGGCGGCGACGTACTCGGAGACAAGATAGCGCATGATCTCCGACGTCCCGCCCAGCGCGCGCCAGTCCACCTTCGCGGGACGGCCGAAGTTCCCGCGATGCCACTCGGAGAAGCCGCGCGCGAATTCATACCGGATCGCCTCGTTCATCGGCGTGATGATGACGACCACGGGGTCGCCCGGCCGCCACGCGGCATCCTCCTGCGGCTGGCGGAAGATGAAAGGGAGGGCGATTGTGATTGCCGCCAGAGCCAGAACGATCAGGTTTCGGATCATAGAAATGACGAATGATTAATGACGAATGACTAATGAATGACGAAGCCCCAAAGATGATCTGTCTCTTGCCGGACATTTGCTCATTGGGCATTCATTCGTCATTAGGGCTTCGGCATTAGTCATTTCGTCAGAACGACCACGTCTTCCGGCTCAAACCAGGCCTTGGCCTTCTCCACGTGTTCATCGCGCGCGACGAACTTAGGATGCAGTTCGAACACTTTCAGTTCGACCGCGCCGGGATGGATCGTCACATGGTGTTGGGCGACCTCGCCGAGGTACATCGTGTCGTGGATGGCGCAGTCGAACACGTTGGCCGCGCCGGCCTGCGGCCGGCCCACGCGGATCGTTTCCGGGCGCAGGGAGACGGTCACGGGGTCTCCGGCGCGGAGAGGCTGCGGCGGCTGGACCGTGCTGACGACGCTGCCGATCGGCGTGCCGATTTCCCATCGCCCGTCGGACGCGCTCCGCACGGTGCCTTCGAGGAAGTTCGTTTCGCCGATGAAGTTGGCGACGAAGCGGCTGTTGGGGCGCAGGTACACTTCCTGGGGCTTGCCGCATTGCTGGATCAGGCCCTTGTCGAGAATCGCGAGACGGTCGGCGATGGAGAGCGATTCCTTCTGGTCGTGCGTGACGTAGATCGCGGTGAGCCCCGCCTGCTTGCAGATGCGGCGGATCTCGGAACGCATGTCGAGCCGCAGTTTCGCGTCGAGGTTCGAGAGCGGCTCGTCGAGCAGGAGGCATTGCGGCCGGATGACGAGAGCGCGCGCGAGCGCGACGCGCTGCTGCTGGCCGCCCGAGAGCTCGTTCGGCTTGTAGTCTGCGCGGTCGGCCATCCGCACCATCTCCAGCGCTTCGGCGACTCGCCGCTTCCGCTCGGCGGCGGAGATCTTGCGAAGCTCCAGTCCGAAGGCGACGTTCTCGCTCACGGTCATGTGCGGCCACAGCGCGTAGCTCTGGAAGACCATGCCGGTGTCCCGCTCGTGGGGCGGCAGATTCGAGATGTCCGTGTCGCCGATCCGGATCGAGCCGCTGTCCGGGATGCAGAAGCCCGCGACGCAGCGGAGCAGGGTGGTCTTGCCGCAGCCGCTGGGACCGAGAAGGAAGAAGAGTTCGCCGGGCTCGATGAGAAGCGAGATGTTGTCCACCGCGCGGGTGGAGCCGAACGCCTTGCACAGTTTCTCGATGTGGACCGAGACCGCCATGAGTGGAGACAGTGTATCGGTCCTGAGATGTATGGAAAGAGACTTTTCCGGTTCCGCTACCGAAACCCACCCCGGCTTCGCCACCCCTCCGAGGAGGGGATTTTTCTGTCGTCCCCGGTGGTCAAGAAACCACGCCGTTCTCTGTTGACATGTCCTGTGTGATAAGTTATGAAACCGCTTTCATATTAAGGTTTACTGTGGAGGGCGGTCATGAGATGGATCATTTGGACTGCGGTTTTGACGGCTTCGTTGTCTGCCATGGCGGCTGACGACACGAACCTGTTGACGACTCTGCGCAACGGAGGGTTCGAGGCGCCGTCGATTATCACGGG
>CAYQYB010000139.1:0-6938 GCA_964421535.1 uncultured Verrucomicrobiota bacterium | reverse complement strand
GGCTACGCGAAGCACGAGAGCGGCGTGTTCGAGGAAGTCACGCGCCTGCGCAGCCAGTGGGGCGAGGCGAAGACCCAGTCCGACAAGGTCCAGGCTGCGAACCAGATCGAGGGCGCGCTCAGCAAGCTGCTGCTTGTTTCGGAGAACTACCCCGAGCTGAAGGCGAACCAGAACTTCATCGCGCTGCAGGACGAACTGTCCGGCACGGAAAACCGGATCGCGGTCGAGCGCCGGCGCTACAACGACGTGGTGAAGGAGTTCAACTCGAGCATCCGCCGCTTTCCGACGAGCGTCGTGGCGGGTATGATGGGCCTGCAAAAACGCGACTATTTCGAGGCGGAAAAGGGCGCCGCGGCGGCGCCGAAAGTGGAATTCTGAGGTAACTACGAAAGACGCGAAGTACGCGAAAGCGGAAGGGGTCAGATTCCTTCTTTCGCGCATTTTGTGGATCGAATCTGATGGAGAATGACATGGCGATGACGATTCTGCAGAGGATACGCAACAAGGCCCGCTCGCTCGGGCGCAAGATTTGCCTGACGGAGAGCGACGACGTCCGCAACTTGAAGGCGGCGGCCAAGCTGCTCGACACGGGCTACGCGAAGCCCGTCCTCGTCGGGAGCCGGCCCGCGATCGAGAAGCTCGCGGCCGAAAGCAAGATCAGCATCCGCGGGGTGGAGATCGCGGACGTTGAAACGCACCCGCGGCTGAACGAGTACATCGCGATGCTGGTCGAGATGCGGAAATCGAAAGGCATGACGGAGGCCGAGGCAACCACGTGGATCAAGGACACGTGCGTCTTCTCCGCGGCGATGGTCTGCGCGGGCGACGCGCACGGTTATGTTTCCGGCGGCGGCAACCCGAACGGCTACAACCACAACACCGGCCAGAAGACCAAGCCCGCGCTCCAGCTCTTCAAGACGAAAGCCGGCATCAAGACCGCGTCGGCCTATTTCATCATGCAGATGCCGGACGCGAAATGGGGCTGGAACGGCGCGCTGTTCTACGCGGACTGCGGGCTCGTGATCAACCCCAACGCCGACCAGCTTGCCGAGATCGCGGTGACGACGGCCAATACGTACCGCGAGTTGACCGGCGACGAGCCGATCGTCGGCATGATCAGCTGTTCGACGAAGGGCTCGGCGAAGGACCCGATCGTGGACAAGGTCATCGAAGCGACGAAGAAAGCCCAGGCGATGGCGCCCGATCTCCAGCTCGACGGCGAGTTCCAGTTCGACGCCGCGATGATCCCCGAGATCGGCGCGAAGAAGGCGCCGGGCTCGAAGGTCGCCGGCCACTGCAACGTGCTGATCTTCCCCGACCTCAACTGCGGCAACACGATGTACAAGGCCACCGAACGGCTTGCCGGCGCGACCGCGATCGGCCCGCTCGTGCAGGGCCTGAGGCGGCCGTTTAACGACGTGTCGCGCGGCTGCTCCGCGGACGACATCGTGGACTGCGCCTGCGTCGCCGCGATCACGGAATGGGCGGACTGACGCGCATGAGGTGGGGCGAACCGTCCCGGTGAGCCGCGGCTCGGCAGGGACGCCTCGCCCTACCTGAAAAAGTGTTGGCGGAAGATATCTCCCCCGCTAGAATCCCGCCGAACCAAGGGGGGATTCCATGAAGGTCATTCGTATTCCGGCGCTTCTTGCCTGTGTCGCGATTCTTCTCGCCTGCCTGTCCGCTGACGCGGCGACGTACACTGTGACCAACGCCGCGGACGTGAACTTCGGCGGCACGCTCCGCTGGGCGATCAACAGCGCCAACACGAACGGCGGTGGCGACGTAATCGGCTTTGTCACAAATCTGGCGGCGAGCATCATCTCGCCCACGGGCCAACTGCCGACGATCACGGGGCGCGTGACGATCGATGGGACCACGAACGCCGGATACTCGGGCACGCCCTTCGTGCGGATCTACGCATCGAACACCAACGCCGAGTACGGCCTGATCCTGAACTCCGACCAGTGCTTGGTCAGAGGGCTCGTCATCAGCCGCTTTCGCCGATACGGAATCTACATCCAGAACGTGAATGACTGCATTATCCGGAACTGCTACCTGATGACCAACGGCACCGCGGGCGTGGGGTGCGCCGGCTCGTACAATGTCATCGGCGGCACAAACGCGGCGCAGAGGAATGTAATTTCCGCGAACACGAACGGCATCTACCTCTCGTCGGGCTGGTCGAACAATACGGTCATCGGCAACTTCATCGGCCTGGACCCGACGGGGACCCTGACCAACGGGAACAGGCAGATCGGCATCGCGATCGACGGAAGCGCGAGGAACCGGATCGGGAGCATCACCAACGGCGCGCGGAACATCATCTCCGCCAACGGGGGGCCGGGCATCCAGATGAGGTACAGCAACTCCTTCCAGAATATCGTCGAGAACAACTACATCGGGACGGACACCAACGGCACCGCGGCGTTCGGCAACGTGGGCCACGGCATTCTCATCTTTTGGTCCTGGAGCAATCGGGTCGGGGGGACGAGCGTGTCCCAGAGGAACGTCATCTGCGGCAATCAAACTGGAGTCCGGCTGGAGTCCGGAGCCGGCGACTACTCCTTCGGCAACATCATCCAGGGCAACTACATCGGGATCGGCGCGACCGGGGGCGCCTTGAGCAACCGCACGTACGGAGTCGATATCCAGTTCTCGCCGAGCAACACGATCGGGGGGGCGGTCTCGGGCGCGGGCAACGTGATCGCGGGCGGCCAGTACGGCATCTGGCTGGAGGGGACGAACACGTGCGGCACGATCATCCAAGGGAACAAGATCGGGACCGACCCAAGCGGGAGCAACGCCCGCAAGTTCACGTCCGGCGGCATTGCGCTGGGCGGGTCGATGTACACCCAGGTCGGCGGCACGAACGAATTTGCGCGGAATCTCATCTGCGGAAGCATGCAGAGTGGAGTCACGACGGCCGACGACCAAGGCGGGTATCACGTCATCGAGGGAAACTACATCGGCGTGGATCTTGGGGGCACGCTGGTGATCAGCAACGCGTTGAGCGGGATTGCCCTCAACGTGCCGTACTGCCGGATCGGCGGAACGAACGCCTCGCAGAGGAACGTGATCTCGGGGAATTTAGTCGGGATCTCCCTGGCCGGCACGAACGCGCATCACGCCGAAATCCTGGGCAACTACATCGGCGTGGACGCCACGGGCCTGGCGGCTTTGGGCGGGCAGGTTGGCATTCAGCTGTACAACGTGCGCAACTGCGAGATCGGCCGCGGCGACGGGCGCGGCGGCAACGTGATCGCCGGCATGTCCAGCGACGGCATCTACCTTGGGTCGGGCTGCGCCGAGAACCGGATCAGGAGCAACTTCATCGGCGTGGATGCGACGGGGAACGGCTACCTGGGCAACAGCGGGAGCGGGATTTACATCATGTATGGCGGGCCGACGAATTACATCGGCGGGTCGTCGGCGTACACGGAGGGGAATGTCATTGCCGGCAGCGGGGTCAACGGAATCTACGCGGGTTACTGCACGGGCCTGATGATACGCGCGAACTGTATCGGCCTGGGCTCGAACCTGAGCGTCATCGGTAACGGGAGCACCGGCGTCAGGTTGAACGAGTGCCGCGAGTTCGGGGTAGGCGGTTCGTCGGTCTGGGGGAACTGGATAGGCGGCAACGGCCTCTATGGCGTCTATCTTTACACGGGCTCGACCAACGGCTACGTCAGCGGCAACTACATCGGCGCCCTCATGTCGGGGTCCGTGGTCAGCAACGCGAGCCACGGCATCTACCAGCTCGGCGGCTCGCACGTTGACATGGAGAACAACCTGATCTCGGCGAACGGCGGCGACGGCATCCGGCTCGTGCAGTGCTCGCAGGACGAGATCGACGGAAACCGGATCGGCACGGACGCCGCCGGGACGCTGGATCTCGGGAACATGGGATACGGGATTTACGTCGAAGGCCCGGGCGTATCCAACGTGATCGGCGGATTGACGGGGAACGTCATCTCCGGCAACGAACGCGCGGGCATCTTCCTCAACGGTCCGAACCTGTACGGCAACGCCATTGAGCGCAACTACGTCGGGACGGATGCGGCCGGCTCCACCGCCGTGCCGAACCGGCAGGCCGGTGTGCTGCTCTACGGCTCGAGCAACAACAGGATCGGGAATACCGAGGGCTTTGGAAACATCGTCTCGGGCAACGGCGACGTGGGGATCAGCGTCGGAGGCCCGGACACGTACGGCAACCGCATCAAGTGCAACTACATCGGGACCGACGGAACCGGAACCAACGTCCTCCCGAATGGCGATCACGGCGTCTACATTGGCGCGGGCGCGTCGAACAACTTCGTCGGCGGAACGGGAAACGAGGATTACAACGTGATCGCGTTCAACGCGGGGGACGGGGTGTTCGTGGTGATGGACAGCGGGAACCTGATCGCGGGCAACTGGATCAAGCGGAACGGCGAACTGGGCATCGACCTGGGAAGCGACGGCGTGACCGCGAACGACGGAAGCGGGGACCCGGACACGGGCGCGAACGGCCTTCAGAACTTCCCGGTGCTGCTGAGCGCCTCAAACGACGGCGCGGTCATGACCATCGTCGGCACGCTTAACAGCGGCGGGTCCGCGAGCTACGCGATCGAATTCTTTGGCAGCCGGGACCCGGACCTGACGGGCTACGGCGAGGGCGAGTTCTTCTACGTCCGGTCCAACGTGACGACGTCGGCCGGCGGCACCGTGGGGTTCACCGCCACGGTCTCAACCGTGGCGTACGTGCCGAACTTCGTCACGGCGACGGCGACCGCACTCGGGAATAACGACACCTCGGAATTCTCGCAACGTCTTTTCGTGGACAGCGACGGGGACGGCATGGGCGACGGCTACGAGAGCGAGTACTTCGGCAGCTACACGAACGGAGATCCCCAGGGCCACGCGGACTCCGACGGCGTGAACAACCTGGGCGAGTTCCTGGCGGAGACGGATCCGACGGACGCCGGCTCCTGCACGAGGATCACGCGGTTCTGGCGCGAATCGTGGGGCGATTACGGCTTCATCATCCCGGCGTCGGACTGCCGGAACTACACCGTCGAGTTCGCCTGGGATTTCGCGCTGCCGCCCGGATCGGTCTGGTGGGACTGGTCAGGCTTCGACATCGTCCGGACCAACGGACAGGCCGTTTTCACCAGCCAAGATACCGGGTTCAACCCGACGTTCTTCCGGGTGATCTCGAGGATCCCATAGCCGTGTTTCTCGGCTCTGGCCCGCCGCGATCACGGAGTGGGCGGATGGAGGGATCCGTCGTCCTCGTCCTCCTCCTCGTTCTCGTCGTCGAGGACGATATCAGAGTTTGTCTTCTGCCAGCTATTTACGCGGAACGTCGTCGTCGGATACCGTCAACTCGCCCGTCTGGATGTCCTCGTTGGCGTCCACGTCGAACGTGTCGTCGCGGTGCAGGCGTTCGAGGTAATCCTTGGGGTCGACGAGCGGCACGGGCTTGTACTCCGCCGCGGGCGTGACGATCCGCTCCAGCTTGCGGCGCTTGACCACGAACTCCCTCTGCCGCTCCGCGAACGCGATGCTCTTCGCGTGCCGCACGAGGCGGTCGAGGTCGGCGATGTAGCGGCTGAAGTAGTACCCCGCGATCGGCGTGATCATGCGGCTTTCCACGGCGCCGGCGAACTCGGCCTTCGCGTCCATGCTCTGGATGACGTACTGGTCGCGCGCCTTCAGGATCTCGAGGGCGTTCTCCTGGAACTGCGCATTGTCGGGGTCGAGTGATCTCTCCGTGAGCACCATGACCCGCTTCGCGGTGCAGAACATGTCGAACCAGACATTGAACAGATCCTCCGGCACGAGCGCGTCCGGCCGCTTCAGCCGTTCGCAGGATATCTCCGCGATGGCCGTCAGGTGATCGCCGATCCGCTCGACGTCCTTCATGCAGCGGTCGAGATGCTGAAGGAAGAGCGACTGCCGGCGCGAGAGGTGGTGCCGGGTCAGGCGCCCGAGGTAGTCGCCGACGGCATCCTTCACCTCGTCGATGACCTCCTCGTTGGAATACAGGACCCGGAGCAGCTTCGACTTCGGGTGGAAGATGATCTCGCCGTTCAGGTAGATCCCTTCCACGCACAGGTGGGCCATGCGCCGCAGTTCGCGGATCACCGCGCAGAGCGCCTGCTCCGGCTTGTCGAGGAGATCCTCCTTCAGGTGGCTCGGCTCCGGGTCGGGGCGGTGCGACCGCACCAGCGCGCGGACCAGCCGGGCGAACGCGGGCGCCGCGAGCAGGACCAGCAATCCCGCGCCGGTCATGACGGCGGTGTGCAGGTTGGCGACCTGCCGCAGGAGGTCGGGCGACGACCCTTCGACGAACGCCTTGAGGAGCGGATACGCCGCGAGCGCCAGCGCGACGTTCAACACGTTGAACGCCAGGTGCGAAACCGCGGACCGCTTGCCCTCGATGTTCATCGAGAGGCTCGCGGTCAGCGCGACGATGCACGTGCCGATATGCGCGCCGAGGACGATCGGGAAGAACTGGTCGAAGCTCGTGAACACGCCCGCGGTGACGAGCACGAAGCACAGGCCGATCATCGCGCCGCTGCTGGTGATCAGCGCCGTCAGAACCGCGGAGACGGCGACCCCGACGAGCCGGCCCGCCCACGAGCCGCACTCGAAGCGTGTGAGCCACGGGGTCAACACGTCGCGGTGCGGCGCGATCGCGCCGCTGATGGTGGTCATGCCCAGGAAGATCAGCCCGAACCCGATCAGCGCGGTCCCCAGCTCGCGCAGGCGCGGGTGCGGCACGGCCGCCTTGGCGATGAAGCCGAGGCCGATGGCGAACCAGCAGTAGCGCGCGAGATCGAACGAGATCAGCTGCATCGAGAGGGAGGTTCCGATATTCGCGCCGACCATCGGCGCGATCGACTTGACGATGCTGATGAGGCCGGCGTTGGCGAAGCTGGCGATCATCGTTG
>CAYQYB010000138.1:0-6944 GCA_964421535.1 uncultured Verrucomicrobiota bacterium | reverse complement strand
CCTCGAACGCCCCCACATGCTCGATGACGGAATTCGAAAAGGCGATATCGAACTCCTTGTCCTTGAACGCCAGTTTCCGGCCGTCCCCGATCACGTAGGAAAACCGCGCGGTGTCGTAGCCGCACGACGGCATGTGCAGGTTGCAGCAGGTGACAAAGGAGCGGACGCTCGAGGATTCCCAGAAGCCATGGTAGCCGCCGACGTCCACGATCCGCTGCTCGGGGCGGGGGCGCATGATCTCCTGGAACGCCCGCATGCGGCGGCGGCGGAAACAGTGAAAGAAGAAGCCGTAAATCCGGTGGATGTTCATGAAGACGCCGAGGTCGCCCGCGGCTTCAATACGCGCCGCGGCCCCTGGCCACCGCGCGAACTGTTCTGACAAGGATCACGACATCGAGCCAGATGGACCAGTTGCGGACGTAGTAGCTGTCCCAGCGATCCATGCCCGCCGTGCCGGCGTCGCTCCGGCCCGACACCTGCCAGAGCCCCGTGATTCCCGGCCGCACAAACTCGCGCTGCTTGCGAACGCGCTCGGACAGCGTGTCCTCGTGATAACGAGGGAGCGGGCGGGGCCCGACCAGCGACATATCGCCCTTCAACACGTTAATGAGCTGGGGGAGTTCGTCCAGCGAGGTCTTCCGCAGAAAAGCCCCCAGCCGCGTGACGCGGGGATCGTCTTTGAGCTTGAAGTTGCTCTCCCATTCCTCCGCCAGCGCCGGATCCTGCGCCATGACGCGCCGGAGTTCAGCCTCCGCATTCGGAAGCATGGTGCGAAGCTTGATCGCTTTGAATCCTTTTCCGCGAAAGCCGGTTCGCTCCTGCAGGAAGAACGGAGACGCCCGGTCCTGCATCCAGATCACGAGCGCGATCACACCGACCAAGGGCACCCACACGGGGGCCGATGCGAGAACAAAGACGATGTCCGTCACGCGCTTCAGCGCGCGCGCCCAGGGATTCAGCAGGTTGTTCGTCAGCTCGAGGCCCAGCACGCCGAGGAAATCGCGCGGGGTAACCCACAGAGATGGCGCCTCGAGAAGATCGGGGATAACGACGACGCGGCGGTAGGTTGAGAGCGGCCCTTCGATCAGGCGGATTTCCTTCTGCACCGAACCCTTGATCTTCGTAACGATCGCCACAACCGCCTGGCTCGTTGTGTCCGAGATCTCACCCAGCACAGGGATCCCGGCCACCGTTCCGCCCACCCCGCTCTGGTCGCCGAAATTTCCGATCGGGTAGTAACCCAATCCCGCCTCGTTGCGCAGGGCCTCCACAATGTGCATCACCGATTCGTCGCTTCCGTATACGACAACCGGCACGCCCCACTTCCGGCTTCGGAGCAACTCATCCTTCATCCAGACCCGCACGAGCGGAACCAGGAAAATGCTCAGGAGGAAAATGGCTGTGTACGTCAGGCGGCTCGCCGTTGTCCCGATCTTGCTGAGGAAGAGAACCGCCGCGACGCCGCCGAAGATGATGGTCAGAAGAGTCACAATCCGCCGAAGGTGCTCCACCGGGCCGATCCCCCAATCCGGCAGCATCCGCATCGAAGCCGCGCCCAGCCACCAGATGGGAATGATGCCCCACGACCAGCCCATGGTCATCGCCTCGCCTCGGATCCAGGCCCGAATCCATTCGCCCAGGCCGATCGCGCACGAAAGCGCGATGGCGTCGGCCAGCGCCAGAGCGATGATGTTGATCCAGAGCCGGTTATAGTAGGGAAACGGCTTGCTCTCGGCCGCCGGGGTGGACGCGTCCCTCTGTGGAACAGCGGTCATGGGAATTGGCTGGGCATTCTAGCGGCCCGATTGCTTCTTCACTTCGCCCTCGATCCAGCGGTACGTCACTTCCATCCCTTGGCGCAAAGGCTTCGACGGAGCCCAACCCAGCTTCTCCCGGATCAGCCGGTTGTCCGACTTCCGCCCGCGGACGCCCTGCGGACCCTTGATGTGTTTCACTTTCAAATTCTTCCCGGAGATGCCGATCGCCATTTCGGCCAGCGCGTTGATCGTCACCATCTCCTCGGAGCCGATGTTCATCGGGCCCATGAACTTGGAGTCCATGAAGCGAAGCACGCCCTCGAGACACTCGTCGATGTAGAGGAACGACCGCGTCTGCTTTCCGTCGCCCCAGATCTCGAACTCGCCGCCGTCCGGCGTCTCCGCGACCTTGCGGCACATCGCGGCCGGCGCCTTCTCGCGCCCGCCGGTCCACGTGCCCTCCGGCCCGAAGATGTTGTGGAACCGCGCGATGTGGACCTCCACGCCGCAGTTGCGGGCAAACGCCATGTAGAGCCGCTCGCTGAAGAGCTTCTCCCAGCCGTACTCGCTGTCGGGCGCGGCCGGATACGCGGAGTCTTCGGCGCACAGGGGATTGTCCGGATCGAGCTGGTTCCGCTCGGGGTAAATGCACGCCGACGATGAGTAGAAAATCTTCTTCACGCCCTTCTTGCACGCGAGGTCGACCATGTTGATGTTGATCGCCGCGGAATTGTGCATGATGTTGGCGTCGTTCTCGCCGGTGAAGATGAACCCGGCGCCGCCCATGTCCGCCGCAAGCTGGTAGAGTTCCTGGATGCCCCCGCTGAGCACGCCGTCGCAAACCCGGGGGTCGCGAAGATCGCCGATGACGAAATCGTCGGCGTCCGTTTTTCCATACTCCGGGTATTTCAGGTCAACGCCGCGCACCCAGTGGCCGTCGGCCTTCAGCCGGCGGACCAGATGGTGCCCGATAAAGCCGCCGGCGCCGGCAACCAGGATTTTCTTCGATTTGCTCATGACATCAGCCCTTCCGAGATACAGATCAGGGTACTCCCGAAACCGGATGAGGCTAGTACGATCGGCTCTCTTTTTCAATCCTCAACGCGTCACCGGTCCAGGGCGTACTTCTTGAGCCCCAGGGCCTGGAGCAGAATGAGGCCGAGAAAAGACGGCACGATCACGGCATATCGCCGCCACAGGCGACGCGGTTCCTGCACCAGCCGATGAGCCCATTGCAGCCCCGATTTCTTCATCCACGCGGGCGCATCCTTGATCCCGCCGGTCCACACGTCGAACGCGGCGCCTACGCCGAACATGACCTTCGCGTCGAGCTTGGAGAGGAACTTCGACATGAACGCCTCCTGCTTCGGCGTGCTCAGGCCGACCCAGAAACAGTCCGGCCTCGCCTGCCGCACCTGCGCCGCGAGGGCAGCCTCCTCCTCCGGATTCAAAGGCCGGAACGGCGGCGTGTAGGTGCCGGCAACCTGGATGCCGGGAAAACGATTCTCGAGAGACGCCTTCAGACTCTCCGCGACCCCGGGCTTCCCGCCATAGAGGAAGTGACGCCATCCCTGTTTCACGGAGGCCTCGCACACGGCCAGCATGAACTCGGGACCATACACCCGCCGCATGTCGCCAAACCCCTGCGAGCGCCCGACCCAGACCATCGGCATTCCGTCGGGCACGTTCAGGAACGCGGAGTTCAGGATCGCGCGCATCTCGGCGTTCTTCTGCGCCTCCATGACCCCGTGCACACCCGTGACACAGACGTAGCCCTTGCGGCTGTCGCGCACGGCGTCCGCGACGGCCTGCAGAGCAGAGGGGATGTTCACCGCGTGCACACCAACGCCGAGCACGTTGCAGCGAGGTGGACCCGACCTTTGGGCTGGCTCAGTCACGGTCGTTCGTCTTCTCCGGATTGTCGTAGTCGTAAAACGGTTTGCGGAACAGATAGAGCAGCTTGTGAAGAACATCCGCCAGCGGCGAGAAATATGCGATGTAGCTCAACAAGGGCGAGCGGAAGCAGAACAGCCCGGGATAGTCGGTCCACTCGCGCTTCAGGTAGAACTTCGGGCCAACGAACTTCGTCCAGTCCTGGTTGGCCTCGATCTCCTTCTCGGCGACAGCCGGACGAAAATAGTAAACGGTTTCCGGATCGACCTGCATCAGGCGGCAGCACAGCGAGTCCGCGGCGTACAGGTTGTCGGCCACCATCAGCCAGTTCAGCTCGACCGGGTCGCCGCGCATCGGGCCGCTCCGGTTGAGACCGTAGCGCCCGTCGATGATGCCCACCGTGTTCTTCAGCCGGCCCACGGTCTCACGCAGAACCCCGTCCAGGTACGGGTGCAGTTTCAGCCTGACGCTCGGCTCCGGAATACAGCCCCACAGGTTTTTCACCGTCATGCTGACCCGTGTGTTCATGTGGATCTTCGGCACCGCCGCGGAGAACACGAAGTCCGCCTCGTCCAGAAGGATATCCGGCAGAGGGAATGCCACTTCGCGGGAACCGGCCTTGAACCGGAGCTCGCGGCGCGGCAGGCGGCTGAGGTTCACCACCTTGATTCCGTACTTCTTCTCCAGGTCTTTCAGGCCGATCTTCTGCTGAACATCGTCGATGCTGAACCGGTTGTAGCCGCCGGAGTCGGCTTCGCCGATGATGATGCGGCTCGTGTAGTCCTTCAGGGCGACCACGAGAGCCTCCACGCACTCCGGGTTGGTCATCACGCCTTTGCGGAAAACGGGGAACGTCAGATTCGGCTTGATGAAAACAGTCGATGACGCCGTAAGCCGGGCCGGCAGGTTCAGCCACTGAAGACCGTCGCGGATGACGGCACCGTAGCCCCGGTCCAGCCGGTCCAGGTAGATCCGGCTCTTCGCCGCCTCTGCATGGCTTGGTGTGTTCATGTTGAGGGCATCGGTTTTCGGACGTTCACGAACTGGCGGCGCAGGGCGCCCGGCCTCACCACCCAGCGTGAAGCGAACAGCGCGCGGCGGCGGCGCAACTCGCCGAGATGGCGGAAGAACCAGGCATACGCCTTGAGCGCGGGCCAATCCATGGCGAGATTGTACACGAGCATCATGAGCTGCCGCACCAGGATAAACAGCGCGTCCGGGCCGAAGCTGGCCAGGTCCTCGTTCTTGCCCATGTGGATCAGGTCGTTTTTCACGGAGTGAAACCGAAGAATGGCCGGCATGCGCGAGCGGAGCTTCAGGTCGCCCGGCTTGAAGAGATGGTGGTGAATCGCGCGGCAGGAGGGCTCGAAGAACGCCGGCCAGCCCGCCAACTGGGCGCGCCACGACAGGTCGAAGGAGTCCTTGTAGGCAAAGTACATCTCGTCGAAAAACTCCCCGTTTGCGCTTACGGCGTCAATCATGTTCCGGCGATACAGGGCCAGCGAACCGTCGCAGCCGAAGACATAGCCGCGCGCCGGCGGCGGATCCACGGGCAGGCCGTACCCGTACAGGAAGAAGTGCCGCGCGCGATCGAAGCCAAGCCCCGCGGAGTCTATGACCTCCCGCCCCTCTTCATCCCTCGTCGTCAGGAATCCTGCGAGGGTTCCAACCCGCCCTTCCCTGTGCATCGCCTCCACGGCGTTCGCCACGTAGTCGGGCTCCAGGACAATGTCCGGGTTCATCACCAGGACGAATTCGCCGCGGCTGCGCCGGATCGCCTCGTTGTGCGCGGCGCAGAATCCCGTGTTGGTTTCGTTCAAAACCACGGCGATGCGGTTCCCAAAACGCGCGAGCACTTCGCGCGTCCCATCGGTGGAGGCGTTGTCGACCACGATGATCTCGATGTCGCGATGCGTCTGCCGGAGCGCCGACTCGAGGGCGGACTGCACGCAGTGCGCGTGGTTGAACGTGACGATGGATATGCTGACAAGATCCTTCTGCATGGCCACAGCCATCATCCCCTCTTCTCCGCCGCGCGATACGCCACCCTGCGGAGAGGCCCGCCGAGGTAGTCGATGGTGCCGCGGCGGAACAGCTTGACGATCTGCCGCAACAAGCGAGCTGCAACAGACTTGAGAAGGATCAGCGCCGGGCCATCGCGGGTAAACCGCCCGCGGATCGCCTGCCGCTCCTCCGAGAAACGGACTTCCATAGCAACGGTCTTGCTCGTCTCGTGGTATCGGTAAAGGCTCAACCGCCGCGGGATGTGCCGGAAGCGCGCGCCGCCCGAGGCCAGCCTCAGCCAGTACTCGTAATCCATCATGAAGTGCAGATTTTCGTCGAGATACCCGAATCGCTCCAGCGCGGTTCGCCGGATGAACGACGACGGCTGGCCGATGAAGTTGACCCCGTAGAGAAGCAGGAAGAAGGAGAACGGGATTTCCTTCTTCTCCATGAACCGGCTCCCGTTCGACGTGATCAACGCGTAGTCGCCGTACAGGACGTCCGCCGGGTCCGACACATACTCCGCGGCGATCGTCCGCAGCGCGTCGGACTCCTGCAGGTCATCCGAGTTCAGCCACGTGACCAGCTCGCCCGTGGCCCGCGCGAACCCCTTGTTGATTGCGTGCGTCTGCCCGCGATCCTTCTCGCTCACCCAGTACGAAAGACGAGGCTCGTACCTCTTCACAATCTCCACGGTCTGGTCCGTCGAACCGCCGTCGATCACCATGAGCTCCAGGTTCGGATACTCCTGGTCGAGGACGCTCTTCAGGGTCGCCTCGATGAAGTGGCCCTGGTTGAACGAAGGCACAACAACGGTGATACGCGGCAGATCGCTCATGTTTCTCTCGGACGTCTCACTCGGAAATTTCGCAGATGGTCGCCGCGAACACCGGGAGGGCTTTCCTCAGCCGGCCGCAAAGCGTGAAGGTTTCCCTGCGAACCCCAAACGCGGGGGAGAACCACCCGGCCTGCGAGCCGCCGCGGACCAGCGTCCACTCGATCGCCGGATCAAGATGCACCTTCATGGCGCCGCCTTCCCACGCCACCTCGCATACGCCGCCGCTCAAGGCCGCGCTGCACTCCGGCGCGAAGTGGAATCTCCATTCCAGTTCGTGCTCGCCGGTGCCGCGCAGCTCGTCGGCCAGCTCGAGACGGTTGCCCTGAAGCGCAATCTTGCGCTGGTGAACGACGCCCGTGCGCAAGTGCAGGTATCCATCGTGCACGGCGATGATTTCCTGCTGGTACGGATTTCTTTCGAGGACCCGGGCATCGGCCTTCGTCTGCCACATG
>CAYQYB010000137.1:0-6980 GCA_964421535.1 uncultured Verrucomicrobiota bacterium | reverse complement strand
CGGTGGACCTCTCCGGCTACACGCTGACCGACACGCTCGGCACGCCCGCCAAGTGGGTCATCTCGAACGGCGTCACCATCGCCGGCGGCGGGTTCCTGTTGGTCTGGGCGGACGGCGAGCCGGCCCAGAACACGAACGGAGTGCACGCGAGCTGGTCGCTCGCGAAGGGCGGTGAGGCGATTGGACTGTTCGCGCCGGATGGTGCCGCGGTGGACACCATCACGTTCGGCGCGCAGGCGCTGAACGTCAGCGAGGGCCGGTGGTGGGACGGGCAGCCGAGCATCTACACGATGGCGATTCCGACTCCGGGTTCGCCGAATATCGTTTACACCAACAACTCGGCGCCGGTTCTTTCGGCCATCGGCGCGAGGGTGGTGGATGAGGAGGATGAACTGGAGTTCCAGGTGAGCGCGACCGACACCGACGCGCCGCCGCAGAAGCTGACGTTCAGCCTCGGGCCAGACGCGCCGCCGGGGGCAGAGATCAATCCGACCAACGGGTGGTTCGAATGGGAGCCGGAGGAGATGGACGGGCCGATGGTCACGTCCGTCACGATCCGCGTCACCGACAACGGCTGGACCAACCAGGCCGACTTCGAAGTGGTCACGATCACGGTGAACGAGGTCAATCAGGCCCCGGAGATCGGGGTCATCAACAACGTGTGGCTCAATCCGGGCAGCCTGCTGCTGATCGGAGTGTCGGCGGAAGACGACGATCTTCCGGCGAACACGCTCACCTTCAGCCTGGATCCGGGGTATCCGGACGGGGCCTCGATCACGCCGGAAGGCATATTCACCTGGGAGCCGTCCGACTCGCAGTTCTGGACGACCAACGTGATCGTCGTGCGCGTTACGGACAATGGTACGCCCGCGATGAGCGACACCGAATCGTTCACCGTTGAGGTCTCCGGCCTGGACGAGTTGTTCAGCGCGACCGTCGCCTCGATGCCGGGGGCCGGAGGCATCACGATCTCCTGGAGCGCGATTTCGGGCGAAACGTATCGCGTGGATTACCAACAGACGTTGTTCGATGCGGCGTGGTCGAACCTCCCGCCCGACGTGGTCGCCAGCAACGACTGGGCGTCGACGGTGGACACCACGACCAGCAACATCACCCAGCGCTTCTACCGGATACTGCGGCTGCTGCCGTAGGATTACGTTTGTCGGGAAGTGTCGCTCTTCGGAACGCTACATCGACTCGATGCGTTCCAGTTGTTTCCGCGCGGGCGCGAAGTCGGGATTGGCGTCGAGCGCGGTCTGGAAGCAGTTGGCGGCCTCGTCTTTCTTCCCGACGGAGAGGAGGGCGGAGCCGAGGTTGTGTTGGATGGTTTCCTCGTAGGGCATGAGGCGGGCGGCTTCCCTGAACTGCGCGATTGCTTCGTCTTTTTTGCCGGTTTGAACAAAAAGGACACCGAGCCGGCTCCGGGTGGGCGCGAACTTCGGGCTGAGCTTCACGGCTTCTTCGTATTGAGCCAGGGCGCCCTCGAAATCCCGCATGTCGACCATCGTTTGCGCGAACTCGATGCGCGCGGCGGCGTCGCGCGGCGCGTGCCGGACGGCGTTCTCGAAGAACTGGCGCGCGTCGCGCACCGCTCCTTTCGCGTACAGCTCGCGGCCGGCCGTCAGGTTCATCCGGGCCGTGTTCGCGCGGTAAATCTCCGCGCAAATGAAGACCACCGAAAGCGCGGTGCCGATCAGCAGGAACACCTGTTCGCGCTTGAAGAACCAGCGGCTGATCCGGTCTTCTTGCGGCGCGGATTCCTGGGACTGCCTGATGTCCTTGATCTCCATCGCGATCGCGACGAGCGGGAGGACCAGGTAGCCGAGGATCTTCACGATGGGGAGGAATGTAAACGGCTCGCGATACGTGAACCCGAATTCCGGAAGCAGGCCGCCGATCGTGAACAGGGCGAGCATCCACAGGGCAGCGCTGCGGTTCCTCCGCAGAAGGCCGGGGATGAGGAGGAACGCGACGATGGCGTAGTAGTTGAACCAGGTACGCGTCAGCCAGGCCAGGCTCGCGAGGAGAACGAGGGAAATGCCGGGCAGGCGGTCGCGCAGGTCCTCTTCCTTCATCATCCAGAGCATCCAGGCGACGGCAAAGAACACCGTGGCCTGCGGCAGAACGATGGAGAGGCTCTGCGGCATGCCCAAGGTCAGGAAGATGTTTGAAACGCCGACGCTGTTGTTCAGGTAGCTGGAGTTCTGGAACTGGATTGAAATCTTTTCGAAGAACTCCGGCCAGGAGCGGCCCGTCAGCGAGCTGATCCCGGCCAGCGCCGCGGCCGAAACGGCGCAGGCGGCAAGCGCCTTCGCGGCCTCCCTGCCGATGGGGTTGAACCGACGGGCCAGAACCTGACGGGCCACGATGGCGGCGAGCGGAAGGACCAGCACGAACGGGAACAGCTTGATCAGGCCGGCCCACGCGATGCCGAAGCCCGCGAGCCACGGGTTGCGGCGGCGGAATCCCCAGAGCGCGAGCATCACCGGCAGTATCCATCCGGCCGTTGTCAGGCCGTTCAGCGCCCAGCCGGTGTAGTTCCATGCCGTGATAAACAGGGCCAGCACCAGCAAGGTTTCGTCGCGCGTCCATGCGAAGATCCGCGCGGCGAGGAGCGCAATCAGAAAGAGCGCAGCCCATTGCCACGCCATGTTGAGCAGGCAGACGGCGGGGCCGAACGGCCGGTGAAGGGTGGGGTCGAGCTGACGGATCAGCGCGTACAGCGGCGAGCCGTTGAACCCGAAATCATCCACGTCAAGCTTCAGCCGCGCCAGGTCATCCCTCAGCTTTCCGGCGCGATCCGCCATGCCGGACTGCTCCAGGACCGCGGCGGCCTCGTTGTCCACGAGGCCGCCGGATCGGCAGGCGTCCGCAAGCTGGGCAAGCGTCGAGGTCTGCCGGAAAGGGACCGCGGCCTGTCTCAGCAGGCCGACGTAGTAGAGGCGCTGTTCGCGCGGGTCGGAACGGAACATCCGGTCGGGCTCGCGCAAATCCCGGTACATCACCTGCGGGTCGCCGCGCGCGGCCGCCATGACCTTGTAGAAGTCGAAGTAGGACATGCCGTACTTCGCGCCGAGGTAGTAGTGGGTGAGGTTGGAGTGGACGAGGCGCTTGTGGATCACGGTGAACGCATTGGCGATCCCGAGCGCGATCACGAGGCCGAGGATGGCGGTCTTGAAGCGGGGGCGCGGCTCCGCGAAGACCAGCAGGAGAACAATCGCGGTCAGGGCGGCGCAAATCTGCCGTGATTCAGTCGCGGTGAAAAAGTCCAACAGTCAGCTCCTGTCACTCGTCCTCGGCCCTGTGGCCGTTTCCGTTCGCGGCGCCCGCAATGTTCAACTTTTCCATCCGGTATTTCAAGATTCGTCGGGTGGTGCCGAGTATTTCGGCGGCGCGCGTCTGGATGCCGTCGGCCTCCTTGAGCGCGTCCTCCACGAGCTGGCGCTCGAACGCGTTGACCGAGTCCTCGAGCGAATGGGCCTGGCTGCGCGGCATGGACATCGTGGAGTGCGTTGTTCCGCGGATCTCGTCGGGCATGAACTCGGGGCGTATGACGTCGCTGTGCCCGTGGAGGACGAGGACACGCTCGACCAGGTTGCGGAGCTCGCGGACGTTGCCGGGCCAGCGGTACCTGCACATCATGTCCATGGCCTCCGGCGAGAAATCCTTCGCGGTGATGCTCAGGCTTTCCTTGAAGTATCCCAGGAAGTGCCGCGCCAGGAGCGGGATGTCGTCCGGCCGCTCGCGGAGCGGCGGCAGGCGGATCGGCACGACGTTCAGGCGGTAGAACAGGTCGTCGCGGAAGCGCTTCTCGCCGACCTCGGCCCGCAGGTCCCGGGCTGTCGCGGTCACGATGCGCGCGTTGGTGCGGATGACCTGCGTGCCGCCGACGCGCATGTAGTCGCGCTCCTGCAGGACGCGCAGGAGTTTGACCTGCGTCGTCTGCGTCATCTCGCTGACTTCGTCGAAGAACAGCGTGCCGTTGCCGGCGAGATCGAAGCGGCCCAGCTTGCGCTTGTCCGCGTGGGTGAACGCGCCCTTCTCGTGGCCGAAGAGCTCGCTTTCCATCAGCGACTCCGGCAGGGCGGCGCAGTGGACGGCGACGAACGGCTCCTCGCGTCGGCTGCTGAGCGAATGAAGGAGGCGCGCGACCAGCTCCTTGCCGGTCCCGCTTTCGCCGGTGATCAGCACGGTCGCGTCGGTGTCCGCGGCCTTCCGCACCTGGTCGATCGCGTGGGTGAAGGAGGGGGATTGGCCGACGATCCCGTGAACGGGGTATTCGCGGGACATTTCGGTCTCGAGGATCTCGACGCGCCGCCGCAGGGAGCTGCTCTCGAGAGCGCGTTCGGCCAGCCGCCGGACGTCGTCCGCTTCGAAGGGCTTGGTCACGTAATCGTACGCGCCGGCGCGGATCGCCTCGACGACGGGGCGGACGGACGTGGACGCGCTGACCATGATGACGGGCACGTCGGGGTACAGGTTCTGGATTTCCTTCAGGACCGAGAGGCCGTCCCGATCCGGCATGATCACGTCGAGCATGACGAGATCGACCTTCTCGTTCGAGAGGAGCTCCAGCGCTTCCACGGCGCTCGAGGCCAGCGAGACGCGGAAATCGCAGGAGAAGATCACCTTCAGCGATTCGCGGCTGCCCAGTTCGTCGTCCACGATCAGAATATGTTTCATGGTTGTCCCTTCGCGCGGATGGTGCGGCTCCTGGCGCCGGCGGGAGCGGCCGGGCGCTCCTGCGGCGTCTTCGCGGGCTGGATGTCCAGCTTCGGCGGAGCTCCGCCCGGCTCCGCGCTGAACGCTTCTTCGTTTTCGGAAATCTTCGCCTGGGCGGCCGGCAGGACGATCGTCACGCAGGTTCCCTTCTCGCTCGATTCGAGGCAGACCCGGCCGTTGTGGTCGATGACGGTTCGCTTGACGATCGGGAGGCCGAGGCCCATGCCGCGCGCCTTGGTGGTGCAGAAGGGGGAGAAGACCTTGCTCCTCATGTCTACCGGTATCCCGCGGCCGTTGTCCTGCACGGAGACCGCGAGCCCGTGCAGGATCTCGCTGTCGTGGTATTCCTTTACCGAGACCAGGACTTTCGGGTTTTCCTGGCGACCCAGCGCCTCGACGGCGTTCATGACGAGATGGGCGAAGCACTCGGCGAGCGCCTTCTCATCGCCCGACACGAGGGGCAGTTTCCCGTCGGCCGCCGCCTCCACCCACGCGGCGGCCCGGGAGTCGCCCTTGACGGCGCGCTCCAGGCCCCGCTTGATCGCGTGCCGGATGTCCATGGGATTGAACTCCAGTTTCCGGGGGTGCGCGAACTGGTTGATGTCGTCGATGATCTTGTTCAGGCGGTCGACCTCGTCGGTGACGATCTTGCTGAACTGGTTGCGGAACTCGTCGTCCTCGTAGCGCTCGGGGAGAAGCTGGGCGAACGTCTTGATGGCGACGAGCGGGTTGCGCACCTCGTGGGACATGCTCGCGGCGAGCTCGGTCCAGAACTGCGCGCGCTCGAGCTGTTCCTCCTTCTCCTCGAGCATCCGCTCCACGGTGATATCCTGGATCAGCGCGACGGCGCCGAGGCACAGGCCGTTGTTCAGCAGGCGGCGCGTCTGCACGGAGAGGGTGCGCTTCGTGCGGGCGTCGACCCATTCGGCGGGCTGCTCCGGGATCTCCTCCGAGAGCCCGCGGCGCAGGACGTCCGCCAGCCGGCTGCCAAGGTTCTCGATGCGCTGGTTCAGCACGTTCTCCGCCGGCACTTCGAGGATCTGCTGGGCCGCGGTGTTGAACCAGCGGACCACGCCGTCCTCGTCGATCGCCACGATGCCGGTGGGCATGGAGTGGAGGAGGGTCTCGGCGAGGGTTTTCTGGACGGCGACTTCCTCGTAGAGCAGGGAGTTCTCGAGCGTGGTCGAGACATGCTCCGCCATGACCATCAGGTTCTCGAGCTGGGGCTCGTCGAACGGGAGGCCGGTGGAACGGTGGCCGGCGAAGAGCCATCCGAGCAGGCGCTCGCGCGCCTGGAGGGGGATGATCACTTCCGCGCCGAGCGCGTCGAGCGTCTGCGTCAGCATGAGCCGCGCGGCCGTGTCGCGGATGTGGTCGAGGTTGACGCGGCAGACGAGATGGGCGTGGAGCGTCAGCCAGCGGACGAGCGGGTCGCGCTCGTCGAACTCGAGCGCCTTCGTGTCCTCCAGGCAGCGCAGGCCGGCGCGGAGCTTGTACGTGCCGCAGTCCCGCGCCTTGCAGAAAATGCCGGCGCGCGCGACCTTGATAGATCCGGCGACGCCCTCGACCAGGCTTTCCAGGACGGCCTCGACGTTGTCGAAGCGGCGGAGCGCGCCGGGGAAGTGCCGGGCGGGGAGGATATGCCGCTCGCCGCTCTCTCGCGGCGGGGGTTCGGCGCGGGCCGCGGCGGGCGACTGCTTGCGCAGGACCTTGTTTTCCTGCGCGAGCTGAAGATGGTCCAGGGCGCGAGCGACGAGCGTCTGCAGGCGCGGCCGGTTGGCCTGGAGTTCCTCGGCCGCGTAAATCCCGAGGCTTTCGCACTGGGACATCGGCTCGGAGCCGGGCTGGCCGAGGGCGATGAAGACGGCGTCGGGCCAGGACTTCACGAGCCCGGCCAGCGCGCCCCGCACGCCGCCCTCGCGGAGGTCGAACAGGACGACCGTCGCGCTGCTGCGGTGGAGCAGTTCCTCGAGATTCTCGAGCGCGTCCACGTGCCGCACCGCCGCCATGCTGGAAAGGAAGCCCCCGACGCGGCGGACCAGCTCGGCGTCGTGGCTGAACAGCAGGCATGGAGGCAGGCGGTTCACACGGAGGCCTCCTTGTTCAGGAGCGGGAACACGATCGTGAACGTGGTGCCCTTGGCCATCTCGCTCTCCACGTCGATCAAGCCGCCGTGCTCCTGGATGATCCCGTGCGCGACGGAGTGCCCCAGGCCGGTGCCGTGGCTCTTGGTCGTGAAGAACGGGTCGAAGATGCGG
>CAYQYB010000136.1:0-7020 GCA_964421535.1 uncultured Verrucomicrobiota bacterium | reverse complement strand
TGCCGTTCGTGATGGAGATGAACTTGTGCGGCCACAGGTCGTGGAAATCCTTGAACAGGTGTTTCTTCAGCAGCTCCGAGTGCAGCCACGCCACGCCGTTCACCTTGTGGCTCGCCACCACGCTGAGCGACGCGCACCGGACCTGCTTCTCGGGCCCCTCCTCGATCAGCGACATCCGCGCCACGCGGCCTCCGTCGTCCGGGAACTTGTTCATCACCTGGCGCAGGAAGCGGCGGTTGATCTCGTAGATGATCTGCAGGTGCCGCGGCAGGAACTCCTGGAAGAACCGGACCGGCCACTTCTCCAGCGCCTCGGGCATGAGCGTGTGGTTCGTGTAGCCGAACGTGCGCGAGACGATCTCCCACGCCTCGTCCCACTCCATCTTCTCGCCGTCGAGCAGGAGCCGCATCAGCTCCGCCACGGCCAGCGCCGGGTGCGTGTCGTTGAGCTGGATGGCCACCTTGTCCGCGAACGCGTGCATGTCGGGGTTGGTGACCTTGAAGCGGCGGACGATGTCCTGGATCGAGCACGAGACGAAGAAGTACTGCTGCTTGAACCGGAGCTCGCGGCCCTGCTCGATGCGGTCGTTCGGATACAGGATCTTGGTGATGTTCTCCGTCAGGGTCTTGCGCTCGTACGCCTTGATGTAGTCGCCGTTGTTGAAGAATTCCATGTCGAATTCTTCGGCCGCCTTCGACGTCCACAGGCGCAGGTTGTTGACGGTGTTGTTGCCGTAGCCCGCGATCGGGAAGTCGTACGGCACGCCGATCACCGTCTCCCCGCCCATCCACTTCGGCATCAGCCGGCCGTTCTCGTGGGTGTCGGAGACGTGCCCGCCGAACTTCACGGGGAACATGTACTCGGGGCGCTCGATTTCCCACGGCGTGCCGTTGCGGAGCCAGTTGTCCGGCTCCTCGACCTGGTAGCCGTCGCGGATCTCCTGACGGAAGATGCCGTAGTCGTAGCGGACGCCGTAGCCGTAGCCGGGCAGTTCCATCGTGGCCATGGAGTCGAGGAAGCACGCCGCGAGGCGGCCGAGGCCGCCGTTCCCGAGGCCCGCGTCGCGCTCCACGTCGCGCAGGAGGTCCCAGTCGAGGTTGAGGTCCGTCATCGCGCGCTCGACGTTCCGGTCGAGGCGCATGTTGATCGTGTTGTTCCCCATCGCGCGGCCGATGAGGTACTCCATGGACAGGTAGTACACGCGCTTGACGTTGTGGCGGTAGTACGCCTGGCTCGTCTGGATCCACTTCTCGATCAGCCGGTCGCGCACGGTCATCGCGAGCGCCCAGTAGCGGTCGTGGTCCGTCGCGGAGTACTCGTCCTTCGCCAGCGTGTACTTCAGGTGGTTCTGGAAGCTGAGCTTGATCGCCTCGACCGTGCCCAGCTTGTGGTAGTTGCGGGCCAGGTTCGGGAACGCGATCTTCGTGTGCGAATTGGAATTCGTTGTCATAGATATCTCCGTATCCGCTTCATGATAACCAAGTCCGTATCGTTCTGTTCAGGCGATGCTACTGCGGCCGCGGATACACCAGGTAGCCCCTCGCGCCGCACCTCATGCAGGGCCGGGACACGAGCCGTTCGTTCTGCTCTTTCGCCATCTCAAACGTCACGTAGGCCTGCGTCTTCTGGCTGTAGGGCCGCTTGCCCATTCCGCGGCAGTCCGGACAGATCGTCGCCGATTCCGGCATTTGAGCCAAGGTCACACAGCCTCTGGACCCGCAGACCGGGCAGGCGTACGGCTTGTCGCTGCCGCCGCCCAAAACCGGCCGGCTTGCGCTCGTGCTGACTCGATCCGCCGCGCGGCACATCAGCTGACCTTCCCCGCGGCACGCGGGACACGTGACCTGCTTGCCCGTGTTCGGCGCCTGCGCGCCGGGCTGTCCCGCCCCGACGTCCCCCTTCTGATCCAGCTGCAACTGCAGCGCCAGGACCTGCGTCTGCAGGTCCTGGATCGTCCGCTGCTGCATGCGGTGATACCCGTGAGCCAGGTAGGCCACCCCGCCGGCCAGCGCCACAACCAGAACGACATCGCTGAATCTCATCATCGCCCCCCGACCGCGAATGAATCGCCTTCACAGCCTTCCAAATCTGTGACAGTCTAAGCGGAAGCTTCGACCACTTCCAAGTGAAAACAACGTGAGACGGCTTCTCATCGCATTGCTGGCTGTCGCCTTGCTGGTCCTTCTGTCGAGCCGACAGCCCACGAGTCATGAATCCGTCGAGATCCGGACGAAGTGCCCGCAGTGTCTCGGAGGCGGACGCGTCCAGTGCCCGGACTGCCGGGGCTTCGGCTCCGTCGAAACGGAGGCGCGCATTCCCTGCGAGCACTGCAGCGGCACAGGAATGATTCAGAAGAAGCTTTCGAAATCATCCGCATCCTGCCCCTTCTGCGGCGCCACCGGCGTCACGCCCGGGCACACGCGCGAAAATTGCGACGCCTGCGGCGGATACGGAATCACGGTGTGCCCGAAATGCGGCGGCGCCCGCTCCATCACGACGACGGTCGAAAAGGAAAGCCGTCCTTCCCCGGCGTGGTGGGAACCTCTCGCGCGCGGCTGGGCCAGCCTCCGCAAGCACTTCGTCTCCGCCGACGAGTAGCGAAGATGCACGGGAGGGTGCCGCCCTGTCGGCGCCGGAGATGCGGTTGCGACGAAGCGCAACCCTTGCTCCGAGAAAAGCCTCAACGTCTTCTGGCGAGCTCTAGCGGTAGATCAACTCGTAGAATCGATCCGACGCCGCTTCCATCCAATTGGTGGTCCCGGGCGCGCCGCCGCCGGCGGCGGGATGGCAGTTCGGGCAATCCACAAGCCCCGTCTCGCTGCAGACTTTGCAGGCCACGCTCACGCCGCTCGCCTGGACCTTGCCGAAGCCCTTGCACTTCGGGCAGGTGGTCTTCCCCACGCCCAAGCAGAGCCGGCACACCCGCGACGCGGCCTCGTCGTTCCGCGTCCGGGCCAGCATGTACTTCTCGGCCGCCGCGAATCCCTGGTCCGCCGACTTGCCGATCCACTTCAAACCCTGGTCCAGATCCCGGGGCACGGCCGTCCCGCCCAGGTAAAACAGGCCGAGGTTGTACTGGCCCTCGGGAAGACCCAACAGCGCGGACAGCCGCGTGAAGAGGAACGCATAGTCAACATCCCTGGAAATGCCGCTGCCCCGGAAGTACATGATCCCGAATCTGCGGAACGCGTCCGGATCGCCGATCGCGAGGGCGTTCGTCAGCGTCTCCATCGAATCGACCGCCAGCTCCGGCATCGCGTAGCCGCGCCCGGCAAAGTCCTCGCGCGACTTGACCAGCGACTCCCCGTACACCCACGCGCTGCGATACTTCGGGTCGCACGACAACCGGCTCTGCGCATCGAGCACGCTGAGGCGATACCGGTTCGTCGCCGACTCGTTTTCGAGGACGATCGATTGCCCGTGCACGCGGGCGAGCTTGCCGCGCACGACGAGCCCGTTGGTCAAACGCAGCTCCACCGGATCGCCCTTCGCGGCCAGAGGCGTCTCCAGGTCCAGGTTGCTGGCCACAACGCCCTGCATCCGGCCCGCGAGTTCGATCACCGCGGCGGGATCGGCCACCGGCTTGGGCGTGGCGACCGCCCGGGCGATCTTGACCACATCCTTCTGTCTTAAGCCGCCGAATCCGCCGTTCTGATACCAAACCGCGGCGGCGCCCGCCGCGCACAACAGGAGGAGCGCCGCCAGCACGCGCCGGCCCGTCGACCAACAACAGCTGAACCGCGTGTCGTAGCGCTTCCCGGTCCGGAAATCGAATCCGCACTTCACGCACACCACAACGCCATCCTGCAGGATCGTGTTGCAGGCGGGACACTGCGGCGCGCCGGACACCGCCATGTTCTTCCGGACTTCCAGCCGCGGCCGCGACGCCGTTTCCGAGGCTGACGCAGGCTTCACCGTGTCCGCGGGTTGATTCAAGTGATCCAAAGGCACCAGAACGGACGCGGAACAAAACGGACAGACGATCATCCTGCCCGCTTCTTCCGGACCGACCGTGATTGGACCGCCGCAGTGAGTGCAGACGATCTTCAAAAAATCCCTCCTTGGCCAACGCCCATGATGTGCACGTCTTATAGTAGGTAACAAGAATGCGCACAAGCATTTCCACTTGTTTTCAAAATTCGGCGCTTGTGAAACCGCCGGACTTGTGGCAGTTATTGCAACCGGTTACAACAAGGGGTATCTGCGGTAAACATTTCGTGCACGGAGGCGTACGTTCATGCCAACAATGACCCGGAACCAACTCGTCGGAATCTGCACAGCAACGATCCTCACCATCATGACAACACCAGCCACGCCTCAGGAATCCAGTGTCGAACCGTACAAGAACCCGAAGCTCGCCGTCGAGAAGCGCGTCGACGACCTGCTTTCGAAAATGACGATCGAGGAGAAAATCGATCTGCTCTCCGGCAAGGACGGCGGGCAGCTGATGGATATTCCGCGGCTGGGCATCCCCTCCCTGAAAGTCACGGATGGCCCGCACGGCGTCGGCTGGGGCGTGAAATCCACGTGCTTCCCGCCCGACATCTCCATGGCGTCGAGCTGGAACCCCGATCTCATCTACCAGGTCGGCCAGGCGCTGGGCGACGAAACGCGCGCGGCGGGGCGGCACGTCCTGCTCGGTCCGTGCATCAACATTCATCGGACTCCCCTCGGCGGCCGCAACTTCGAAAGCTTCGGCGAGGACCCGCACCTGGCCGGGCGCATGGCCGTGGCGTACATCAAGGGAGTCCAGAGCCGGCGGATCGGCACGTCGATCAAGCACTATGCCTGCAACAACCAGGAGTGGGACCGCGGGACGATCAACGTGGACATCGACGAGCGCGCCCTGCGCGAAATCTACCTGCCCGCGTTCCGGGCCGGCGTGACGGAGGCCGACCCGTGGACGCTCATGGGCGCCTACAACAAGGTCCGCGGCAAATGGTGCTGCGAGAATCCCTTCCTCCTCAACGACATCCTCAAGAACGAATGGGGCTTCAAGGGGCTCGTCGTTTCCGACTGGCATGCGACGCACACCACCGTGGATTCCGCCAACGCGGGGCTCGACCTTGAAATGCCCGGCCGCGGCGCGAACTTCAACCAGGAGAAATTCGGCGCCGCCCTCAAGGCGGGCGAAGTCACCGAGGCGACGATCGACGACAAGGTCCGCCGCATTCTTCGCGTTCTGTTCCTCGCGGGCCTTTTCGACAGCCCCGACTCCCTGCCGCAGGGCGTGATCAACACGCCGGAGCACCGCGACCTCGCGCGTCGGCTCGCGGAAGAATCCATCACGCTGATGAAGAACGACCGCAACGTCCTCCCCTTCGACATCAAGCGGGTCAGGAAGCTCGCGGTCATCGGGCCGAACGCCGTGACGGCGCACCTCGGCGGCGGCGGCAGTTCGACCGTCCAGCCCGATCCCGCGCTCACCGTCACCCCGCTCGACGGAATCCGCCGGCTCTGCGGAACGAACGTCGAGGTGGTCTACGCCCAGGGCTGCGGCTCGATCGCCGTGAATCCCGTGCCGACGGAGTACCTGACGCCGCCGGGCGCGAAGGAAGGTGAACACGGTCTGAAGGCCGAGTATTTCGCCAACATGAAGCTCGAAGGCGAGCCGGCCATCACCCGCATCGATCCCAACATCGACTTCAACTGGGGCGGCGGCTCGCCCGACCCCGCCATCCCCGGCGACAACTTCTCCGCGCGCTGGACCGGAAAGATGACCGTGCCGGCCTCCGGCGTGTACAACCTGGGGCTGTGCGCGGACGACGGCTTCCGCCTGTTCATCGACGGCAAGCTGTTCATCGATCACTGGATCGACTACTGGGGCCAGGCGATCACCCAGGAGATCACGCTCGAGGCGGGACGCTCGTACGACATCCGCATCGAGTATTTCGAGAACCTCGGCGGCGCGCTGGCGCAGTTCGGCTGGACCCGCTCGCCCACCAACGTGCTCGCGGAGGCCATCGCGGCCGCCAAGAGCGCCGATGCCGTCGTCGTGTTTGCCGGGCTGTCGCCCGTGTACGAGGGCGAGGGATTCGACCGCCGCGACCTGAAGCTTCCGCAGGACCAGAACGACCTCGTCGACGCCATCACCAAGGCCGTGCCCAACGCAGTCGTCGTGCTGAACGGCGGCACGCCGGTCGAGATGGACCCGTGGCTGACCAACGCGGCCGCGCTCGTCGAGACGTGGTACTCCGGGCAGATGGGCGGCGACGCGATCGCGAACGTGCTGTTTGGAAAGGTGAACCCGTCCGGCAAGGCGGCTTTCACGTTCCCGAAGAAGCTGGAGGACAACCCGTCCTTCGGCAACTACCCGGGCGCGGACGGCGTCGTCCACTACAAGGAAGGCGTCTTCGTCGGCTACCGCTACTACGACACGAAGAACGTTGAGCCGCTCTTCCCGTTCGGCCACGGCCTTTCCTACACCACGTTCGAGTACGGCGATCTGAAGATCGACGGAAAGATCGACAACGGGCTGAAGATCAACGTCTCGCTGACGATCAAGAACACCGGCTCGCGCGACGGCGCCGAGGTGGTCCAGCTCTACGTCCGCGATGTCGAGTCCTCGGTGGAGCGTCCCGTCAAGGAGCTCAAGGCCTTCAAGAAGATCAACCTGAAGCCGGGCGCGAAGCAGGCCGTTTCGTTCACGCTGACCGAGCGCGACCTCGCGTTCTACAGCGTGGACCGGAAGCGCTGGGTCGCAGAACCGGGCGAGTTCGAGCTGCTCGTCGGCAGCTCGTCGCGCGACATCCGCCTCAAGGGCAAGTACGTGTTTCGGGGAGAGTAAACAGCCCGCAACATCGGCTCGGCAGGGACGCCTCGCCCTACCTCGCGTATCCAATGGTAGGGCGAAGCCTCCCGGCTGAGCCGTGCGTTAACCCTGCGGCTCGGCGGGGACGCCTCGCCCTACCTCGCGTATCCAATGGTAGGGCGAAGCCTCCCGGCTGAGCCGTGCGTTAACCCTGCGGCTCGGCGGGGACGCCTCGCCCTACCTCGCGTATCCAATGGTAGGGCGAAGCC
>CAYQYB010000135.1:0-7053 GCA_964421535.1 uncultured Verrucomicrobiota bacterium | reverse complement strand
CTTCGCACTCCTTTGGCGCAGAGTAGCCGCCGCTGAAGCTGTTTTCAAGCAGAACCGCCCCGGAGAACGGCGACGACGGACTATGAAACTTCGTTGAAAACCATTTGAAGAAACCGCCGCAGATCGGTATTCTTACAGACACTAAGGGGTGTTGAGGAAGCGGTTTCGGAAACTACGGATCTATGCAGGCGATCATCTTAGCGGGCGGACAAGGCACGCGACTTCGCGAACTCTACCCCGACAGGCCCAAAGCCCTCGTGCCGATCCACGACAAGCCCTTCATCTACTGGCAGCTCAACTGGCTGGCCTCCGCGGGCATCCACGCCGTTCACATCGCGGCGGGGCACATGGCGGCCGCGATCCGCGAGTGGGTCACCGCCAACACGCCGCAGGGGATGACGATCACCATGTCGGAGGAGCCGGAAGCCCTCGGCACCGCCGGCGGGCTGAAGTTCATCGAGAAGTACATCCAGACGAATCCGTTCATGGTGGTGAACGGAGACACCCTTCTGCCGATGATCGACTGGTATCAGTACATGGAAGCGCACCGGCTCTCGACCGCCGCCGTGACGATGGCGGTCACGCCGATCGCGCAAGCCGGCCGCTACGGGACCGTGGAGTTCAACGACGAGCGCGTCGTCACCGCGTTCCTGGAGAAGAAGGAGCGCCCGACCGGCTGGGTGAACGGCGGGCTCTACATTATGAACCAGGAATCCATGCGCCACATCCAGTCGGACAAACAGCTCTCCCTGGAAACCGACATCTTCCCCGTCCTGTCGTGGCTCGGGATGCTGAAGGTGTACCTGGCCGATCCGCCGCTCCTGGACATGGGCACGCCCGAGGGAATCCAGGAGATGGGCACGTTCCTCTCAGCGCACGGCCGGTGATTTCTCGCTGAGGTCCTTGTTCGGCCGAAACAACTCCGCCCACTCCGCCAGCCCGTAGCTCAGGTGCATGACCGGCACCAGGAAGAAGATCAGCAGGTCGACCTTCCTCTTCGTCTCGGCGAATTTCGACAGCGTGATCCACGCATCGGCCAGCGCGTACGCGGCCAGGTCCAGGATCAGAAGAAAGAGGAACAGCTTCGAGAAGAACGCGCCGACTCCGAGCACGACGAGCGACAGGACCCAGAGGGCGGGAACAATCGTTGTCGGCTCGATCTCGGTCCCGCCGCGGAAGAGCCGGATGCGCGTCAGGCCGTAGCCCCAGATCTGCTTCCAGAACCGCCGCAGGCTCTGCCGCGGATAGTGATAAACGTAGGCGTCCGAATTGAACAGGAGCTCGTACCCGCGCTGCTCCGTCTTGAACGCGGCGATCATCTCCTCCCCGGGCCAGAAGGCGGGATCGAACGCGCCGATCTCCTCGATCACCTTCTTGCGGTACGTCATGTTGCAGCCGATGATGCGCGACCAGCGGATCCGCCGGCCCGGGGACTGGCCCTTCAGGTAACGCTCCGAGACATACCCCGCCGCCGCGGACGACAGGACCACGCCCGCCAGCCGCGTCATGACCCCGACATCCTCCGGCACAAGCCCCGGCCCGCTCATCAGTCCGATTTCCGGCCGATCGAACGAGGCGATGACCTTCTCCGGCCAATCGGGCGCAACCACGACGTCGTCGTCCAGGAATGCCACGAGTTCGGCGCGCCCAGCGCGCATGCCCGCGTTCTTCTTCTCGCTCGAGTCGCCGACCTCGAACGAAACCGGAAGATGCCTGATCTGAGGGTGCGCGGCGCAGAATTTCGCGACCGCGTCCAGGACGGGGCCCTCGGCGATCTTCCCGGAGACGATCACCTCGATGCGCTCGAAGCCGCTCGCGCGAATCAGGGACTCGAGCGTACGGACGAGGAGCGACCGGCCCAGCGTCGGAATGACGACCGACAGCCGCGGAATGGCCTGGGAGGAATCCGTTGGGTTCATGGCTGTGCTTGCGAGGGCTCCGGCTTCCTGCGCCCGACAACGAGAAGCCCCAGCGCGAGCACGCACAGGGCCATGCCGGACAGTTGGAGGAACAGAGGCGAAGTCGGGACGGTGTAGCGAAGCTCCACTTCATGAAGCCCCGGCGTGACGAGAACGCCCTGGAAAATGTAGTCGCACCGGCGCACCGGCGCGGACTTGCCGTCGATCGAGGCCTTCCATCCCGCGTTGTACTTCTCCGACACCCGGAGAATCGCCGCCTGGTCCGCGGATACCTGCAGGACCACGCGCCCGGGCCGGTACTCCTTCACCGTGATCGTCCCGCACGTGCCCTGCCCCGCCGACTCCGGAAGACCGTCCGCCGTGTCCGGCGAAATCAGAGCTTTCTGGAACAGCGGGTGGTTCGTCGAAGCCAGCTTCTGCAGGACGGCATCGTCGGGCTCGACGCTCCAGCCGGCTAGAAGCGAATACCTCGGTGCCTCCGATTTGAGACGCAGGACGCAGTGCTGGCCGGGCTGGGTCTGCGTGGCAGGCACGGCCTGGAACCCGTCCGCCCCGGAAGGAACCACGTTGAACGCGTAGATCAGGTCGAACAAGCCTTTCATCGACGGATCGTTCTGGATCTGCATCCAGCCCTGGACGGGGGTCGCGATGAAGCTCACGGCGCTGAGCGGCCACAGGCGGAGCGGGGATCCGCCGACCTGGTTGAGGAACGTCTTGTAGTCGTCGGGCATGCGCGGCATCTGCGTCACATTGATCGCGCTGATGCCGTTGTACGGGAACGTGTACGTCAGCCAGTGATTGTAGAAGCCGGCCTGGGACAGCAGAGCGATCCTCTGGACGCGCAGGTTGGCCTTGAGGAACTTGATGACCTCGTCTTCCTTGAGCATGTTCATGCTCATCGGCTTGACGTAGTGCGCCGAGAGGGCAAGCGCGTCCACAATTACGACCGCGGCCAACAGCCATGCGCCCGCCGTTCGAACGATTTCCCTGCGTCCGACAGCCATCCGCCACAGGACCCACACGACGACCGCGACGACCACCGCCATCAGCACCGCGATCCACGCGCCATGCACCTGGTTGCGCACGATGGCGTCCGCCGCCGCGCCCCAGCCGCTCACAGCCAGCTGGTTGACCATCGTGACCCACGAGGTGGACAGGCTGAACGCCCACACGAGCAGGATCACCGCCACGGCCGCCAGCCCCACCGTGACCTGGCGGACACGCGAGGCTGCGAGTTCGGCGGCCCATGCCGGCCGGCGCAGGACCACGTCCAACCCGCCCGCGGCGAGAATCCCCGCGGCGATCTGGAACACCTGCAGGAACTTGTTCGGGTTGCGGATCGAGGAGAACGCGGGAAGCATGTAGACAAGGCGGTACAGAGGGAAGTACTTCCCGAACGAAAGGAGCAGCGCGACGAACGTCACGATGGACCAGAAAAGCATCTCCCGGCTCCACGCCCGATCCTTCCTCCAACTGAACCACACGCCGAGCGCGGCCACGAGCGCAAGGGCCAGGGGGATCACGCCCATGTACTGGCTCTCAAGCTTGAAATTCTGGAAGCCCTGCTTCGTCTGCTCCCACCCCGCCGAGCGCCCCATCCGACCCCAGTACGGACCGTCCGGCTCCCCGCTGCGCCAGCCCATGTAGCCCGGCGCGATGAAGTCAACCGATTCGTCCGGCGGCCAGCTCCACTGCGTCACGAACTCCCATTGGGATTCGGAGTCGCCGGCCGTTCCGGCGGTTGCGCTCTTCACGTTGCTCTTGTAGGCCGACAGGACCGGCGGCAACGCGAGCAGTCCCGCGACGACGCCCATCGGGACCAGCACCCGGAGCCAGACGGGAATTCGGAACGCATGTTCGCGCGCGAGCGTGTACAGGGCGAACGGGCCCAGCGCCAGGCAGAAGAAGAGCGCCAGGTCCGGCTGCTCCAGGAACATCGCCCCCAGCGCGCCGCCGGCGAGAAGCGACCACCCCAGCTTCGTGCTGCGGACGGCCATTTCGCAGAGCCACAGGAACGCCGCGGCAAACATCAGCACGCCGAACTTGCCCAGGTGCCCCGCAAACGTGAGCGTGAGATTGCTGCCCACCCAGAACGCGGTCAGCGCGCCCATGGCGCACGCCGCCCAGCTTCGGCCGCGGGTGCGAAGGAACAGGGCAAGAAAAAGCGACGCGAAACCGAGGTCGATCGCGTGATACCACGATGTAAAGATCCGCACGGGCAACAGCCACAGAAGGAGGTTCGACCAGTTGATCGAGAGGTCCCACGTCGTTCCCACGAGGCAGGAATCATCCCACCAGCCGAAGAACGCGTACGGCAGCGCGGCCTTCCGCATCGCCAGCGCGCCGACGTTGTCGTCGGTGGAGAACAGGACCACGTCGCGGCCAAGGACGGACCGGAACATCACCACCGAGAACACCACCACTCCGAGAATGAACAGCAGGCGCGCGATTTTCTCCGTCTTTGGCATCAGCGTTCCCAACATGCTTCTCCCTTTTTTCGTCCGGCTACCGGTCGGCAAGTTGTACACAACACCCTCGTTATTGACAAGGTTTACCCTGCAAGTATCCTACAGCGAATCGCAGCCGACTCACGGAGGATCATCTTGAGCCGCTCATCAAAAAACCGACCGACTGACCGCGCCGAGAACGAGCCTTCGGGGAGTGAATCGAATGTCCGCGCACCGGTGGACAAGGACCCGGCAGGCATCTTCCGCCTCAACTCCCTGGGCCTCAAGGTGGTGCTGGTTCTCGCGGGCATTCACTTGGCCATCGCGCTCCAGGTCATCACGAACAATCTTTCCCACCCCGCCATCATCAACGCGGCGGAGTCCGAGCACGCCCTGTTCTCCTACCAGTTCGGCGCGGGCGAACGGCTGTACGGACCGATGGACGTGCACGTGCGTGAGCTGTGGTACACGCCGCTGACGTTCCAGGTCACGGGCTGGGTCGCCAAGTGGTTCGGCTACGACATCCGTTCCATCCGCGCGGTCATGGCCGTCATCGGGATATCCGCGATCGTCGTGCTGGGCATGCTGACCTACCGGCTGACGCGCAGCAAGGCGCTCGCCTTCATCGCCGCCGCGCTGCTGGCCGGGATCGACACCAAGGCGTGGCCCTGGTTCATCAACCTCGACCCCAACGCGCTCCACGTTCTTTGCGCCCTCATCGGAGTCTACCTGCTCGTGCGCGACCGCTCGCTGAGCTGGCCGACCGTCATCTTCTCCACCATCGCGTTTTTTGGTTCCTACTGGTCGAAGCAGACCGGCCTCGCCTACATCGCGGCCGGCGTTTTCTACTGCCTCGTCACCGACCTGAAAAAGGGCGTCGCGTCCGCCGGGATCGCTTTCGCGCTGGTCGCCGGCAGCGCCGCCTACTACATGGCCAAACCCGATTCCAGCTTCATGGCCGTGCTGACCATGCACAAGAACCACCCGATCGTCTGGCAGTGGCTGCTGGAGCCCGCGCTGTTCCCCGAAATCGTGGGCCGGTACGGCGTCCTGATCGCGGTGGTCATCGCGGGCGTGGCCGCCTTCGGGCTGGAGTGGAAGAAGTGGATCAAGCCCGAGTACATCCTGCTCGGCGCGTCCGGCGTGGTCGCCGTGATGGCCCGGCTGAAGTACGGCTCCGGCCCCAGCCAAGGCATCTTCTTCGCCGCCATGCTGTTCGCGTGCGGCCTTTCGTTCCTCCACCAGTTCCTCGAGGAGCGCCAGGTCTCGGGGCGCATGGTCCTGTCGATCCTCGCCCTGCAGAGCTTCGCGCTGTTCCACGAGTACAGGGCGGCGCTCATCACGGCGGCCGACGACGCGCGATTCGAAATGCTCAAGGAGATCGTCGCGACGCCCGGCAAGAACGTGTTCTACAACTGCAACGGGTTCTTCAATGTGCTCGTCGGCAAGCCGCCCTACCCCTCGATCGGCCGCGACTGCTGGAAGGACGGACGCTACGATCGATCCCTCTACCCGGCCTACTTCCGCAAGTGGCTGGAGTCTGATCCGTTCGACATCGTCATCAGCGACATCCCTCTCGAGGACAACAGCTGGCTGCTGTACGAGCGGCTCGACAAGAGCTACACCGCCGTGCGCGAGATTCCCGCGCAGACGACGTTCCCCGCCGACTACTCCCTGCGCAACCGCAAGATCATCTTCTACCGGAAGGACCAGCTTCCGCCGCGGTAGCGACACTGAGGACCCGTGATGAACGCACCCGACACAAGCACGCTGGCCGAACAAGCAATGCACAGCTGGTACCTCAGCTCGCGGCACGACTTCATCGTTAACCTCGCCGCCAAGGCCCTCGCCGGCCGCAATCCGGCCGATTGTCGAATTCTCGACGCGGGCTGCGGGAGCGGCGGCGTGACCACGCGTCTGCTGCGCAAGGGCTACAATGTCGTCGCCTGCGACATGGACGAGGAATCCATCCGCCAGGGCCTGGCGACGGGCCGCCTGAAGGAAGTTCACCGGCTCGATGTCGCCCAACTCCCTTTCGAGGACAACTCGTTCGACCTCGTGGTGTGCAGCGAGGTGCTCGAGCACGTACCGGACGACGCGCAGGCCCTGCGCAGCCTCCTTCGCGTCGCGAAGCGCGATGTCCTCTTTTCCGTTCCGGCTCACATGTACCTCTGGACGCAAAGCGACACGACTCTCGGCCACCGGCACCGGTACTCGAAGGCGGATGTGCGGGAGCTCATCGGCAGAGCCGGCGCCGGGATCATCAAGGTCCACGCCTATGGCATGATGCCCGCGGCCGGCACGCTCGCGTACAAAGCCCTCTCGAAGCCCCCGCGCGAACAGCCGTCTGGCGGGGACGTGCCGAACGCCATGAAGTTCCAGATGCCGGCGGCGGTCGATCGATTCCTGTGGGCGCTCTCGTCGGTGGAACTATCCGCCAGCGGATTGGGCCTCGTGCCCTGGGGCTTTGCGTGGTGGGCTATCGCGCGAAAGAACGCGGCCGGTTGAATGAGCACCCGACAGTCCGTGTCCCTATCGTCCGGCTCGGCAGGGACGCCTCGCCCTACCGCGCGCATCCCAAGGTAGGGCGAAGCCTCCGGCTGAGCCGTGCGTTAACCCTGCGGCTCGGCGAGGACGCCTCGCCCTACCGCGCGCATCCCAAGGTAGGGCGAAGCCTCCGGCTGAGC
>CAYQYB010000134.1:0-7078 GCA_964421535.1 uncultured Verrucomicrobiota bacterium | reverse complement strand
GAACATGACCTACCTGTCGCTGGGGCTCTCCCGCTGGCACGCGGTCATATCCAGCGGCCACTCCATCGGCGGGGCGATCCGCTCCCTCCCTTCCGAAGAGCAGCCGTTCTTCACCGGCCGGGGCGTCATCTCTTTTCTCGCGGTGCCCGTGCTCGTGGAAGGACGCTGCTGGGGCTTTGTGCTGATCGAAGACAGCCGGACCGAACGGGCGTGGACAGAGCGGGAAAAGACGATGCTGACCACCATCGCCACGTCGATCGGAAACACCTTGATGCATCGCCGCGCCGACGAGGCCTTGCGGCAGAGCGAGGAGCGCTTCCGCGCCATCGTGGAAAGCCAGTCCGAGTATATCTGCCGGTTTCTCCCCGACGGCACCGTGACCTTCGTCAACGAGGCCTGCTGCCGGTACGCGGGCAAGAAGCGCGAGGAACTCCTGGGCCGCCCCTTTTTCTCCTACATCGCCGAGACGGATCGGAAGGCGCTGGACAACCTTTTGGCGTCCCTCAGCGTTCAGAACCCCGTCGTGGTCAGCGAGAACCGCTCGGTCGGCGCAGGCGGTCAGATCGTGTGGGGCCGGTGGACGAACCGGGGGATATTCAACCCGCAGGGCCAGTTGATCGAGATCCAGGGGGTCGGCCAGGACATCACCGAGCGCAAGCGGGCGGAAGAGGCGCTGAGCCGGAGCGAGTCCAGCCTGACCACCGCCCTGCAGATGGCCCATGCCGGCTACTGGGAGTACGACGTCGCCAGCGACACCTTCACGTTCAACGATAACTTCTATCGGATCTTCCGGACCACGGCCAAGGAAGTGGGCGGATACAAGATGCGGTCGGCGGAATACGCGCGCAGGTTCTGCCATCCCGATGATATCCATCTGGTGGCGGAGGAAATCAAGAAATCGAACGAAACCGCCGACCCCCGTTACTGCCGGCAGCTCGATCACCGCATTCTCTACGCCGATGGCGAAACCGGCTTCATCAGCGTCCGGTTCTTCGTGGTCCACGACGAACAGGGGCGCACGATCCGCACGTACGGCGTCAACCAGGACATCACCGAGCGCAATCGGGCGGAAGAGCGCCTGCGTTCGCTCGAAAGCGTGATCAACCAGGGCCCCGCTATTGCATTCCTGTGGCGAAATGCCGAGGGATGGCCCATCGACTTCGTCTCGGACAACATCCTCCAGTTCGGTTACACGGCAGGGGACGTCATGTCCGGGAAAGTAAGCGTCCGGGACCTTATTCACGCCGGCGATTTGGGGCGATTGGAGGCGGAAGTCGCCGATCACATGAGTCAAGGGCACAACTCCTACTCGCAGCACTACCGCATGCTTACGCGCGGCGGCGAAATACGGTGGATGGAAGACCAAACGACCGTCGTGCGGAATGCCGAAGGACAGATCACGCATTTCCAGGGCGTCGTGTGGGACATCACCGAGCGCACGCGGGCGGAAGAGCGGCTCCGCGCACTCGAGTCCGTGATCAACCAGAGCCCCGCCGTCGCGTTCCTCTGGAAGAACACCGAGGGCTGGCCCGTGGAGTTCGTCTCCGACAACGTCAAGCAGTTCGGATACACCGCGGAGGAAGTGATGTCGGGCAAAGTCCGGGTGGCCGACATCATCCATCCCGACGACCTGGCCAGGGTGCAGGAGGAAACAGCCGGCTACATCGGCCGGGGAATCGACAGCTTCGTGCAGGAGTACCGGATGCGCACGCGCGGCGGCGAGGTCCGGTGGCTGGAAGATCAGACCCGCGTGATTCGGGATGCCCAGGGGCAGATCACTCATCTGCAGGGCGTGGCGTGGGATGTCACCGACCGGAAGAAAGCCGACGAGCTGCGCCGGGAAGCCCGCGAGTACCTGGAAAAGATCATCAACACCATCAGCGACCCGATCTTCGTCAAGGACAGCGAGCACCGCTTCGTGCTGGTCAACGACGCCGAGTGCGCCCTCGCCGACCGGAGCCGGGAGGAGATGATCGGCAAAACCGACTACGACTTCTTCCCGAAGGAACAGGTCGACGTGTTCTGGAAGCACGACGAGGATGTGCTGACGACGGGCAAGGAGAGCACGAACGAGGAGAACATCACGGATGCCTACGGCCGGAAGTACACCATCTTCACGAAGAAGACGAGGTATACCGATCCCGGCGGAAGACATTACATCGTCGGCGTCATCCGGGACATCACCACCCTGAAACGGGCCGAGGAAGATATCCGACGGAGCGAGGAAGCGTGGCGCGCCCAGTACAAGGGGTTCCCGATCCCCACCTTCACGTGGACGCAGGCGGGCGAGAGCCTCACCCTGACGGATTTCAACGACGCGGGAATGGCTTTGACCGGAGGCCACATCAAGGAATACGAGGGCTACACGCTCGAGCAATTCCACAAGAGCCGGCCGGATATCATCGCCGACATCCGTCGTTGCCTGGCCGAGCGATCGACGTTCTGCCGGGAAACCGCCCTGCAACTCCAGACCACGGGGAAGCTCAGGCGCCTGATGATCACCTACGTGTTCGTCCCGCCCCACCAGGTCATGGTGCACACGGAGGACGTCACGGAACGCAAGATCGCGGAGGCCGCGCTCCGCGAAAGCGAGGAGCAGTACAGGTCCCTGGTCAACAACATCGCCGTGGGCGTGTTCAGGTCCACGCTCGACGGCAGGATTCTCCAATGCAATCCCGCAATCCTAAAGATCTTCGGATACGATTCTCCCGAACAGTTGAAGAGCATGACCGTGCCGGATTTCTACGCGAACCCCGCCGAACGAAGCGCGCTGGTGGAGGAAATTCGAGCCAAAGCGGAGATCCGGGACCGCATCATCCTGATGAAGAGGCGGGACGGCTCCGTATTCCCCGCATCCATTTCTTCGCAGGCGCGCGTGGGGGAAAACGGAGAAGTTCTGTGGCTCGACGGCGTTCTCGAGGACATTACGGAGCGACGGAAGGCTGAGTTGGCCATCCGCGACAGCGAAGCCAAGTACCGGACCCTGGCCGAGGCCTCCCCCGACATGATTTTCATGTGTGCGCCGAATACCGACATCATCTACACCAACACGTTTGGCGCCAGGCAGTGGAACTTGGCGCCCGAACAGGTCATCGGCAGGAAACAGGAAGAGCTGTTCCCTCCGGAAATCGCGGAACGCCACCGAAAGGCGATCCGGATGGTCTGCGAGACGAAGAAGCCCTTCTTCTCCGAGGTCACGGAGATGCTCCGGGAATCCAAGGTCTGGATCGAGACCCGCCTGGTCCCCATCCTGAACGCCGCGGGCGAAGTGACCTCGGTGCTTGGTGTGTCCAGGGACATCACGGCGCGCCGCAAGATGGAGGATGCCGTCCGGGAGAGCGAGGCCAACTTCCGCGCGCTGGCTGAAAACGCGTCGGACGGCATCATCATCATGACCGGCGAGGACGCCCATTTCGTCTACGGCAACAAGGCGGCCGCCAGCATGAGCGGCTACTCGGAGGAGGAACTCCTCAAGCTCGGATTGTGGGACATTCTTCTGCCGGAGATCAAGGAAGAGGCGAAGGCGACCTTCCAGAAAAGGCTCGGGGGCGACATCACCGTGCCCACGCGGTACGAGACGTTCGCTATCCGCAAGGACGGCAGTCGCTTCCCGGTGGATGTCTCGATCGCAAGAACGCTCTGGCGGGGACATCCGGCCGCGATGGCGATCGCCCGCGACATCAGCCTGCAGAAAAAGCTCGAGGAGGAGCGCTTGCGGCTTTCCGCGAACCTTCTTGAAGTGCAGGAGAAGGAGCGCCGCGCTATCAGCTCCATGCTGCACGATCACCTCGGCCAACTGCTGACCCTGACGCGCCTCGAACTGGGCTCCGTGAAAAGCGTCGACGACGCGTCGAAGAGAAGCATATCCAGCGCCTTGGCGCGGCTGGATGAGATGCTGGGCTCCGTCCGCCAGTTGGCCGTCTCCCTCCGCCCGCCGATCATCGACGACCTCGGCATCGAGGTCGCTCTCGAAACCCTGACCGAGGACTTCACCGACGGCTCCAGCATCCATGTGGCCTTCACACACACGGGCCCGAAGCCCGTTCTCGATAGCGCCGAGGAAACCTGCCTGTACCGCGTGCTGCAGGAGGCCCTCACCAATGCGGCCAAACACTCGGAAGCGTCGCAGGTCGATGTGCTGCTCCGGACCTCCAGATCGGAAGCCCTTCTCGAGATCCGCGACAACGGCAAAGGGTTCGATCCGGTTGCCCAGCAGGACCAGCGGGGCATCGGGTTCATCGGCATGCGCGAGCGCTTGTCCCGGTGCGGCGGATCGCTGGAGATCATTTCGGAGAAGGGAAAGGGAACAACCATCCGGGCACGTGTGCCGGCAAAGGACGAGGAGGGTTCGCCATGATCAAGCTCATGCTCGCTGACGACCATGCCATGCTCAGGGAAGGTCTTCGAAGCAAGTTCGCCGGCAATTCGGACGTAGAGGTGGTGGGCGAAGCGGCCAGCGGCAAGGAGCTCCTGGCGAAGATTTCGACGGTGAAGCCCGGCGTGATCATCCTCGACATGAAGCTGCCGGACGCCAACGGCGTCACGCTGATCCGCCAGATCAAGAACAACCTCCCCAATTGCAGGATCGTTGTCCTTACCATGTACGATCACGTGCGGTACGCCGTGCACGCCCTCGAAAGCGGGGCCGACGGGTTCGTGGTGAAAGGCGCTCCGTTCGAGGAGCTTCTGCAGGCCGTGCGAACGGTTTCGAGCGGAAACACATTCGTGTCTTCCACGATGGCATCCAAGCTGGCCGGGCATCTGAAACGCGGCGGCAAGCGCAAGGGCTCCCTGGAATCGCTCTCCCAACGGGAGTTCGAAGTGCTCATCCTTCTCGGCAACGGCCTTTCCGTGAAGGAAATTGCCTACCAGCTCGGCGTCAGCGAGAAAAGCGTGACGACCTACCGCGCCCGCGTCATGGAAAAACTGCAGATGGCCAACAAGACCGACCTCATCCGCTACGCGATCGAATCGGGACTCATCGAGTAACCCATTGTAGGGATAATCCTATAGGGGTTCACCGTTTTCGGAACAGACACGTTTTCCGATTTGTGCGAGAATGTCTGCAGTTAAGCCGGTGGTGTACTGAAGTAAGGGTTTGGTGCAGACAAGGGTTTCGGGGTAACTGCAAGGGGAAGGGCGGCTTCAGACACCCACCGGCTTATTTTTTCTTTCCGTCTTTCCTTTGATTCGGATAGGTTTTCCCACGCGTCACCCATGGGAGAGATCATGTCCGACATCGTCGAAATCCGGAACCTGCGGCTCCACGACAAGAAGGAAGTCACGATCCGGGGTTGGCTCTACGGCAAACGGACCGGCGGCAAGATCGCTTTCCTCCTCGTCCGCGACGGCACCGGCATGTGCCAGTGCGTCGTCGAGGCGAAGCAGGACGCCCTCTTCAAGGTGGCGGTGTCGGCCGGCCAGGAATCGTCGCTGGTCCTTTCCGGGACGGTCCGGCTCGACGAGCGGGCGCCCGGCGGCTGCGAAATCGCCGTCACCGACCTCCGCCTCCTTCAGGCGGTGGAAGACTATCCAATTTCCCGCAAGGCTCACGGCGTTGACTTCCTGATGGAGCACCGACACCTGTGGTTCCGCACGCCGCGGCAAGCCGCCATCCTGCGGATCCGCCACACGCTCATCCGCGCCGCCCGCGGGTTCTTCGACGAGCGCGGCTTCACGCTGATCGACACCCCCATCCTGCAGCCCGGCGCGGCGGAGGGCGCGGGCACGCTGTTCCCCGTGGACTACTTCGGAGAACCCGTCTTCCTGGCCCAAACGGGACAGCTCTACGTCGAGAGCGCGTGCATGGCGCTCGGCAAGGTCTACTGCTTCGGACCGACCTTCCGCGCGGAAAAATCCAAGACGCGCCGGCACCTCACCGAGTTCTGGATGATCGAGCCCGAAGTCGCGTTCGCGGAGCTCAAGGACCTTCAGGACCTGGCCGAAGCGTTCGTCTGCCATCTCGTGCAGGCGGCCCTCCGAGAGCATCGCGGCGATCTGCAGCTCCTGGAACGCGATACCGGTCCACTCGAGAAGATCGTTCCTCCGTTCCCCCGTATCACCTACGCGCAGGCCATCGAGATCCTCCACAGCGCCGAGGTCCGCCTCCGGCTGGAAGAGGAACTCGAGCGGGACCGCAGGCAGCTGCAGACGTGGATCGCCGATCTCGCGCGGCTCGAGGAGCAGAAGGCCAAGGCGCCACAGGGCTGGTCACAGGACAAGCTCGCGCAGCAGATCCAGGACCTCCGCGAGTCCATGCGCGAACTCGAGAACTCCGTCGCGCACCGGCCCGCGCACATCCGCGACGCCCGGGAATTCGCCTGGGGCAGCGATTTCGGCGGCGACGAGGAGACCATCATCTCGCGGCAGTTCGACCGCCCCGTGCTGATCACGGAGTACCCGAGGAAGATCAAGGCGTTCTACATGAAGACCTCGCCGGCCGACCCCAACGTCGTCCTGAACATGGACATGCTGGCGCCCGAGGGCTACGGCGAGATCATCGGCGGCAGCCAGCGCGAGGACGATCTGGCCGCGCTGGAGAAACGGATGGAGGAAGACAAGATGAACCCGGCGCCATACCAGTGGTACCTCGACCTGCGCCGCTACGGCACGGTGCCGCACGGTGGGTTCGGGCTTGGGCTCGAGCGGACGGTATCCTGGATCTGCGGGCTGAAGCACATTCGCGAGACAATTCCGTTTCCGCGGCTGATGGGACGGATTTACCCATGAGCAAAGAAGTCCAAGGCCCAAGGTCCAAAGTCCAAAGTCGAGGAAGGATGGACGCACGGCTCTGCTTCCTCCACTTTAGACTTTGGGCTTTGGACTTTGGACTCCGATTATGAAAGCAAATCGCACACTCAAGATCGGAGTCCTCGGGCCTCACGATTGTTCGAAGGAGGAACGCAAGATCGGCTTCGCCGTCGGCGCGGAACTCGCGCGGCGCGGCGCGATCCTCGTGTGCGGCGGCTTGGGCGGAATGATGGAGGCGGCCGCCGAAGGCGCGAAGAGCGAGCAAGGCGTGACCGTCGGCATCCTGCCCGGCGAGAAGGCTTCGGCCGCGAACGAATTCATCGATATC
>CAYQYB010000133.1:0-7079 GCA_964421535.1 uncultured Verrucomicrobiota bacterium | reverse complement strand
GATGTCCTAGCGACCAGATGATGAGACCAGTGTAGAGCGAAAACAGGGTAACACTTTCAAGAAGAGGTCCGGCCCCGCTCTCCCCACAATCTCGACCGCGCGCGGAACCAGTTCGCCCTTGTGCGGAGCATGGAGGAGCGGACACGGGAAATGGAGACTGTCGTCGCCGAAACCTGAAACTGGAAACCGGAAACCGGAAACCTGAGTTGCCTTCGAACTTCCTTTACTCAGGTTTCAGGTCTCAGACTCCAGGTTTCTCCTAGATCCATCCCTTCAGCCAGTAATAACCCAGCGCGCAGAGCTCGCGCGCGCTTTCGCCGATATACCGCACGTTATTCCAGAAGGTGTAGCGAAGCATGATTTGTTCGCCAACGTCCGGGACCGGAATCTTCGAGCCGCCGAGGGAATCCGCGTCGTAGAGGAGATCCGACTCGAGCGCCGCTTCGTACGCGGGCTGGCCCGCAATGTGCTTGCAGCCGGCCTTGCGGAAAGCCAGCAGGGCGCGCTTCACGTGCTCCGGCGAGGTGATGAGCAGGACGGCGTTGGTTCCGGGCCCGATCATCGCGGCGACTCCCAGCGCCTGCTCCCGCGTGTTCCGCCCTTTCAAATCATATGCGACGCGCCTGGCCCGGACGCCGCGGATGACCAGTTCGTGCCGCATCCGAAAAGCGTCGTTGTACCGGGTGTCCGAATCCGCCGGCAGCGCGATTACGATCCTGGCTTTCGGGAATTTCTTCGCCGCGACGGCTCCCTGGTACGTCCGCATCAGGCCGGACTCGCTCGGGATGCCGCCGCCGCCCATGACGACAATGTAGTCGGGATCCCGGTCCAGCTGGAACGGGTCATGTCCCAGCCAGTGGTAGATGTGCCACGGGGCGGACGTGAAGCAGAGCGCGAACAGGCCAATCGCCGCGACGCCCGCGGCAATCAGCAGTACCTCAACGAACCGGGCCAGCTTTTTGATCATCTCTCAAATCCTGTGAACGGTCTTCCGGGATCCGGTACGTGGCGAGGATCTGCGGCTGTGCCGCCTTGACGCGGGCGCGGTCCAGCACGATCTGGTGCCCCCACTTGTTCTTGAACACCACGAACGGGTCCGTCCCGCTCTCGACCAGGTCCACCAGCTCGCGCAGGCTGCGCGCTTTTTTCCCGTCGATCTCGGTGACGACCCAGCTCGACAGGTCCTGGTAGCCCTGGTTCACGGGCGCCGCGAGGACCTTCAGCGCCAGCAGCACCTCGTCCCGCTCGTCCGTGAGGTAGTTGAAGCCCAGCAACGAGGTCAGCTCCTGCGGCGCGGCCTCGTACCAGTTGCCGCCCCACGACTTCAGGAGATTGACCGTGAGCGGGCAGAACAGGATGCCGCCGTAGACGAAGTAGCGCGGAAGAACGTCGTACTGGTCGTTCGGGATCAGCCAGTCCTTGTCCATCGATCGGCTGAGCGTGACTTCGAGCTTCAGCGGCTTGCCGTCGCGCAGGACCTCCAGCGGCAGCTTGTCGCCGATCTGGTGCGCCTGGATGTAGTACGAAACGCTCGTGCGCTCCTTGTCGCGGAAGTCCACGGTGCCGTCGTCGGCGATCAGGTGATCCTCGACGGAGAGAAGGACGTCGCCTTCCTTCAGCACGGACTCGGCGGGGGAGCCGCGGATGATCTTCACCGACAGCATGCCCGTCTGCTTCGGCTCCATCCCGTACTTCGCCTTGAAGTCCGGGTTCTCCATCCCCTCCATGACGACGCCCAGGCTCGGGAACCCGTCGTAGCGCCCGTCCTTCAGATCGTCCAGGAAATGCTCGATGATCGGGACGGGCACGATGTAGCCGATGTTGTCGGCCTGGCTGATGCCCTGCATCGCCACGCCCACGATGCGGCCGTCCACGATCGCCGGCCCGCCGCTGTTGCCCGGGTTGATCGCGGCGTCGATCTGGCACGCCAGGAAATTGCACGAGCTGTGCGCGTAGGTCGTGTGCTCGACGCGCGACACGACGCCCTTCGTGATGCTCAGCGTGTCGCCGCCGAGCGGGAACCCGAACACGAGCACTTCCTGCTGCGCCTTCGGCAGATCCCCGAATTCAAGCGGCTCGATCCCCTCGAAGAAATCCGGCTCGTCCACCGTCAGGAGCGCAACATCGGCCGCGTGCGACACGGCGACGACCCGCGCCGGGATGCGCCGCGACTGGCCGTAGCGCCGGACCTGGATGAACGTCTCGTCGCTCACCACGTGCGCGTTCGTGAGGATGCGCTTGCCCTTGATGATCGCGCCCGAGCCGGTCGAGGCGAACGTCCCGCGCATGCTCCACGGGCTCTGGTAGTCGGGCAGGTCGTGGTAGGTGTAGATCTTCACGATCGCGTCGCGAACGTTCACCGCGCGGGGCCCGTCGGCGGCGTTCAGGGGGGCGGCCGAGGACAGGAGGACGACGGCGCAAGCGGCGGCGATGTGTTTCAACATTGGATTCTCCGTAATGAATTCCCTTCGACCCACCGTTACCTTGAATCGTTCAAAAACGCAACATAACACGAGCCGCGCCCAATTCCCGGCGTGACAAAAGCGCCGTCCGGCCTTATTTTTTCCAAACCTTGGAAGATTCGGGACGGTTTTTTCCAAGGGTTGGAAGAATTTTCCAAGCATTGGAAAAATGAACGCGCAGGAACTAACAGCTTTGAAGCAGGCGGCGCTGGCGGAGGCCGCGGCGGCGACGGATGCCGCCGCGCTGGAGGCCGTCCGCATCAAGTATCTCGGCCGCAACGGGCGCGTGCCGGAGATCATGGACAATCTCCGCAATATTCCCGCCGCCGACCGCCGCGACGTCGGGCGCCTGGCCAACGAGCTCAAGAACGAGCTCCAGAATCTCGTCAACGCCCGCAAGCAGGAGCTTCAGCAGTCCGAGGGTTCCGCGACGGCCGGCGCGTTCGACTGCACGCTGCCCGGACGCTGGCGCGGGCTCGGGTCGCGGCACCCGGTGACGCAGGTCATCGAGCGCACGATCGGCATTTTCCGCTCGATGGGGTTCACGGTCGCGGACGGTCCGGACATCGAAACCGAGTACCACAACTTCGACGCGCTGAACACGCCGGCGGACCATCCGTCGCGGGACACGCAGGACACGTTCTACCTGAAGACCGGCCAGCTCCTGCGCACGCAGACGTCGCCGGTCCAGATCCGCGTGATGGAGAAGCAGAAGCCCCCGGTGCGGATCATCGCGCCCGGCCGCTGCTACCGGCGCGACACGACCGACGCGACGCACAGCGCGAACTTCCACCAGATCGAGGGATTGTACGTCGACCGCAACGTGTCGATGGCGGAGCTGAAGGGCGACCTGACGTATTTCGCGCGCCAGCTGATGGGCCCCGGCGTGAACATCCGGTTCCGGCCGCACTTCTTCCCGTTCACGGAGCCGAGCGTGGAATACGATTTCTCGTGCCACGTCTGCGGCGGCAAGGGCTGCCGCGTCTGCAAGATGAGCGGCTGGATCGAGATTTCAGGCGCGGGCATGGTGAACCCGAAAGTGTTTGAGATCGTCGGCCACGACCCGCAGGCGGTCACCGGCTACGCGTTCGGCATGGGCGTCGAGCGCATCGCGATGATTTTGTACGGCATTCCGGACATCCGGATGCTGTACGAGAATGACGTGAGGTTTTTGGAACAGTTTTAGGAGAGTTGCTGGTTGTCGCATTGTTGGGTTGCTGAGTTGTGGGCAGGCAACCCGACAACCTGGCAACTTAACAACGGAACGATTGAAATGCGCCTTCTGATCAGTTGGTTAAAGGAATACGTCGACTTCGACGACACGCCGCAAGGCTTGGCGGAGAAGCTGACTTTTTCCGGCACGGAAGTCGAAGGGATCGAGACGATCGGCTCGACGTTCGACGGCGTCGTGGTGGGCGAGGTTCTCGAGGTCAGCAAGCACCCGAACGCCGACAAGCTCACGCTCTGCAAGGTCAATACCGGATCCGGCGAGATGACCGTGGTCTGCGGCGCGCCGAACGTCCGGCCCGGCATCAAGGTGCCCTTCGCGCGCGTCGGCGTGACCTTGCCCAACGGGCTGACGCTCAAGTCCGCGAAGATTCGCGGCGTGGTTTCCGAAGGGATGCTGTGCGCCGCGGACGAGCTCAAGATTTCCGAGGACCACAGCGGCCTGATGATTCTCGACGACAAGTGGGCGCCGGGTACTCCGCTCTCCGCCGTTCTCGGCCCGCCCGAGACGATCCTCGATCTCGAGGTGACTCCGAATCGCCCGGACTGCCTGAGCGTTCTCGGCATGGCGCGCGAGGTGGCCGCGCTGTATCACACGTGGGTCAAGTGGCCGGACGTCCAGCTCGAGGATTCCGGCGAGCCCGTGGAGAAGATGACCCGCGTGGAGCTTGTGGATGATGTCGGTTGTCCCCGCTACACGGCGAGGATCCTGGGCGGCGTGAAGATCGGTCCGTCACCCGATTGGATGAGGCGCCGGCTGGAGCTGTCCGGCATCCGCGCGATCAACAACGTGGTGGATATCACGAACTACGTGATGCTCGAGTGCGGCCAGCCGCTTCACGCGTTCGACCAATCCCTGCTGGACGAGGGCCGCATCGTGGTCCGGCGCGCGCGCGAGGGCGAGAAGATGGCGACGCTGGACGGGGTCGACCGCCCGCTGACGTCCAACATGCTGGTCATCGCCGATGCGAAGCGCCCGGTGGCCGTCGCCGGCGTGATGGGCGGGGCGGGCAGCGAGATCCGCGACGGCACGCAGACCGTGTTGCTGGAGAGCGCTTATTTCAAGCCGCAGGACATCCGCGCGACGGCGAAGAAGCTCGGAATGTCGACCGAGTCGTCCTACCGCTTCGAGCGCGGCGTGGACATCGGCCGGACCGAATGGGCCAGCCGGCGCGCGGCGAAGCTGATGGTGGAGCACGCCAACGGAATGCTGGCGCGCGGCGTCATCGATGCGTATCCGCAGCCCCGGGCCGAGCGTAACGTGGTTTGCCGGTTCGACAGCGTGCGATCGCTTCTCGGCGTCGATGCGTCGAACGAGGAGATCGAAACCGTGTTTCGGTCGATCCAGCTTCCCATTGCCGTGTCGAACGAGATCTCCTGCACGGTGCACGTCCCTTCGTTCCGCGTGGACATCGAGCGCGAGGTGGATCTCATCGAGGAGTTCGCCCGGATCTACGGGCTGGACAAGATTCCGCTGCCGGCGCCGAAGGCCTCGCTCGTGACCGGCGCGGACGACAAGCCGACGCAGGCCGTCATGGTCTGCCGCCAGCACCTGGTCGGGCTGGGCCTTCGAGAGACGATGAACTACAGCTACGTCTCGGATCATCTCCTGAACCTTTTCGATCCGTCGGACGTTCAGCACCGCGTTGTCCTTCCGAACCCGGTGAACCTGGAGCAGGCCACGCTGCGCCCGTCCCTGGTGCCGCAGATGGTGGAGTCCCTGGGCCGCAACCTGGCGCGGCAGGTGGAAGAGGCGGGGCTGTTCGAGATCGGCCGGGTGTTCTGGCTCGATGAAGCGGGCCAGCCGGCGGAAGAGGAACTGCTGTCGATCGGGCTCATGGGGCCCGTGGGCCGTTCCGGGCTGGACCGCCGCAAGGCGGTGTCGGCGGAGGAGATGTTCCTGTGGATCAAGGGCCTCTGGGAGAATCTCGCGGCGGCTTTGGGCATTCCCGATCACGACCATGAGCAGGTTTCCGTGCATTGCCTCGAGCCGGGGCATGCGGTCAATCTGCTGGTTGACGGGAAGCCGGTCGGCGTCATGGGGCTTCTCAACAGGGACCTTCGCCGGGAGTGGCGTATGACGGGGCCGGTGGCCGTGCTGGAAGTGCAACTGGCGCCGATTCTTGCGCATGTTTTCAAGGAAAAATCATTCGCGCCGATGGCCGCTTTCCCGTCGGTTTCGCGCGACGCCGCGTTCGTTGTGGAGCAGGGCGTCAAGCACGAGGACATCCTGAAAATCGTCAAAAAAGTTGCGCCAAAAGAGTTGGAGAAGGTCGAGTTATTTGATATATTCACCGGAGAGGGGATAGGCGTGGGAAAGAAAAGTGCAGCCTACTCCTTCACGTATCGTTCTTTGACGCGTACATTGACTGACGAGGATGCCAACCGGTATCACGAGTTGGTCAAGGACGCACTGAAGAAAGAGTTGGGAGTTGAAGTCCGGGAGGGGTGAAACCCGACCGGGCAAGCGAATGAGGCAGCGGTTGAACCCCATGATCATGTCATGGTTTGAAAATCTGATCCTATTGATCGCCGGCATCGTGGGATGCCCGGCGCATGAAACCCTGGGCGCGTTTGTCGCCGAGCCGGTCCGTGTGGCGGCGGGCAGAACGCTGAGTGTTCGTTCATCGCGGGCATCGAGGGATGCGATGGCGGGTTTGCCGGGACGGCCTTTGGGGCCGTCAGCCCGGCGATAGGCGGATGTGTTCTTTGTCATTTGGGGTTCCGATTTCTCCGACCCCTTTCGGGTCGGAGCAAGAAAAATACCCTGCCTTGTTCGTGACTGGGCCGATATCTCTGACCCAACATTAAGTTGACTAGGGAGCTCGGCGTTCGGATGGATACTTCGTATCTCCTCCTTAAAACGGGGAGAAGCAAGGCCGTCCGGCAGAGCACCCACCTTGTAAATCAAGGTACAGAGATAGTGCCCTGACGACTCGTGGTGGGGTATTTTTTTGCCCGCTCGCGGAGCTCCATATGGACCTGTTCGAGCAAGACGAGACAAACGCCGCTGACGTCGCGAAGCAGCCGCTCGCGGCGCGGATGCGCCCGCAGGCCCTGGAGGACATTGTCGGCCAGGACCACCTCCTCGGCCCCGGCAAGCTCCTCCGCCGCGCGATCGAGGCCGACCGACTCGGCAGCATTATCCTCTACGGCCCGCCCGGCTGCGGCAAGACCACGCTGGCCGAGGTCATCGCGCGGGCGACCCGCCGCCGATTCGAGCGCACGAGCGGCGTTCTCGCCAACGTGGCGATCCTCCGGACGCATCTCGAGTCCGCCAAAAACCGCCGCAGAACCAGCGGCGCCGAAACCATCCTGTTCATCGACGAGATCCACCGGTTCAACAAGGCCCAGCAGGACGTGCTTCTTCCGTACGTCGAGGACGGCTCG
>CAYQYB010000132.1:0-7134 GCA_964421535.1 uncultured Verrucomicrobiota bacterium | reverse complement strand
GCCCCGCCGAACTTCTGCGGGCGGACCACCCGTCCACGATGTACTGGACCGAACTCGGGTGCTTCAGGATGGACAACGCTCGCTCGGCCAAGGAGAACGCCGACTGGCTCCACCGGCGGCGGCTGGAACAGCCGGAAGGCGCGGCCGATCGCCTCGACGGACTGCGGCAGGTCATCCGCCTGTACCCCGGACATCAGCCGGCGAGGAAGATGCTTGCGGCCGAACTCGAGAAGGCCGGCTTTCACGCGGAAGCGGAGCAGCAAGCCGCCGAACTGCGCCGGCAAACCGTGCCCCAAATTTCCGCGCCGATGAAGTTCTCCGACAGCGTTGAGTTCCTTGGGCTCACGCTTTCCTCGCGCGACGTTCCGCGCGGCGGGAAGCTCGTGATCCAATACTACTGGCGCTGCCCGCCGGCGGTCCTGCGAAAGAAGCTGCCTGCCGTCTTCGTCCACTTCGCGAACGGCGGCGAGATGTTCCAGGACGATCACCGGGTGCTTGGGACGGCCGACCGGAAGGAGATCGAGTTTCAGCCGTTCGACGAAGTGCTCGTCGAAACACGCGCGGTGAGCGTGCCTTCATCGGCTGCGCCCGGTGAGTACGAAATCCGGATGGGCAGGAAATCTCGGATATGGCGGAGTGCAGTGGACACCGAGCTGCCCCAATCGCGGCGGGCGGTCGAATTACCGGTCCGGCTAACCGTCGTTCCGTGACCGAGCGCGATCGAGCCGGCGCTTGGCCCACCGCAAAGCCGCGTACTGCCTGAGATGCCGTTTAAGCCGGCGCTTCACCCGCGGCGCGAGCAGGCCGCCGAACAGGAACTGCATGTCCCGGCGCACGGATTTCTCCGTCCACGCCATGCCCGTGCACTGCCTGCACATCTCCGGGATTTCGCCGCCGAGGAACTGGCGTCGAAGCTGAGTGTACGCGGGGCCTCGCCAGATTTCTTCGAAGGAGGAATCGCGCAGGCTGCCCATGGAAACCGGCGACGCACAGCATGGGAGGACATTGCCGTTGGCCGCGATCAGCGCGCGGTTCCACAAATCGTAACACTGCTTGCGGTAGCCGCTGCGGTCTTCGAGCACGTTGTGGTCCTTCCGGTCTTCCTCGAACTGATCCGCGGGCTGAAGCACGACCTCCACCCCAAGCTCCTTCCCGATCCGCTCGCCTTCTTCGTGCATCCGCCGTCCCAACTCCTTGTCGTGCGCGGCGACCGATTCGTTCTCCAGGCCCGGGTACTCGCCCATGGCCTGCAGGCAAACCTGCGCAACGCCCAATTCGTGCGCAAGCCGGACAACACGGGGAAACTCCTCGATGTTCGATTTCATGCCCACGAACGCCAACTCCAGCCGCGGCTGGGTGCGTCCCAGATTTTGCTTCCACGCGGTGATGAATTTCAATCCGTTCACCACGTCCTCGAACCGGCCGGGAGGGCGGATGAGCGAATACGTTTCGGGCGTCGCGGCGTCCAGGCTCACGATCAGCTTGTTCAGGTCGTGCTCCACCAGCTGCCGCGCCAAGTCGTCCGTGATCAGCGTCCCGTTGCTGATCGTGTAGACATCCGAGCCGTGCGACTTGATCGTCCGGAGCATGTCGATGTAGAGCTTCGGATGGAGAAACGCCTCGCCCCAGACGCCCGTCAGGTCGAGGGATTCGATGCGGGGGAAGAGCGGGATCAGCCGCTCGAAGACGTCCCACGACATCAGGTTGTTCTCCGCCGTGTTGACCGAATGGTTGGTCTTCGGGCACATGCGGCACCGCAGGTTGCAGAACGACGTGATTTCTATAATGAGATGGCGGGGCAACGGCACGCGCCGCCCCGCCAGAAACCATTCGCTGCACCGGGTGTAACGGAACCGATTCACAAAGGATTGAAGCCCGGCGATCAGAACTGGTACTGCACGCCGATGCCGTACCCGATGTAGCTCATCGTGTAGACCGCGTCGCCGTCCGGGTTGCCGCCGATGTAGTACGTCCCGTTGATATCGTCGATGTCCATGTACCGGGCGTAGAGATCCACGGAAAGCCCCTCGTAAACCTGCAGCGAAACGCCGCCGGCGATTTCCATGCCCATCACATCGTGATCCAGCGCCACATACCGGTCGCCGTCGTTGGACCAGCCTTCCGACTCCTCGAAGCGCACGCGGTAGAACGCGAAGCCCAATTCGATGTACGGCACCGCAATCGTCTCGTTCTCCCACCGGCCCTGCACGTATGGAATCCAGCCTCCGATGTCGACCGAGCCGTCCGTTCCGCCCTCGTCCTGCGTTTCCGCGCGCACGTGGTCGTAGGTGATGCCGACCCAGACCGGCGACTTGACGATGCGATACTGCACGAACACCTTGTCGGGCGTGTAGTCCTGCTCGTCCTTGATCTCGGTGATGCTGCCCATGAACGAGTTGTTGAACTTCGTGCCGCGGGTGTCGTCCTGAAGCTCAAAATGGATGATGCGCGTCCCGATCATCCAGGATCCGGATTCCCCCGTCGTTTCCGGCTCAACATACGACGGGGCAATCTTCGCGTGTTCCACGGGTTCCGCGGGCGCCGCCACGGGTTCCGCAGGCGCTGTCGCCGGGTCCGACACGACCGGCTCCTGAGCCCAGCCCAACGAAGAAGACAACGCAACCATAGCCGCAATCATCCAACCGCAACGCCCGAGTTTGTTCCCGCTCATGTTCGTTTCTCCTGCGGGACATGTACTTCTTTTCCCATTGCAAGACAAGTAATTCGTGGTATGGGTTTCGGGAGTGAACGATCTACAGACAGGCGAACCGCCACCCCGATCCGCGAAGAAAAAACTTTTTGTCGCCCTGTGCATCCTGATCGCCGCCGGCATCATGGGATACTCGCTGTGCGAGCTGGCGACCCGGATCGAGCGCCACGTGCCGATCCTGATGTACCACAAGATCGGCGACGGCGAGGACTCGGTGTGGTGGGTCACGACGGCCGATTTCGAGAGCCAGCTCCGGGACCTCAAGGAACAGGGCTACAGGAGCATTCTTCCGGCGGACCTCGTCGCGCACCGTCGCTGGGGCAAGTGGCTGCCCCGGAAGCCGGTGATCATCACGTTCGACGACGGCTACCTCAACTGCATGGAGAACGCCGAGCCGCTTCTCAGGAAGTACGGATTCCGCGGCGTGTGCTATCTCATCACGGGGCAGATCAGCGAAACGCCGGAGACCCGCCGCACGTACGAAGGCGCGTCCATCCTCTCCTGGCCGGAGGTCCGCGCCATGCACGAGCGCGGCACCGTGGCCTTCGGCGGCCACACGCGCAATCATGCGAACTTGCGCGGGATGGAAGATCCCTACCCCGAAGCCCGCGCCTGCTACGATGACCTCCGGAACATCGGCGGGTTCGAGCCCGCGGGATTCTGCTATCCGTTCGGACAGTATCACGAGGAAAGGACGCCGCCGGCCGTGGAGCGGGCGGGCTTCACCACGGCCGTGACCTGCGACGACGGCGTGGCGATCACAGGAACCGGCCTCAAGCTAATGCTATTGCCGCGCGTGTCGGTCATCGGCGGCCTGCACCGCTACCATGTGGAGCGCGTCGCCGCGAGCGCCCCGGAAACTCTGTCCGTTCGCGTGTGGAAGGAAGGCCACTCCATGAAAGTGTATCCGCGGCTGGCGTGGCCGGGTCATGCCCAGAGCCCGAACGAGGGATGGCTGGATCACGTCCTGATCGCCGATCAACCGGTCACGCTGACGTGGCCGCTGCCGGAACCCGCGCCTGCGGGCGAGCCGACGCTGGAGCTTTGGGATGATTTCTGCGTGCTGAGGCTGTTCCAGGAAGCTCTGCCGCTGTAAATGGCGAACGCCGATACCCCGACCAACTTAGTAGACGCGATTTCGAAATCGCGTCTACTCACTCGATCTTCAGCAGATTTGACTCGGACCCTTCGATCCGCAGCGCGCCCGGCGACCATCGAACGGCCGCCTCCACTCTCATCCACGTCCCGACCGCCTCCGCGCCTTGCGCCGGCGGGATCACGACCTCCAGGCGCTGACCCTGTGCCGCGGACTCGGTCTTGAGATCGGAAGTGAAAGCCGGCCGGCGTTTCGCCTTCCCGTTGTTCCACGCTTTGACCGTGAGCGCAGGCGCGCCCTCGCGCAGGACCTCGAACACGCACCGGCGCCCGCCCGTGGCCGCATCGCGTTCGCGGCTCACCAATTTCAGCCACGGGTAGAACACAACGCCCGGTGTTGCGGCGCGCGGTCCGGCCTTCTTGTGCGCCGCGTGTTTCTTGACGGCGGCCGCGAGCGCCTTCCGCTCCGCGCCCAGCAGGTCGCCGGCGGCCCACCGAAGTTCGATGCCGGTCATCTCCAGGCCACCGCCCCGCTCCATCGACCTCAGCGTGACGGCAAAATCGGTTTCGTCACGCACGTCCACCTTGCGCACGACCGTGAGCGGGACCCGGCTGTCGACGACAAGTTCCTCTTCCGTCGGATTCAGATTGTCGCTGATCTTCATCTTCCACGGGCCGGCGCTCGCCGCGGAGCGCGGCACGACCAGCGTGAAGTGGAGTTCGTACCGGCCCTGCGCCAGCCGCGCCGGCAGGCGCCAGGCGAACTCGAACCCGTTCGGCTTATCCTCGTTCTTGTTCAGCTCGCACAGCACGGGGGATACCGCGTTTGCGGAATTACCGACGAAGTCGCCTTTGTAGAACGGCATCCGGATGCGGCAGTGATCGCGGCGGGCAACGCCGGAATAGCCGTTGACCAGCAGAGCCTCCGGCTTCACCTCGCGCGCCGCCTCGAGCCGGTCCAGCATCTCGCGCGCCTGCGGCTCCAGTTCATCGGCCAGCGCCCAGTCGCCCGTCTCCGCGGCGCACGCGTACGCCAGCCACGCGGTCTGCGGCTCGCGGCACGCTTCTTTCTCCTTGAGGAATGCCAGGGCGCGGTCCGCGTAGCCCTTCTGGTACGCCAGCATGGCCGCCTCGGAAACCGTGAGCGCGACATCGGCGTAGCACGGGATGTACTCGATGTGCTCGACCGGCCGCGCCCGAATCTTGATCAAGTCATATTCTTGGAAACGCGGCCAGCGCGGCGGCCTGCGGACCGGAACGATCGCCACATCGTACGCGGCGAGCGCCGCCTCCCGGCGGCAGCCCGGCCCGTCGAGCACAACGTCCGCCGGTCGTTCGGCGGTCTGAATCACGACGTAGGCCTCGCGGGTAGCCGGCGCGGGGCCGTTCAGGACAAAGCGCCGCGGGTGCAGGTCCACCCAGAGCCCGGGCGCGCTTCCCAGCGAACCGGCCGTCACGGGCACGGCGACGGACCGATCGTCCCGCAGGCAGACGGCGCGGAACAGGGGCATGTCAAACGTCGCCCCGGGCGCGACGGGGCGCGCGTCCCACCACTCGGCCCGATGGCCCGCGAACATGTACGGCGGATTTCCCACCGGCCCCCACTCGCAGAGCCGATGCGCGCTCCCCTCGAAAGCCCGAAGGTTCTCCTCGAAGCGCGGGTACATCTTCATCGTGCGAGGAGCAAGCGTGCCGCGTCCCTTCGAGGTCACGTTGCGCACCAGGTAATCCATGTTGATTTCCCGGAGCTCGGCCGGAGTTTTCCATTCGACCTGGTCGATGTCCGCCGTGCGCGCGAACAGATGATCCACGGGCGCGGTGTACTTCTCCGTGCCCACAAGCGCGTCCAGCGGCGCGTGCGTCTGAAGCCAGCGCAGCGCCTGGACGCGCGGGTCCGGCCAGCCGAACAGGCTGGCGGTGCGGCACGCCGTCACCGCGCTCATCGCCATCGCCGCGAGCACGACGACGGCCGCGGCGGTCCGCGCCACGGGCTGCGGAACGATCCGGGCGGCGCGCCCTGACAACTCCTTCGCCCCGATGGCGATCCATACGGCCATCACCGGGAAGAACGTCATGAACTCCTGGCCGCGCGTCCACGGCGCGACGCAGATGAAGTACCCGCCGTAGAGCAACGGGAAGAGGATCGTGATCGGCCAGAACCGGCGATAGGAGGACGAGAAGACAGACAGGAGCCCCGCCGCGCCCACGAAACACCAGATCCAGCCGGTATCGATCAGGCCCTTCAGCATCGTGTCCCAGTTGGAAATCCACGCGGCGTTCGGATTGACCGCGGAATCGCCGAGCAACCCCGCGCGCTCGGCGTACACGGACGACAGCCCGGAGTTCACCTGCGGCCAGAACCACTTCCAGTTCAGCATTCCCTGGTTGGTGTACACGACCGCCGCGACGCACAGCAGCACGCCGCACACGATCAACCCCGTCACCCGCGCGATCCGGCCGGGCCGGCCGCCGCGGACGCCGCAGATGACAGCGCCCGCGAGGACATTGACCGCCAGCAGGCTGATCGTGAACTTCGTGCCGATCGCCCAGCCGCTGAGAAACGCGGCGGCCAGGAACCACGCCACGCGCCCCCCGTCCAGCGCCCTCGCCCACGCGTACAGCGCCAGGCTCAGCGCGAACACCAGCGCGATGTCCGTCTCGGCGTAGTGCGCGTGTTCGACATGCAGGCGCGCGAGGGCCAGGAACCCGGCCGCCGCCAGCGCCGCGCCCCGGCTGCCCGTGACGCGCTTCGCGAGGAGATAGATCAGCCACACGGTGATGAACGCCAGCCACACGTTCACCTTTCGCAGGAACACCACGCGGTCCGGGGCAACGGTGGAGCCCACGTCGGCATACTGATCGCCTTGTCGATGTGCTCGATACCGTCGATGCCCTCGTGGCGGCCGGGGATGTCGTTCGCGCCGTAGAGCTGCTTGGCCAGGGCGCGGTAGAGGATCTGGTTGACCAGCGTCGACTTGCCCGAGCCCGACACCCCGGTGATCGCGATCATGCGGCCCAGCGGGAAGTCGACGGTCACGCAGCGCAGGTTGTTCTCGATGGCGCCACGGACGGTGATCTTCTTTCCGTTGCCCGGACGCCGGATCGCCGGCGTCGGGATCGTGCGGCGTCCGGAGAGGTAGGCGCCGGTCAGCGACTCGGGGCTGGCCAGCAGCTCCTTCAGCGAGCCGGAGACGACGACTTTGCCGCCGTGCTCGCCCGCCCCGGGGCCGATGTCGACGATCCAGTCGGCGATGCGGATCGTGTCCTCGTCGTGCTCGACCACGATGAGCGTGTTGCCGAGGTCGCGCAGGCGGACCAGCGTGTCGATG
>CAYQYB010000131.1:0-7144 GCA_964421535.1 uncultured Verrucomicrobiota bacterium | reverse complement strand
ATGGTGTTGGTTGCGTCATCGGTCCCGGCGGAGGAATCGGGCATCGGCGATTGGGGAGTGAACGACGCCACCTACGGACTCAAGACGAGGGAGAGCGAGCCGGGCTTCAGCTACACGCCGAGTCCCGCCGACTGGCGCGACATCAACATCTACCAGCTCTTCACGGACCGGTTTGCGGATTCGGGCACGGACCAGTTGAGCGGGTACAAGCCCTCGTGGAAATGCGACAGCATCAGCTATCCCTACAACCGCAACTACCACCACGGCGGAGACTGGAAGGGCCTGCAGAACAACCTTAACTACCTGACCGGCATGGGCGTCAAGGCGCTCTGGATTTCCGGCGTGCAGATGAACGACCAGGGCAAGGACACGCGGTACACGCCGTACCACCAGTACCATCCCGAAAACTTCTTCAAGTGCGATCCCGCGATGGGCACCTTCCAGGATCTCAAGGACCTGATCGACGCCTGCCACGACCGCGGCATGTACATCATCCTGGACGTCGCGCCGAACCACATGTGCGACAAGAACGGGCTGTGGGGCAACAGCCAGCAGGACGACACGCAGTACTGGCCCAGCGGCAACGGCACGTTCGGCTGGTGGAATGACGGCAACAAGCATCCAGCGCCGTTCGACACGCTCAACTACTTCCACAACAACGGCACGATCAACTGCTGGGACTGCGATCCGGAGAACAAGAAGGGCCAGTTCAAGGGCACGGACGACCTGAAGACCGAGGACACCGCCGTGCAAGACATCCTGGCGAAGGCGTTCAAGAACCTGATCGACGCGACCGACTGCGACGGCTTCCGCGTGGACGCGATCAAGCACGTGGACTACACGTGGATCCGGAACTGGGCGGACGCCGTCCGCGACCACGCGGCGTACCGCGGCAAGAACGACTTCATCATGTTCGGCGAGCTCTTCTCGTACAGCAGCTCGGCGCTGGCGTCCTACTGCGCCGACGGCTACGGCTTCAACTCCGCGCTCTTCTTCCCGCTCAGCCAGACGATCAAGGGCGTTTTCGGTGACGGCAACTGGACGGGCTACCTGGGCGACACGATGGACCAGGTCAGCCAGTTCGGTGTCGGCGCGACCCGCCTCGTCAGCTTCATCGACAACCACGACCTGAACCGCATCGCCCTGCAGATCAGCGGGACCGACACGGGCAACGCGGTCTGGAAACTGAGGCCGGCGCTGTCGTTCCTGTATCTCGCCACGCCGGTGCCGTGCCTGTACTACGGCACGGAGCACGCGTTCAACCAGGGCGGCCACTACAACGGGAGCAACAAGACGCAGGACAATCCGGACGACGGCGACTGGCAGCGCGAGACCCTGTTCGACAAGGGCTTCCAGCCCGGGGCCGCCGTTGGCAACCAGCTGACCGCCACGAACGCGCCGCTGTACCTGCACGTCGCCTGGCTGAACGAACTGCGCGACAGCTACATCGCGCTCCGCCGCGGAACTTTCACCGAGCTGTGCTACTCCGGCGGCCAGGGGCAGTACGTCTTCAAGAAGCAGCTCGGCGACAAGATCGCCGTGGTGTACCTCAACACGTCCGACAACGGGATCACGACCGACTCCGCCAACGTCGGCGTGCCCAACACGGCGTTTTACGACGTCGACAACACGAACAACGTCAAGTGGTCCAACGGCAGCGGCTATCTTCCCGGCGAGTCGCTCAGCGGCAAGGGCACGAAGGTGTACGTGAACAGCCTGCCGGACAATCCGGTCGAGAGCCTGTGGTGCAACGGCACCTACGCGTGGCCGGCGAGCGGCGAGGCGATGTCGGACGACACGATCTACATCAACACCGAGGCGGGTCCCTCCAACGTGGTAACCAACGTGGTCGTGGTGTGGAACTCGGGCGGGACGAACTGGTACCAGACGGCGATGACCGTGAACACGAACTGGGCGAGCTCCGGCGGCCGCTGGTACAACGCGGCGCTGGGGCCGTTTGCGGGCGGCTCGACGCTCCAGTACGCGATTCGCGTGAGCGGCGGAACCAGCGAGCTCTGGGACAGCAACGGCGGCGTCAATTACAGCGTTCTCATCGGTTCCTCCGCAAGCATCGGGCTCGCGGGCACGTACAGTTATCCGACCGTCGCGAAGTCCTCGGAGGACCTCTACATCAACACGTTGGTGACGGGAGCGACCAACGCCACGCAGGCCGTGGTCAAGGTCTACACGTCCCTCGACGGCGGCGTGAATTGGACCCCGAGCAGCATGTCCGGCAACACGAACTGGGCGGACAGCCGGGGCATCTGGTTCAACTGCGACCTGGGGACGCCGGCGGCGGGATCGGTCATCAAGTACTATGTCGTCGCCAGCAACGTCCCGACCGGCGAAGTGGTCATGGACAACAACGGCGGCAACTTCTACACCATCAACGTCGCCGCGGAGCAGGCGCAGGTGCAGATGGTGGAAGCCACGCCCGACATGGCCGGCGAGGTGTTCGACCTGGTCACGACCGGCGGCGCGCTGGTCACGCAGGGGACCAACGGGTTCGGCGACTTCGGCAGCATCTACGTCAACTACGACGCCACGTACCTGTACCTGGGCGGCAACGGCGTTTCGCTGCCGACGGACGTGGACAACAACGCGTACGTCGTCTTCGTCAGCGGCGGAACGAACCGCGGGGCCGACAACTTCTGGTACGTGAACAGCAGGCCGGACGGCTTGGACCGCCTGCACAACGTCGGCTTCGGGCCGGCGGTGCACTGCGCGATCCTGCTGGGCGACATTTACGGCGACGCGAACCACACGAACTTCGGCATGTACCACAGCGTGGGCCCGGACTTCGGTCAGGGCGTGTTTGCCACCCCGTACGGCACGGACATAAGCCCGAAGTCGTTCTCCGGCGTGCCCGGCTCGAAGATCATCCAGTTCGGCGCCTACGGCTACAACAACCAGCAGGCGTCCTCGTGGAAGTGCGCCATCCCGCTTTCGTTCTTCGGCGTCACGAACGCGCAGGGCCTGGGCAACGTCTACCTGTCCGGCCTGATGATCAGCATCAACACGAACAACGGCAACAACAGCTACCTGTCCGGCAAGTACCTCGGCGAAAGCTGCATCTGCCCCAACACGAACGAGCAGCCGGACATCTACGGCAACTTCAGCACGAGCTATGTGTCGCTCACGGGCTTCCGCTGCTCGGTTCCCTCGGTCTCGAACAACACCTACGGCGTGGATCCTTCCTGGGTCGCCGATTTCGTTACCGGCGCGCGGGTCACGGATACCGACTACGTGTTCAACGCGATCAGCGATTTCGACGGCGACGGATCGCCGGACCGCGAGGAGTATTTCGTCGGCACCGATCCGTTCGTGGACGACGCGCTCGAGATGTTGTCGCTGGGCAGCGGCTGGATCAGTTTCTACCGCGGCGACGGCAATTCGAAGAACTGCACGTACGTCCTGCAGGGCGCGACCAACATGAACGAGGCCGGCGACGGCTGGCTCTGGCAGGATTATCAGACGACCACGACCGCGGGCGACCTGTTGGCCATACCGAACAACAACCAGTCGAACGCCGTCATTCGCATTCGAGTGCCGGTTCCGCCCGTCGACCAGCAGCCCGACAGCGTGAGCGTCGGCGCCCTGCCGGCCGGCGGCGCCTTCAGCGGGACCAACGTCAGCGTGACCTTGAGCGTGCAGGGAGTGAACGTGAGTTCCTCCACCTACACGCTGCAGGGCGGCTCCGCCGTCTCGTACGCCAACGGCGACGTCATCGTATTCGGCAGTGACATGACCAACGGGCAGACGCGCACGCTGACCCTGGACGGCAGCACGTACTACGGGGTCAGCACGCAGAAGGTCTACACCTTCACGAAGACGGCCGCGGGCCAGCCGGTCTCCTGGACGGGGAACGTTCAGAACAACCCGGCCGCGGGTTCGTGGGATGCCGGCGAGAGCCTGACGGTCACGTTCGAGACGGCGCCCATCGGCGCCGCGTCGAGCGCGGGCATCGTGTACAACACGGGCGGTTCGTCGTGGCCCGCCGCGGCCATGACGAAGGGCGCGCCGACCGCGAGCAACGACACGTGGTCGGTCAACCTGGGTACTTTTGCCGCGGGCACGACGCTCCGCTACGCGCTCGTGGCCTACGACAGCGCGGGTAGCAACACCTGGAACAACAACGGCGGCGCGAACTACAGCATCACCGTAAACGGCGGCGGCAGCACCAACGGCAACGGCAAGTTCACGCCGTACTCGACGAACCCGACGAAGGGGCTGTACCGCGCGGCCGGGATCACCGTCGACGGCGCCAACACCGGCGGCGAGTGGACGAGCAACATGCTGGTCGCCATCGACATGGTCAACGACGACCCGCGCTCGCTCGGGAGCAACTGGACGATGCACGAGGGGCCGGCGGACATCACGCACCTCTGGGCGTGCTGGGACGACACCAAGCTCTACCTGGCGTGGCAGTTCGCGGACGTCACCGACAAGCTCGATCCGGCGAACGCGGGCTCCGCGCTCAGCGGGCGGATTTCCACGAGCCAGGGCATCCTGCAGTTCATCTCCATCGACACGATCGCCGGCGGCGTCGCGAGCAACATGTGGGGGAAGAGCGACCGGATGACCGGCTCCGATCTTCCGGACTACCAGATCGGGATGCGCTCCGACCTGTACTCGTCCTACATCTCTCACGCGACCAACGGGTCGTTCCCCGTGGACGATGGCGGGATCAACTACTTCACGACGGCGGCGAAGGGGATCACCATCGCGCGCGCGGCGGGCTGCGCGTCGCCGACGCTCTTGGGCCCGTACGCGGACATCGACAACTACCTGGCGAACACCAACAGCGCGCTGACCGAGTACATCTCGTCGGGCCACGACACCTCGCGGGACAGCTTCTACGAAATGGCGATTCCGTTTACGGCGCTGGGCATCGACAAGGCCCAGCTTGAAGCTTCCGGCATCGGCATCTTCATCAACGCGGGCTCCACCTCGTCGATCGACTGCATACCGAACGACGGCGCGACGCTCAACTCACCGGGCGTGACGGGAAGCAACTCCTCCCTCGAGTGGGAGGACGCGGATATGTTCACGGCGCCGTACGCGCGCGTGGCCAAATAAGCGTGGGGGCTGGCAGGGTAGGGCGAGGCCTCCGGCCGAGCCGATTGCTTGAGATGCGGCTCGGCCGGAGGCCTCGCCCTACCTTTCGCGTCAATTAGCGTGGATTCGCGGGAGATCGCAACTCACATCTCCTTGTTCTTGTACAGCAGCTTGCGCGCGGCGTCGGCGACTTTCCAGAACCAGCCGCCGGAGTTGTCCCAGCACTGCGCGAAGCGGTAGCGGCCGAGGATGTCCTGGAACGCGCGCTCCGACTCGGCCTGCTTGCCCAGTTTCGCGAGCGCCTGGCCCTTGATGAAGAGGCAGGTGCCGACGTCGTTGAGCGCCCAGTATTCCCACTCGAGGCCTTCGGACGGGAAATCCCGGAGCGAGATCTGCTGTTCGCTGGCCTGCTCCGAGTACAGCTCGATGCACTTGCTGGCGTAGACGTCCGCCGCCATCACCCGGTTCTGCTTCAGCGCGTCCCACGCCTTGCCGGTGAGCGTGCTGGACTTGTAGTCGCCGAAGTCGAGGTGCATGTCGATGCACTTGATCCGGTCGCGCGCCGCGACGCCGACGGACCAGTAGTAGTCCTTCTCGTCGTAGCACTGTCCGTACGGGTACTTCTTCAGCACCTCCGCGTAGACCATGCGCGCCGACGCGGAGTCGCCGCGCCTTTCGAGCGAGCGGCCCTTGATGTAGAGGGCGGTGGCCACGTCGTTCAGCGCCCAGTAGTCGTTGGCCATTTCCGGAACGGGCATCTCGCGGAGGCCGGACTGCTGCTCGAGCGCGATCGCCGCGTAGTCCTTCACGCACTGGTTCGCCAGGGCCATTGCCTGGACGTATTCCTTCTCGTTGAGCGCCGTCCAGGCCTTGGAAATGAGCTCGTAGGAAGTGTATCCGGGCGACGTTTCCTTCCGTGCCTTGCCCTTCACTTTCCCAGGCATGTCTTCCGCATTCACCGCGAGCGGAAGCAACAGCGCTCCGACCAATACGCACTTGATGACCATTGACTTCATGGTTGTATCCCCCAAAAGAAAGGAATCCATAGCATAATGCGGTCTGGTATGCAACTAGTATGGGACCGGACCCAACCAGCCGCAGGATGAGGCTCCTCGGAATCCCTTCTTCTGTGTCTTTCCGTGTATTCTGTGGTAAAAGAAAGCTCGCATGAGACACCTCATCCTCATCGCGGTCCTTCTTGGCCTTGCAGGTCACGCATCCGCCGCTCGGCTTCAGAACGAGGGCTTCGAGACCGGCGACTGGACCGGGTGGCAGGCCGACGGCGAGGGCTGGCGCGTGAGTTCGTTCGGCAAGGATTCCCTGCGCGGAATCTACGGCGCGGTGAACGACGTCTGGACCAACGGCTCGAGCGAGTACCGCATCGTGCACCAGGAGATCAAGGCCTCGCCCGGCAAGATGTACCGCGCCACCGTCTGGGTCCGCACCGTGTGCATGGAAGGCTCCGAGGCGTTCCTCGAGGTCCAGTTCAAGGGCCGGAGCAACGACGTGCTCGCGCAATTGCAGTCCCGGCGGATCGACAAGGACCAGGACTTCACGCTTCTGTACATCGACAAGATGACCGCGCCCGAGGGCACGGAGACCGTGAGCGTCCGCGGCGTCGCGCGCCTCGTCACCATGCCCGTGCAGAACATCGACTACATCATCTTCGACAACTTCAACTTCCGCCAGATCGTGGGCGGCGAGCCGCTGCCGACGAGGTAGCGGCGGCTTGGGCCAAGCCGGCCCGCCTCTTTCGGTTCAAAGGGCGCTCTCCATTCGACTTCAGTTGATTCGGTCGCACGGCCCTTGCGGAATGACGGGAAAGCTCCAGGGATTGGAAAATTCCACGGCCCATTTTCCAATCCCAGGAAAATCAGCGTTCCAGCGCTTCCCGGAGAAACTGCTTCATGGCCTCCCACGAGCGCCGGTCCGCGCTCTCGTTGTACGCAACGGACGACTTCGGGTCGTTTCCGTTCTTCGGATTCGAGAATCCGTGGCGCGCGACGGAGTACTAGATGAATTGCCATTCGGAGGACGATGCTTTCATCCCGTCCAGAAACGCTGTCACCACCTCCGGCGACATGGT
>CAYQYB010000130.1:0-7178 GCA_964421535.1 uncultured Verrucomicrobiota bacterium | reverse complement strand
CACGCGGATATCGATCTCTCGCTCGCCCACCCTGACCCGTGCCGTGCCGTCCTGCGGAAGCCGTTTCTCGGCGATGTCCAGCCGGGCCATGACCTTGAGACGGGAAACGAGGCCTGTCTCCATGTGCTTGGGAGGCTCCGCCTGGTCATACAACAAACCGTCGACGCGAATGCGGATGCGTACGCGCGTCTCGAACGGTTCGATGTGCACGTCGGACGCCCCGGCCTTGACGGCGTCGAGAAGGATCATGTTTACCAGCTGTGTCACCGGCGCCTGGTCGGCGACGCGCAGCAGGTCGTCGCGGGACTTCTCCATGGCCGCGGGACGCTGCTCTTTCTCCTCCATGTCGTTGAGAAGGTCCTGCGTGGAGTCCTGCTTCCGGAAATAGCAGCGCTCGATGGCCTTCAGAATGCCGTCTCTTGTCGCCAGAACAGGCACGAGGTCGCGCCCCAGCAGAAGGCCCAGGTCGTCGATGGCGGAAAGGTTGGAGGGGTCGCTGGTCAGAACGCCAAAGCCGCCCTTCCAGCGCACCGGCAGCAGCAGGTTCGAGCGCGCCCAGTCGACCGGAAGCTTGGCGATCAGCTCCGGATCCAGCACGTCATCGTCCACGGGATTGGCGATCTCGCAGCCGAATTCGGCCGCCAAAGCCTCCAGCAGATCGTCACCGGTCAGGATGCCTTTCTCAATGAGAACCTGGGCTGCGGCAGGACCCTCCATGCGGCCGTCCTTCCGGCCGAGGGCTTGTGCGATTTGCTCGCGAGTGGCCTTGCCCTGTCGCACCAGGATTTCGCCAATCGACATGGACTATCTCCTGCCGGACGGTTTCGCGTTGAGGTTCGTCGCCGATACGTTCAGCGACGCCCGATTCATGAGGGTTGCCTTGAGCTCCTCCGCCTGCTTGGAGTCCGTGACGATATGCGGGGTCACGAAAATCAACAGGTTCGTCCTTTGCTTCTGGTTCGACGTGTTCCGGAAGAGGATGCCCAGAAGCGGAATATCGCCGAGAAGAGGGATCTTGTTGACGACTTTGATCGTGTCTTCCCTGATCAGCCCGCTGATGATGACCGTGGCCTGGTCGGGGACGGTCACCGTTGTGGACACCTCCCTCTTGGCAATCGTCGGGGTGAACGTTCCTTCAGCACCCTTGTCGATGATCGCCTCGATACTGGGGTTCAACTGCATCGTGACGTCGTGGTCCGGATTCACATGCGGCGTGAACTTGAGCTTCATGCCGACGTCGACACGGTCGATGTTCTGAATGATGTCCCGGGCTGTTCCCGCGCCGCCTTCAACGGTCGATTTCAGGATGGGAATGTTGTCGACCACGCTGACGCTGGCTTCCGTGTTGTTTTGCGCCCACAAAGGAACATTGGACAGGATCTTGACGTCGCGGTCCTTGGCAAGCGCCTGGACGAGAAACGGCATGTTCGGCACGATGTTTCCCTGCGAGTCGGTGAACGTCCCCTTGGCGACGCCGATGGCAAGGCCCTGCGGGAAGACGCCCTTGGTGACGTAATCCATGATCGCGTCCGTCTCGCCGAGATTCGCCGTGCCCAGCGCAATGGTCTTCCCCTCTTCAGGCGACTCGATCGTCTGCCACCGGACACCCAGATCGAGGTTCTTCCCGAGGTTCACTTCCGCGATCAGGATCTCCACCAGCACCTGCTGTGGAACCTGGTCGAGCTGCTCGACGAGAGACCTGACGAACTCGAAATCCTTGGCGGCGGCATCCACGATCAGCGCGTTGTTGGCGACGCTCGGCTCGATGGCGATGCGCTGGCGCTTGTCCTTGTCCACCGTCTTCGCCAGCAGCGCATTGAGGCTCTTGGCCGCCTCTTCGGCGGACAGATACTTGAGGAAGATCGCGTTGAGCCGCCCGTAGCCCGAGCTGGCCTCGACGTCCATCATCTGCACGATGCGCTTCATCTCGCCCAGCTGGACGGAGGTGCCGACGAGAACGAGGCTGTTTGCGCCCGTCGATGGAACGACCACGATATCGCCGGGGGCAAATCCGGCTCCCTCGGCGACCTGCTGGATATGGCGGCTGACGGACTTGTCGGCCGACTCCATGCCGCGAATGGCCGCGGTCAGCTGCGCGGCGACGTCCTCGGCCGAGGCGTGCTCCAGCTTGATGAACTCCACGACGCGCGCCGAGCCGGGCTTGTCCAACTCGCGGATGATCTGTTCGATGCGCCGGATGTTCTCGCTGGTGTCGGTGACAATCAGATGATTCGTCGGCCCGAACGCGGCCAGCGCGCCCGTCTTGCCTCCGCGCACCATCGGCTCGAGAATCTTCCGCAGCTCGACCGCGCTGATATTCTCCAGCCGGATGATCTTCGTGATCACGCCTTCGCGCTTGGACGTGTCCTGTGCGCCGACCACGGGCGCCGTGGCCACGCCCCTCTCCGGCAGAGGCACCACGTTGCACACGCCATCCTGTTCCACGACGGAGAACCCGCTCGATTCCAGGACGGAGAGGAACAGTGGATACACTTCGTCGATGGGAATCTGGGGCGGCGAGACGATCGTCACTTTTCCGCCGACGGAGCTGTCGACGACGAAACGCTTGCCCGTCATTTCGCCGACGAGCTTCACAAGGAGCCGGATATCGACCTGGTCGAAGCTGAAGTTGACGTACGGCGTGCTGCCGGTCTGGGCCGGGACGCGCGCGAGCCCCGCGCACAGCAGGATTCCCGCGCTCAGGAGAAGCATCGACCGCAGTTGTCTGGCCCGGCGCACTACTTCACAATCCCCCTCTCCGACGACTTAATGAAGTTTAACAGATGCTGAATCTCGGGGACGAGTTCGATCTGCTGCCCGATCTTATCCAGCGCCTGGCGAGTGGAGAGCCCTTCGCGGTACAGGATCTTGTGCGCCTTCTTGATCAGGCTTTCGGTGGACTCCGGGACGCCCCGCCGCTTCAGGCCCACGCTGTTGATCGTGTGGACCTCGAGGGGGTTGCCGTCCGCCATCATGAAGGGCGGCAGATCCTGGGTCAGTTTGGAGCAGCCGCCGGTAATGGCCAGACGCCCCACGCGCACAAACTGGTGAATGCCGCAAAGCCCGCCGATGATCGCCTGGTCCTCGATGATGACGTGGCCGGCGAGCGTCGCGGCGTTCGCCATCACGACTTCGTTGCCGACGATGCAGTCGTGCGCCACGTGGACGTAGGCCATGATGTGGCACCCCGAACCAACGCGGGTCACGTCGCCGTCATTTGTCGCCGCGTTCACGGTGGTGTACTCGCGGAAGGTCGTCCGGTCGCCGATCTCGACGCGCGGCGCCCCGCCCTTGTACTTCAGGTCCTGCGTCATCTGGCCGATGCTCGCGAACGGGAAAACCGTGCACCCGGCACCCAGCGACGTCCATCCGTCCACGACCACGTGGGACATCAGGCGCGTGCCCGCGCCGATCTTGACGTGCGGGCCGATCACGCAGTAGGGCCCGACTTCAACCCCCTCGCCCAGCTCCGCGCCCGAATCAACAACAGCGGTCGGATGAATCTTCGACATCAGGGGCTCCTCACGCTTCATCCCGGTACGCAAACATCAGGTCCGCCTCGCAGGCCAGCTCGCCATCGCAAAGGACCTGTCCGCGAACCTTGGACATGCCGAGCTTGATCTTCAGAAGCTGGATCTCGATCCGCATCTGGTCGCCCGGCTTCAGGACCTTGCGGAACTTCGCGTTGTCGATGGACAGGAAATACGCGACGGCGGATTCCCGCTTCAGCATGCTGCTCAACATGACGCCCGCGACCTGCGCCATCGCTTCAATCTGAAGCACGCCGGGCATGACCGGATGGCCCGGGAAATGCCCCTGGAAGATCAGCTCGTTCATGGTCAGGTTCTTGATGCCGACGATCCGTTCCTTGTTGTCGAACTCGATGATCTTGTCCACCAGCAGCATCGGGTAACGATGCGGCAGGATCTTCATGATGTCTTCGGTTTCCATCAGGGCCATGGCTCTCTCCCGTTTTCGTTTCGCTGGGTTGTCAAACAGGCTTCAACGTATAACAAAGGCTTTGGCGCAAGGAAACTGCAAAGACCGGCCGCGGTTATTCGGCGACATCCACGATTTCAACCGGGCACTCCGGAATCGAGCCCAGGAACTTCCTGCCGTACCACTTGGTGATGATGCGGTTGTCGAGAATGACGACGATGCCTTCGTCCGTCGCCGTCCGGATGAGGCGACCGACGCCCTGCCGGAATTTCAGGATCGCTTCCGGGAGCGAGTACTCCTTGAAGGGGTCGCCCCCCTTCTCGCGGATCCGGTCCATGCGCGCCTTCACGAGCGGCTGGTCGGGCACGGCGAACGGCAGCTTCGTGATGATCACGTTGCTCAGCGCCTCGCCCCGGACATCCACGCCCATCCAGAAGCTGTCGAGGCCGAACAGCACGCAGTCCTTGCCCTTCCGGAAGCGGTCCAGCATGACGTGGCGCGGCAGGCCGCTGCCCTGCACGTAGAGCGTGAACCCACGGCCCGCCATGAAGTCGCGCACGAGATCGGCGATCTTGCGCATGAGGCTTGTGCTCGTGAACAGGACGAACGCCCGGCCTTGGGTCTTGGCCACGTACTCGCGGACCACCGGCGCGGCCGCGGCGGCAAACGCCTCCGCGTCGTTCGGGTCCGGCAGACCCCGGGGAATGTAGATGCGCATCTGGCGCGTGAAATCGAAAGGCGAGCCGAGCTTCAGCGACTCGCATTCGGTCGCGCCAACGCGGTTCCTGAAGTAGTCCAGGGTATCGCCCACGGCAAGGGTGGCGCTGGTCATCACCACGCAGTCGAGGTTCCCGAAAAGCGACTGCTCGAGAATCGGCGCCACCTCGATCGGGGCCGAATAGAGAACCGTCTGCTGCCGTCGGCGACCCTCCCTTTCCACCCAGTAAACCTGGTCCTCCAGCGACTGCTTCAGGAAGGCCTCCAACCCATCCCTCATTTCGCAGCCATGCGCGCGGATCGATTTCAGCTCCGCTTTCAGGTCCTCGTCCTTCGACTCCTCGATGAGCTTGCGCAGGCGGGAGGTCACCTCGGCCAGGGTGTTCATCGCGGTCGTGGTGATCGAGAGGGGCGTCTGCACGACCCGCTGCGCGGAATCGTCGCTGAAGTGCGCCCACTTCCGGATCTCCGCATAGAACTCGTCGATCTCGTCCCAGAGCCGGGTCACCGCGTGAACCGCCTCGCCGTCGCGCAGGGCGCCGAGCAGGCCCTTGCTGCTCTCGGGGACGTACAGCCGGCGCATCCAGTGCTCGAAGGCGTAGTGCGAGAGGCGGAGGCCCATGTGCTCCGAGGCGACGCCCTCGACCATGTGCGCCTCGTCGAGAACCGCGATCCGGTACTCCGGCAGGAACGCGGCACCGTGCGCGCGCAGCGAGAGCTCGGAGAAGAAGAGGTGGTGATTGACGACGAGCAGATGCGCGTCCCGGATCTGATTCCTCGCGCGCATCAGGAAGCAGCGCTTGTACTCGGGGCACTTGCTCCAGAGGCAATTGCCGTGCTCGGCGCAGACGGTGGACCAGACCTCCCCGTTTGGCTGCTGCTCGAGATCCTGAAGGCTGCCGTCGGCGGTCCGGTCGGCCCAGGCGCGGATGCGGTCGAGTTCCTCCTGCTCCGCGCTCTTGAAAAGCTCGCCGCTCATCTTGCGCGCGCGGGCCAGGCGCCGCAGGCAGAGGTAGTTGCTGCGTCCCTTGACCAGCACCGCCTTGAAATCCAGCCCCATGTGCTGCTGCAGAAACGGAATATCCTTGCTGATGAGCTGCTCCTGGAGGGAGATCGTGTATGTCGAGACGACGGTCTGGATCTTGCGCGCCACGGCGGCTTGGATCAGAGGGACAAGGTAGGCGAAGCTCTTGCCGACGCCCGTGCCGGCCTCCACGGCGAGATGGTGCGGCTCCTCGATGGCATCGGCCACGGCAAGCGACATCTCAAGCTGCTGCGGTCGCGGCTCGTACGGGAACTCCTCAGCTGCACAGGCGCGCTGCAGCCCCCCTCCCGGGCGAAGGAATTCCTCCGTGGGGGCCCGGATGGAGGGGTTCGATTCCGCGGGTGGTTCTGTTCGGGGCGCGATCATACGAAGGAGACAGGCTGTATACCATTCGACGCGCAGAATTCTCTGCGCGTCGAATGGTAGAGGCTGGGGGATTCGAACCCCCGACCCGCTGATTAAGAGTCAGCTGCTCTACCAACTGAGCTAAGCCTCCGGGGTCGGTAGGTTACTCATCGACATCCGGAAATCAACACGGAAGTGAAAGATTTTTTTCAATCACTTCCATTTGATGCTGCAGCCCATCGGATTCGTGCGGGGTGTTCGCACGGCTTTCCCGGCGAGAAGATCCTCAATCGCATGGCGCAAGTCGCGCGATTTGACGTCGCCCGGGCTTTTCCAGTTGTCGTCAATCCGGCCTTCGTAGGCCAGCCTGCGGGAACTGTCCAGGACGAAGAGATGCGGAGTGCAGACCGCGCCATATGAACGCGCCACCTTCTGGCTCTCATCCCGGAGGTACGGAAAAGGAAATGCCTTCTCGATCGCGCGTATCCTCATGTTGGCGAAGCTGTCGTCCGGATAGGTCGCGTCGTCGTTCGGGTTGACCGCGGCAAAGGCAACTCCCTTCGCCGCGAATTCCCGGGCCAGGGCGATGAAACGATCCTCGTAAGCTTTGGCATAGGGACAATGGTTGCATGTGAAGTTGAGCACGAGGACCTTCGACGTTTTGAAGGAGTCGAGGCTGTACTCCTTCCCGTCCGTGGCGGGCAACGGGCCGAAGTCTGGCGCGGGCGATCCGATCGGCAGGGTCTCCGGGCCGCTCTGGGTAATCAGAACCATGGCAATCCTTCCGCTTGTGATGCCTACCAAGAACAATACGCCATCGGGCAGCCGCTGCAACTCGTGTGAATTATTTCTTGAAACCCCGCGGACGCCGGAACATAGTGTGCGTCCTCGAAAGCGAGCGTAGCTCAGTGGTAGAGCGTCACCTTGCCAAGGTGAGGGTCGAGGGTTCGAATCCCTTCGCTCGCTCCATTTTTTAATCCCCGGTTCCGGAAGGAGCCGGGGATTTCGTTTTCGAGGGTGTGACTTGCCGCGCGCCGCCCGCAGGACAAAGCATAATGGGCGAGCCGGGAGTTGAACCCGTACGGGTTACCCCACAGGATCCTAATTCCAGCGCGTCTGCCAATTCCGCCAC
>CAYQYB010000129.1:0-7210 GCA_964421535.1 uncultured Verrucomicrobiota bacterium | reverse complement strand
CGCCGCGACAACGGATATCCGCGACATCTCCATGTCGATCCGCGACAACGATCAATCCTACCACAGCCGCGAATACGTCCGGGCGCTGGGGGCCTCGGGCTACTTCCAGATCGCCCTGCTCGACGGGCCCGAAAAGGACGACGCGAATCTGCTCGTTTCCGGCGCCGCGGGGCTCGTGGTCGTGATCCCCCCGGACTTCGGCAAGCGGCTGGTTCGAAACACTCCGGCCACCGTCCAGGTGCTTGTGGATGGCGCCGACAGCAACTTCGCCGTCCAAGGCCTGAACTACCTTCAGAAGGCCACCCGGCTGTATTCCGAAAGGCTCGTCCGCGTGGCCGAAGACGACCTGGCGCGACGCCAGGGGATCGCGCTACCCTCCATCGTTGCGGAATCGCGCGCGTGGTACAACCCGGACCTGACGTCCACCTACTACATGGTCCCCGCGCTGATGGGCGTCCTCCTCCTGGTGACCACGATGATCGTGACGAGCATGTCCCTCGTGAAGGAGCGCGAGGAGGGAACCATGGAGCAGGTCATCGTGACGCCGCTGCGGCCGAGCGAACTCATCGTCGGCAAGCTCCTGCCATTCGTCGTCATCGGGTTCATCGAGATCACGCTCGCGATCGCCGTGATTCTCCTCGTCTTCCACGTGCCGATCCGGGGCAACATCCTCGCGCTCTATGGCTACTCCGGCCTGTTCCTGCTGACCACGCTGGGGCTCGGGCTGTTCGTCTCCACGCTCGTGAAGACGCAGCAGCAGGCTATGCTGATCGCCGGCTTCTTCGTCATGCTCCCGTTCGTCCTTCTTTCCGGCTTCATCTTTCCCGTGGAGAACATGCCCGAGCCCATCCAGTACATCGCCGCCTTCATCCCGCTGAAGTACTACCTGACCATCATCCGGGGGATCTTCCTGAAGGGCACGTGGTGGCCGGACCTCTGGCCGCAGGCGCTGGCTCTCCTGGCCTGGGGCGCGGGAATCCTCGGCCTGGCCGTCCTGAAGTTCCGCAAGCGGCTGGATTAGGAACTTACGCCTGCGCGTGCTGGTTGATGAAATCCTTCACCCGCTTCTCGTCCGCCGGCAGCACGGTGCAGCGGGTGGGCGCGTCGGCAAGCCGGTCGAGGATCTCGTGGTGCGCGAGGTCCTTGCCCGTCGCGTCCTTGATCGCCTGGCCGAACTTCGCGGGGTGCGCGGTCGCGAGGCAGATCACGGGCTCGCGGTCGTTCACGTACGGCTGCGCGACCTTGACGCCGACGGCCGAGTGCGGATCCAGCAGGTAGTTGAACTGCTCGTAGTACTCCTTGATGACGGCCAGCGTCTCGGACGTCCGCCCCACCCCGGCGACGAACAAGTCGTCAACACGGCCACTGCCGTCGCGCGGAATGGTCAGGTGCGCGGTCGAGGCGAACTGCTTGAGAAGCATGTCCAGCTTCCGGCTGTCGCAGCCGAGCTTGTAGTACAGGTAGCGCTCGAAGTTGCTTGCCACCTGGATGTCCATGGACGGGCTGATGGTCGGAACGACCCGGCCCAGGCTGTAGTCGCCGGTGTTGAAGAACCGCGCGAGGATGTCGTTCTCGTTCGTCGCAAGAATCAGGCGGCTGATCGGGAGGCCCATGCGCGCGGCGTAGTAGCCGGCGAGGATGTCGCCGAAATTCCCGGTCGGCACGGCAAACTGAACCGCCTTGCTGCCGGTGGTGTTCAGCACGTAGAGGCCGGCCGAGAAGTAGTACACGATCTGGACAACCACCCGCGCCCAGTTGACCGAGTTCACCGCGCCCAGCGCGAACCGCTCCTTGAACTGGAGGTCGCTGAAAATCGACTTCATGATCCGCTGGCAGTCGTCGAACGTGCCCTCGATGGCGAGGTTGAACACGTTCGGGTCGAGCACGGCCGTCATCTGCTTTTCCTGGAGCGGCGCGACGCGCCCGCTCGGGTGCATCATGAAGATGCTCATGCGCTCGCGGCCGCGCACGCCGTGGATCGCCGCGCTGCCGGTGTCGCCGCTGGTCGCGCCGAGGATGTTCAGGTGCGTGCCGCGGTGCTTCAGGATGTACTCGAAGAAGTTGCTCAGGAACTGGAGCGCGATGTCCTTGAACGCGAGCGTCGGCCCGTGGAACAGCTCCAGGATATGGATCGGCCCGATCTGCCACGCCGGCGCGATTTCCGGATGGCGGAACGTGGAGTAGCTGCGCTCGATCAGGCCGCGCAAGTCGCTGTCCGGCAGGTCCACGAAAAGGCGAAGAATTTCAAAGGTAATGTCCTGGTACGACAGCTTCGACCATTCCTGGAGGCGGTCGGCCACGCGCGGGATCTCGGCCGGGATCAGCAGCCCGCCGTCGGGCGCGAGGCCGGTGATCACCGCATCCTGGAAACCCATCGGCTTCGTCTGGCCGCGGGTGCTGATATACGACATCGGTTTCATCAAGTGTCCGGGCATTGTATGCATCGGCCCGCGAGAGGGCAAGTGATCAGCAAAAAAGACGGGCCGGGTTTCGGAAGCGAAACCCGGCCCCCTGGAAAGACTGTATCGGCGCTTACAGCTTGCAGCCGACGCCCGCGGTCAGGATGAAATCGTTCTTCTCTTTGCCTTCCGCCGGCTTGTTGTTGTACTTGTCCTGGGCCACGACGCGAAGGCTGAACTTCGTGTTGATGGCCGCCTCGACGCCGATCTCCCCGTTCACCAGGTAGGTGTTGAACGAGTCGAGCGCGGGCAGGTACTCGATGTTCTGCCAGATCTTCGCCGTCTCGCTGATCTTCCACTCGTACGTCTCCGCGGCGCGCAGGGCAAACCGGTCGTCCTCGACCTCGTCCACCTTGTCCTTGATCCATGAAATACCGGCTTCCGTCCCGAGCGTGTTCTTGCCGCTCTTGATCCAGTAGCGGCCGAGGCCGGGGCCGACGATCAGCCGGTACTTGATGTCCGCGATCTTGTCCTGGCTCAGCTCGCCGTTCATATACGCGTAGTCGCGCTCCGTGAAGAGGTACCGGTACTTGCCGTAGCCCTTCTCGTTCTGCACGGTCGTCTTCATTTCCTTGCTGCCGTCCGCCTGGGTTTCCTCGGACTGGCCGTAGTTCCCCTCGGCGCCCAGCGTGATCTCGTGCTTCTCGCCCTTGCGCTCGGAAACGATGCTCCCGTTGGCAGCCGTGGTTTTGCTGTTGCCGCGGTTCAGATTCAGCCCCAGGTTCACGCTCGTCGCCCATTTCGGCGCGGCGGCCGGCTCCTCCGCCCAGGCGAATCCCACGGCGGCAAGCGAAAGAACAAGCAGACAGGTGATTCTACGATTCACGATGTTCCTCCGTTGATTAGCGGCTCTTCAGGATGTCCCGGATTTCGGTCAGCAACTTGACGTCTTCCGGCGGCGCGGCAGGTGCCGCCGGCTTCGCCGCTTCCTTCTTCTTCATCGTATTGATCCCTTTCACGACCATGAAGATCGCGAAGGCAACAATGAGGAAGTTGATGACCGCATTGATAAACAGGCCGTACTTGAGCTCGACGGCGGTCACGCCTTCGGCCGCCTGCCGGATGACGATCATCTTGTCCGAGAAATCCACGCCGCCCATCAGCCACCCCAGGGGGGGCATCAGGACGTTCTCGACGAGCGACGACACGATCTTGCCGAACGCGGCGCCGATAATAATACCGATCGCCATGTCGAGCACATTGCCCTTCATGGCAAATTCCTTGAACTCCTTGATCCAGCTCTTGAACATGATCCTCTCCTTCTGGTTGAGCCTCCCTGAGGATGGCTTCGAACAACTTAGCTCCGCGGCATCGCTTGTCAAAGTCTATTTCCCGACGCGCACGCGGTAGAAGATGAGAGACTTGGAGGAGTTCACGGTATCCGTGCAGCGGCTCTGCGGATAGACCATGTTGCTGCTGAGCACGCCGCCTTCAAACGCGAAATTCGTGAACCACGAGACGTCGTAGGTCCGGCCCGTGCGGCATACCCAGGTGATGACGTTGCCGCCGGCCGTGTTCGCGGCCGAGCTGATCATGAAGCTGTCCCACCGGTTGGTGGGATCGGTCAGGGCCACCCATTCCTCCCACGTCGCCGCGCCGTCGCCGTCGCTATCGTTGGTCGCCGCGGCGTCGAAGTTGTTCGTCCAGCCGTACGCCGCAAGCCACCATTCCGGTGTGCCGTTGGTAGCCAGGTTCTCCGCGAAGAACGCCTCGATCGAGCGCGGGCGATCCATCGCCACGGACACGGGGTTGTTCGTGGCGCTCGCGCCCGCCACGTCGCCCGTCCAGACGCAGAAGTGGTAGTAGTTCGACGCCGTCGCCAGCGCCGCAACATTGCTTCCGTAGGCCTTCCAGCCGCCGCCGGAGGCGGTTCCGTGTTCGCCCGCCGCAACGGCGAACAGGAAGTTCGTGGTCCAGAGCCAGGTGATTCTCGAGTTGTTCGTCAGCGCGAACGAAACGTTCGTGCCGCTGCCGGCGGAGGGAACACTGCCGGTGCCGCTCCAGCCGCCGCAAACGAACTGCGTGCTCCCCGCCGTGATCGACGAGTTCGTGAGGCGGCACTCGACCGTCGTGCCCTTCCGGTAGCTGTTCGTGCCGGCGGGCGCCTCCCCGCCGTTCGCCGACACGACCACCAGCTCGTTCTCGGCGATCCAGCTCAGCGCCCGCTGCATCAGCGTGTACCGGTCCTTCACGTCGCCGACCCCGTACAGCTCGAACGGGAAATGAACCACGCGGTAGTTGCCGCTGTCGAAACGCACGCCGCACGCGTCTCCGTTGTCGGACCGCGTGAAGAGACTCACCGCGCCGTTTCCCGCGGCAGCCTTGTTCGGCCGCTGCTGATAGGTGGCCGATGCGTTGTCGGGAGAGAACGGCAGGAACATCCCTCCGCTGACCGGATCGTTGGTCGCGCCGTTCAGGTAGACCATCGGCGGCGGCGTGTCCGACTCCCAGGCGGTGGAGCCGACCCTCAGCCAGTTGCTCACGAACGCATGGGTGTTCCCGAGCGAAGGGCAAACCGCCTCGCCTTCGAGCAGCAGTCGCCCGCCACGACCCATGTAGTTCGTCAGCGTCCGGATGTCGGAAGCCACCAGAGGGCAGACGGTCGGGTTCTCATAGGCCGCGTACTTGCCCGTCAGCCAGTAAACGATGGAGTAACCCGTCAGGCTGGGCAGAACCTGGGTATCCAGATTCACCGCCTGAAATTCGACGTTCGAGTCCGTCACCGCCATGGCCGTGAGCGACTGAAGCGGATCCACCTCGTAGCCGTACGTGTAGCATCGGTAGTTGCTCGCCCACGAATTCGGATACCAGGTCCCGCTCAGGCTCCAGTCGCCATCGATAAAGAGAATCTGCGGGTTCGGCCGGTTGATCGCGATATCCAGCGAGATCTGCGTGCCGAGATCCTGGCCGTCCGTCATATCCTCGTAGATCCACGTGTCCAAGTTCGTCTCCACGGATGCGCCGTAGCTCTCGATCTTCACGTAGTCCACGGTTCCCGTGATGCCGTCCTTCCACGCGTCGCCCAGGAGCACGAGCCACGTTGAGGAGAGAGCGTCCTTCGTGTAGTGAAGAAGTTCGGACACATCGAGCACCAGGTCCGGGCTGTTCGTCACGCCCCCGGGATACGTGTAAAGATACGGCGAGTTCGTGTAGTTCGTGCGCGCGGCGTACGCGCACCCGTAGTAGTAGTAACGGTAGACTTCCATGCCGTCCTTGACCGCCACGGCGAGCCGGATCTGCTCGCGCTTCGGGTGCGTCGTCCGGATCGTCATGTACGCCTTCGGCTCGTAGCCCTCGCGGTCCCACGTCACGTAGCACTGGTTGTCGTTGTTCCACTCGTGGCTCGTTCCAATGGTCTTGAAATACTCGTAGCCGACCCAGAAGAAGCCCCGGTTGCCCCAGTTGGTCCCCCACGAATTGGCCATCTTGAATGCGCCCTTCTGCCCGGAGTTCGTCCCGTACGCCTTGTTGTCGTCGTACCCGACAATCGTCACCGCATGGCCGCCGATGTACACGCCCGATTGGCCGACCATCACGTTGGCGTTCGTCGTGACCGCGCTGTAGCGGAACGTGTTCGTGGTCCCGTTCGTCGCCGCGAACAGGAAATTGCTGTACACGTTCATGCTCGTCACGGCGATGTTCGTGGACGCGAGGTGCTGTTTCAGGAGCACCACGCCCTCGTCATTCGTGATCGTGAAATAGGCGAACCCGAGCGTTCGGAATTCGGCCGCGTTGCGGAAATCCGACTCGTCCGGCTGCGTGTCGTCGTCCGCCGCAACGTACGGCATGTCCGCCAGCGTGCACGCGCCAAGCCGCGCGAGCATCTTCATGTAGTCGCTGATGATGGAGCCGCCGGTTTCGGCCCGCAGCTGGTTGTAGCCGAACGCGGGGCTGAACAGGTTCGAGCTGGCGCCGCCGGTCCAGCCCTTGTCGCGCCGCTGAAGGTAGCTCAGGTAGTAGTACGTCGTGACCCACGCCGAACAGGCGTCCTGGCTGCCCTGGTTGCCGATGGGCGGAAAGTAGCTTTGCGTCGAATTGTCCATCGCCGGCGGCAGTTCGCCGGGCTGTACGCCGAACGCCGGCCGCGGCCCCGGCGCGGGCGGGGGCGGCTTGGAAAACACCGGCACGCCGTCCAGCGCGCCCGGCGGCTCCGGCAGACAGCCCATGCCGAATTCGGCGAAGGCGCCCGATGAAGACAGGCACACACATGCGAGGAGCAACGCTTGTTTGAAGGTTCGCCTCATGGCGGAGTGCTCCGTAGTTTCGACAACGCCCGCGCGGCGACTTCGCGCACCGTGAACACGCGGTCAGTCAGAAGAGGCTCAAGCTCCGGCACAACCGAGGGATCGCCGATATCGCGCAACGCGTTCGCCGCGGCGATGCGGCGCGTTTCTTTCTCGTGCTTGAGGGACAGGATGATTTCCGGAATGGCGTCGCGCACACGCCACTTGCCGAGCGTGCGGATGGCCGCGCCGGCCGCCTCGTCGTCCTTCAGCAGCGGCAGAACCCGCTCCGCGTATTCCGGCGTCATGTGAAACCCGAGCCAGTACGCCGCCAGCTTGCGCGTCTTGGGATGCCCATCGTTCAGGAACTCGGAGAGAACCGCGGCGACCTTCTGCGTATCCATCTCGCGAACCATGTTCTCGGCCGTGACTCCAATCGCCACGTTTTCCAGATGAACGTATGTCATCACGACGCGCAGGCCGTCCGGGCCGCGGGCAAACAGCTCCTCCCGCGCGCGCGCTTTCGCT
>CAYQYB010000128.1:0-7242 GCA_964421535.1 uncultured Verrucomicrobiota bacterium | reverse complement strand
GCCACAAGGATCGCCTGATTGAAGTGGATTGTCGCCGGGTGGAAGAGACGCTCCACCGAGACCACGGCCATGGCAATGCCGACGATTCCGAGAAGAATGCCGCTCACGAAGCCGCCGAGCACCTCGATCTTCCAGGTGCCGAACGCGAACCGCTGGTCCGCCGCGTAGCGCCGCGCCAGGGAAAATGCGATCCACGAGATGCCCAGCGCCGCGGCGTGCGTGCTCATGTGCCAGCCGTCGGCGAGCAGGGCCATCGAGTTGAACAGCCAGCCGGCCGCGATCTCGACGACCATCATGAAGACGGTCAACAGCACGACCCGCATGGTCTTTCTTTCGGCCCGCTGCCCGCTGTAATGAAAAACGTGCGCGTGCCTGCAGCGAGATGTGACGTGGTGGTGCATCAGTTTACCTATTCTACTCCACGGCAGGCCTGGGTACAACTGCGGTTGAATTCCTCGGTCGTTGACAAGATCGAGTACGACGACGAGGAGGAGGACGAGGACGATTGTCCCGTTCCCGTCCACCCAATCCCTATGGACACAATCCCCTGCCGGTGATAGATTTCCAGCATCTTCCGGTTAACTCGAGGAGAGCTTTATGGCCACAACAATCTGGGTCGTGGATGATGAAGAGGCGGTACGCGATGCCCTCGAGGCCATGATCAAGGAACTGGGCTACCAGGTGCGCTCGTTCTCGGCGGCCGAGGATGTCCTGGCCGCGTACAAGCACGAGAGTCTCCCGCCCGATGTGGTCATCACCGATGTGCGCATGCCCGGAATGAGCGGCATGGACCTGACGCGCGCCCTTCTGCAGATCGATCCCCACGCGATCGTGATCATTCTCACGGCGTATCCCTCGATCCCGAACGCCGTGGAGTCCATCCGTAACGGCGCCGCCGACTTCCTGTCCAAGCCCTGCCGGATCGAGGAAATGCGAATCCGGCTGGAGCACGCATTGGAAAGCCGCGACCTGCAGGCGCGGCTGAAGAAGACGCGGATGATCGCTTGGGGCCTGATCGCGTCACTGCCGATCTGGTTCATTCTCGGCATCATCCTGGCGAAGATCCTGCAGCCGTAAGGCTAGTCCAAAGATCGGCAGTCCAATGTCCAAAGTCAGCGCACTGACACCTTGGGCTTTAGACTTTGGACTTTGGACTCCTCTCTCCCCAGAACCCCAGCCAGCTCTTCGCGCGGGCGATTGGATCGGCGGCGTTCAACACATCTGAAATGACCGCCAGCCCGTCCGCGCCAGCCTCGGCCAGTTCCGCCGCCTTCTCCAGCGTGATGCCGCCGATGGCCGCGACGGGCCCGCGGATCAGCTTGCGCATGCGCTCGAACCCGTGCACGCCGACGGGCGCGTAATCGATATCCTTCGATCCGGTCGCGAAGATCGCGCCGATGGCCGTGTACGATGGATGCAGCGCCGCGGCGCGCGCCGCCTCGGTGTACGACCGGACGCTGACGCCGAGCCGGATGCCGGCTTCCGCCAGTGCCTCGAGATCCGCGCCGGGTAAATCGTCCTGCCCCAGGTGAACGCCGTAGGCCTTGTGCCGCAGGGCGGGTTCCCAGTGGTCGTTCACAAACAGGCGCGCGCCGAACTTCCGCGCGACGGCGACGGCTTTCCGGATCTCCGAATCCAAGTCCGCGCCGGACAGGTCTTTGATCCTCAGCTGGATGGTCCGCACGCCCGCCGGCAGGAGTTTCTCGAGCCACGCAGCCCGGTCGACGATGGGGTAGAAACCGAGGGGCTCCGGTCCGCAGTCGGGGAACTCGATGTTGGTGGTCCGTTCGTCGATCTCCGGGAGGTCGTCCGGCGAACAAGGCCAGCCTTCGTGGGCGAGGGGGCCTCTCCCTTTGCCGATATTCGTGCCCTGTCTCAAGCCTTGGTTCACGTAGGCTTTTCCGAGGACCACGGCGTCGAGTTCCCCGTGGCCCAGGGCCCGGAAGGCGGTGATCGCGGAGGAAAGGGTGCATCCGGTCCCGTGCGTGTGCGCGACGTCCTGGCGCGGGCTCACGAGCCACGCCTTGCTCGCGCCGTCCGTCCAGTAATCCCGGCATTGAGCGCCGGGCAGATGGCCGCCCTTGATCAGGACGGACTTGACCCCGAACTTGATCAGGTCGATCGCGGCGGCCTGGACCTCGGGGATGGTTTCGATCTTGCGCCCGAGCAGGAGTTCCGCCTCTCCGATGTTCGGCGTGAGCAGGTGCACGAGCGGCATGAGCCGGCAGATCAGCACGTTGATGGCGTGCGGCTCGAGGAGCGCGCGGCCGCTGCTGGACACGATGACCGGATCGAACACGGTGTACGCGTTCAGCGGCGCCAGGTGCTGGACGATCGTCTCGATGTTCGCCGTGCTGCCGAGCATGCCGATCTTGACCGCCGCGGGCGGCAGGTCCGCGGAGAGCGCGAGCATCTGCCCGGCGAGCATGGACTGGGACGGGTACTCGATCTCCGAAATGCCGAGCGTGTTCTGCGCCGTCAGCGCGGTGATGACGGAGCAGCCCATCGCGCCGAGGGCGTTCATGGTTTTCAGGTCGGCCTGGATCCCGGCCCCGCCGCCGGAGTCGGACCCCGCGATGGTCCATGTGATGGGTTTGGTCATTCCGCGCCCCTGTTCGCGTTCCCCGCGAAAAGCTTATGCTTGAGCAGAAGATAAAGCAACCCGGCTCCCACCATGCTGGGCACGGAAGCGCCGCACGCCCAGCCCGCGTGCACGGCAAAGCGGTACACGCCGATCCCGAAGCCCCACGCGGCGAGCGCGGCAATGTTGAAGCCCCGCGCGTACCGATACAGCGTGCCGCCGAACAGTTCGGCCGCCACGTACTGCATCTTCCTGAGGACGAAGTAATCCGCCAGCACGATCCCGAACAGCGGGCAGAACATCGCGCCGATGAAAAGCAGGAAGTCCTGGTATTGGTCCGCCGGAAAGAACGCCGCGAGCAACGTTCCCAGCGCGCCGCAAGCCACGACCGCGGCCCGCTCGTTGAGCTTCGGGAGGATGCTCTGGATCGAAATCGCGTTGGAGTAGATGTCGAGAAAGGTGGTGGTGATCGTTGAGAGAAGGACGATCAGGAGGGCGGGGAGGGCGAGGCTCATGGATGCCATGAGGTTGATCACCATGGTGTCCGGCGTCTCGGTGCTGGATGCCAGCGCGGCGCAGAGCCCGACGGCGTACATCCACGACCCGGCCAGGAGATAGCCCCACCACGTGCCCCAGAAGCTCCGGCGCGTGTTGACGGCGAAGCGCGAGTAGTCTGAGACCAGCGGCAGCCAGGAAATCGGCATCGCGATGACGATGTCCAGTCCCTGCACGAACGGCATGCCGCCCGTGGGCTTCACCGCGAGAAGGGAGGCAATCCCGTGCCTGCTGAAAATGACGAACGACATCACCACGGACAGAACGATGAGCAGGACGATGGCGACACGCTGAAGCTGTTTCCAGAAGCGGCGCCCTGAGAAGGCCCACGCCGTGGTCAGCACCCCGGAGATGACGATCCACGACCGCGGCCCGAGCCGGCTGCCGGGTGCGAGGCCGGCCGCCGCGTGCCCGCAGATCCAGAGCATGACGGCGGTCCACCCGACGAGCTGCAGCGCGTTCAGCACGGCCGGCACGTACGAGCCGCGAAGTCCTAGCGCGCCGCGCGTGCTCACCATGGCGGGAACCCCGTGGCGGCTGCCGATCACGCCGCCCAGCGCCATCGGCGTGTTGCCGATGACGTGGCCGAGCAGGATCGCGAGCAGTCCGGCGGCCAATCCCATCGGCGCGAGCAATCCGCCGGCCCATATCTCTCCGAGCGATATGGCGGCGCCCATCCAGAGCAGGAAGAAGTCCATCCCGCTCAAGCTCCGTTCCGTCTTCTCCACAGGCGCAGTCAGCGACACGATTCGTCCTTGGTTGCGTCGGATGATTCCGCGGGAGGGAGAGGCGGTTGATTCGCCGTCGCTTCCCTCCGTTGGAATTACCCAAACAGGTTCAAGGGGTTATCCCGGCTCCGGGAACTCTCAGTCCCGATCCACCGATCGGGACTCCCCCAGCGACTCATTACAGCATGGCGAGATTACAGCGTGGATGGGGAGTGTCAAAAGAAATCAGGACCAACCCACCCCGGCTTCGCCACCCCTCCCAAGGGAGGGGATTTTCAAAAGAAGGTCCCCTCCTCGGAGGGAACTGCAGGGGTGGGTCTGCGCACGCGATGTTTGCCGTGAACGGAGTTCTTCGGTAAACTGTGGCCGCGAGGAGATTGAGTGCTTATGAAGTATCCTGATGTCATTTCGAGAAGCGTCCTGATCACCGGCTGCTCGTCGGGCATCGGCCTCGCGGCGGCGCGATACCTGCGCGACCGCGGGTGGGCCGTGATTCCGACCGCGCGCAAGCCGGAGGATATTCAGCAGCTCCGCGCGGAAGGCTTCAATCCGGTGGCGCTCGACGTGACCGACAGCGCGGCGATCCAGCAGGCGGCGAACGATGTGCTCCGACTTTTCGGCGGAAATCTCGGCGCGCTCGTGAACAACGCCGGCTACGGCCAACCCGGCGCGATGGAGGACATGACCCGCGACGCGATGCGCGATCAGTTCGAGGTCAACGTGTTCGGCCTGCAGGAGCTGACGAACCAACTCATTCCCGCGTTTCGCCGCCAGGGCTACGGCCGCATCGTGAACGTGAGTTCCGTGCTCGGCCGCGTCAGCCTGCCGTTCATGGGCGTGTACTCCGCGTCCAAGTTCGCCGTGGAGGCCATGTCCGACGCGATGCGCGTTGAACTGTGGAAGTCCGGGGTCGCCGTTTCGCTGGTCGAGCCCGGCCCGATCGAAACAGCTTTCCGGAAGTCGTCGAGGGAGCGGGCGCGGACCCAGCAGGAGAATTTCGGCCGGTCGCATTTCGAGAAGTACTACCGTGAGCAGATGGGCGAGGCGGGAACGAAGAAGCTCAGCCACATGTTCATGCTCTCGCCGGAATCCGTCGCGCGGAAGATCGCGCACGCGATCGAGTCGCCGCGGCCGCGGCGACGATACCCCGTCACGGCGGTCGCGCACATGATGGAATTCCTGCGGGCGTTCGTCCCGGACGGAATGATCGACCGGCTTATGGCTTTGCGCCTGCGCTGAGCCGGCATCGGTAGGGCGAGGCGTCCCTGCCGAGCCGGAGACGGTGAACACGGCTCAGCCGGAGGCTTCGCCCTACCTCTTGTTACGGAAGCATAAGCCGTTGCTCAGCTTTCGTTGAAGGCGGGTTTGCCAGGACCTTCTGGCGGGCGGCTGCGCGGATTTGCTTCTCCGGCGGGAGTTTTTCGCCCGCGACGGTGACGATCTTCTTCCTGCAGATTTCCGTGAGCCGGGCGAAGCCTTCCGCGCGCTCGTCCACGCCGAGCGCCGTCCAGAAAGCGGTTTGGTATTCGAGATGATCGAGGAGCGCCGCCGCGTCGTCGCGGGTCAGGCTTTCCGGACCGCCCACTACGGCGCGATAGAGGAACGTGTCGAGATCGGCTGTCCGTTGATCCGGAGGAAGCGGGTCGTTGATTTCGTCGAACAGCCGCTGCGCGTCGTCTTCGCGGCCGGACGTGAACAGGATGACGACGGCGTCATTCAGGAAGTTCTGGTAAGCGAGCTTCATCGTTTCCTGTTCAGGGTGGTTCGCGATGGCCTGCTCGTACGCGACGCGGGTTCTTGGCAGCACGTCCAGGTTTGGCATCGGGACGAACACGCCTTCCTCCGGCCGGAAGAGCAGGGCGCCCTGCTTGAACTCGTCGGCCATCGCCTGGAAGATCATGCGGTCGGCCGCGACGACATCGAAGCCGCTCGCAAAACGCCGCGACGCAAGCCCCCAGTAGAGCGCGTGCGCCGGCGGCAGACGCCAATCCAGCGGGCCGCAGGTGCGATCGATCTGCTCCATGACCGCGGGGTTCAGTTTGTAGACGGTCATCATCCGGTTCGAAACGGCGGCCGGCAGGTGCGCGTAGTCGGGCCGCGGGCCGTCGAACAGCCTCATCATCTCGGCGGCCCACGAGCTCTTGTAGACCATGTGCATCTCGTCGTAAGCCCCGCCGACCTTGTGCTGGAACATCCAGCCGAGCTCGCGGCAGAGCGCCGCGTTGCCGGGGTTGTAGCGCAGGCCCTGGTCGCGCAGGAGTTCGATCCCGTGCCGCACCCATCGCCAGCGGTCGGCCGGCGAATTGAAGAACACGCTGATGTTGTACGCGAGGTTCCACGCCTGGAACGACCACACGTCGGCCAGGCGAGGCTCCAGCTTCGTGATCCAGTCCGCCAGCTGGACCAGCTCGAAATATTTCCCCTCGTCCTGCAGCGTCGAGGCCCGGATCCAGAGCATGTCGGCGAGGATGCCGCGGAAGCCGCCGATCGCGACGGTCGTGAACGCGACCAGCGGCGGCGAATTCTCCAGCGGGTCAGCTTGGTCGAGCCGGTACTCCTTTCGGAGTTCGATCAGCGACTCGTTCATCCGTCCGCTGAGCCAGAAGCAGGCGGCGGCGACGGCGAGGAGCAGGATGGAGGTAGGGATTTTCCAATGTTTGGAAAAATCGCCCGAAAATTTTCCAATGTTTGGAAAATCCTGCTTCATGACGGCAATGCCAGCTCCCGTTTGTTCAGCACCCACACGCTGAGCAGCATCAGCGCTCCTCCGTAGATCACCACGTGCACGAGAAACAGCGAGCCGAGCCACGTCCATGTCATCAGCTGGCCGGTGGACAGAAGCTCGAGCGGATCGACGTTCTGCAGCGGGCCGACGGCCGTGCTGAACGCCTTGAACACGACTCCGAAGATCTGATCCCAGGCCGTGGGCCCGTGCGCCTCGCCGTGGTGGGAGTGGGGGGCGACGCCGCGTCCCGCGACGGACTGGATGTAGCCGCTGATCTGAAGCATGATCAGCCCGCAGACCGCGACGAACGACGCGACAGGCATCGAGAACAGGCTGCCGGCGGTGACGCCGAGGGCGGCAAAGAACGCGAGGCGGACCAGCATCGCGAGGAGCGCACGCACGAGGTTCGATTCGAAGTTGGCGGCGTAGGAGAAGAGCTTGAGGCCTTCGTCGGGATCGAAGGCGACGATGATCGGCGAGCCGCTGAGGTTCCGGTACTCCACGATCAGCTTGCCGGTCCCCTCGGCGGCGGACGCCGGCGACTTGAAGAGGCAGGTGCCGCCCGGCGTGTTGGTCTGGGTGACGTGAAACGGCGAGCCGCCGTTTTCCCGGCGCACGGTGATTACGGGATTGGCAGGGTTTTTATTTACGAC